>JBEVEC010000108.1:0-8474 GCA_040512975.1 Tardiphaga sp. | reverse complement strand
CCAAGCCGATGCTGGCGCTGATCGATGACCTTGGCCACATCATGCTGAAGGTGACCGGCTATGTGATGCTGTTTGCGCCGCTGGCTGTCTGGGCCGCCATCATGGCGACGGTGTCGAAGAACGGCCTCGGCGTGCTGTGGAAGCTGATCGTGTTCATGGGCGGCTTCTATCTGTCGCTGATGATCCTGTGGGGCATCCTGGTGGCGGTCGGTTTCATCGTTATCGGGCCACGCTACAAACACCTGCTGCGGCTGATCCGCGAGCCGCTGATGATCGCGTTCTCGACGGCGAGCTCGGAAGCCGCTTATCCGAAGACGCTGGAAGGCCTCAACCGCTTCGGGGCGTCGTCGCGGATTTCCAGCTTCGTGCTGCCGCTCGGCTACTCGTTCAATCTCGACGGCACGATGATGTACTGCACCTTTGCCAGCATCTTCATCGCGCAAACCTACCATATCGAAATGTCGCTCGGCACCCAGCTCGCAATGCTGGCCACGCTGATGATCACCTCGAAGGGCGTCGCCGGCGTGCCGCGCGCGTCGCTGGTGGTGATTGCCTCGACCCTCAGCCAGTTCAACATCCCCGAAGCCGGACTGCTGATGATCATGGGCATCGATACATTCTTGGACATGGGCCGCAGCGCCACCAACGTGATCGGCAATTCGCTGGCCACCGCGGTCGTGGCGCAGTGGGAAGGTGAACTGGCGCCGGCCGATGCCGTAGGTCCCGACGAGGAACTGGTTCCGGGCACGATCCCGGCCCTCGGACACGGATGAGCCCTATGCGCCATCACCGCGCGAGTGCGATCTTCGGCGTGCTGGCGGCCTTGCTGCTGGTGGGCGGCGCTGCGGCACAGACGGCGGGGGAGGGGCTCAGCCCCACCCTTGCCGCGATCAAGAAGTCCCACACTGTCAGGCTTGGCTACCGCGAGAGCTCGCCGCCGTTCTCGTTCCTGGATCAGGCCAACCGCCCGATCGGCTACAGCCTCGAACTCTGCGAAGCCGTGGTCGAGGACATCGCCACCGAAGTCGATGATGCCGGGCTGAAGATCGAATACGTCAAGGTCACGTCGGACGATCGCATTCCGGCCGTGACGGACGGCAAGATCGACCTTGAATGCGGATCCACCACCGCCAATGCCGAACGCCGCAAGCAGGTCGCGTTCTCGCCTTTGATGTTTGTCGCCGGCACCAAGCTGATGGTGCCCAAGACCACAACGGGCACGGCGCCGACCGACTTCAAGGGCAAGACCGTGGTCGTCACCAAGGGCACCACCAACGAAGCGGCGATGCACAACGTCGACAAGAAGTTCAATCTCGGCCTCAACATCGTGGTGTCGCCCGATCACGAGCAGTCCTACCAAATGCTCGCCGACGGCAAGGCCGATGCCTTTGCCACCGACGACATCCTGCTGTCCGACCTGATCGCCCGCCACAAGTCGCAGGACAAGTTTCGCGTGGTCGGCGACTACCTGTCCTACGATCCCTACGGCATCATGTTTAGGAAGGACGAACCGCAACTCGCCGCGGTGGTCGAGCGCGCATTTCGCCGGCTCGGCTCCAACCGCGACCTGATCCCGCTCTACAACAAATGGTTCGTTGCGCGGCTACCCACCGGCGAGCGGATGGGCGTGCCGATCTCGGCGCAGCTGGAGGAGAGTTTCAACGTGCTGGACAGCGGGCAGGGCGGGTCGGATTAGGGCACAACGCCGCCGTCGTCCCCGCGAAGGCGGGGACCCATAACCCCTGAGGTCAGTTTGTAATGGCAGCGTCGACCGCTGGGGGCTCCAGCAAGTCCGCGCCGTATGGGTCCCCGCGTTCGCGGGGACGACAGGCGTGTCCTCAAAAAAACTGCAGATCCTGTGCCTTGCCGCCGCGCAGCACCGTGGCGTATTCGATCGCCGCGAACAGCCCGCCCGCCACATAGACCCGCTGGTGCATCGTGCGGGCCAGCTGCTGGCTGATCCGCACGGCATCGTTCAGCGCGTTGGCCACATGGATCCGCGCCGTTGCATTGGCGGCGCGCGCGGCGGCGCCGATGGCGCGGGCGTCGGCGCCTTTGTGATGGGCGCGCATGCAGACGATGGTGTCGAACATCGGCGCGAGATATTTCGCGATGTCGTCGAGGTTCTTGTCGGCGGAAACGCCGAGCACCAGGATCCAGCTCGACGGACCATGGATCGCATGCAGCCCCTTCAGCGCTTGCGACACGCCGTCCGGCGTATGGCCGACATCGATCACCGTCAGCGGATCGCGCTGCACGATCTCCAGACGCCCCGGCCAGCGCGTGTCGCGCAGGCCGCTGCGGATGCCGTGGTCGATGCGTTCGGCCGCCGCGTCGGGATGCGTGCGCTGCATCCAGAGAATGAACAGCGTGGCCGCGATGGCGGCATTGCCGAGCTGAAACTCGCCGGCGAGGCCGATCTCCAGCGCGCGCAGATCGAACGGCCCGAACCGGCAGTTGAAGGTCTGGCCACGGGCAGAGGCGGAGACGTTGCGGATCGTAATCTCGTCGCCGACATAGATCGCCGACACACCGCGGTTGCGGTTGTACTCGGCCAGATGCCCCTGCAGTGGACGGCAGTTCTCGCCATAGATGACGACCCCGCCCGCGGCGCAGGCGTCACTCTTGTCGGAGGCGATGAACTCGAGCGAATTGCCGAGCAGGTTGACGTGCTCGAGATCGACCGAGGTGACGCAGGTGATGTCGGCGCCGATCAGCCGGACCGGATCGTAGCGGCCGCCGATGCCGGCTTCGAACACGGCGAAGTCGCAGTCGCTCTCTTGGAAATACAGGCACGCCAGCGCGAATTGCGCTTCGAAAGCACCGAAGGTCTCGTGCAGCCCGTGCTGCTTGAGGTCGGCGATGGCCGTCGCCACGCGCAGCACGCAGGCCTCCAGAATTTCATCGTCGATCGGCTCGCCGTCGATCTGGAAGCGCTCGTTGAAGCGATAGAGATGCGGCGACGTGAACAGCCCGGTGCGCCAGCCGAAGGCGTGCCCGATGCTCGCGCAGAACGCGGCGGTCGAGCCCTTGCCGTTCGATCCGGTGACCACGACCGAATCGTGCTGCAGCCGCGCGCGGTCGATGGACAGAGCCTCGAGCAGCAGCGCCATCCGCGCCAGGCAGACCCCACCGCCGTATTTCGGCAGGTTAAACATCGCGCAGCCCGACGGTCTGGAAGGTGCTTTGCCAGATGCGCAGGATCAGGTCGTCGCGTCCGCTGTCCTCGAGAAAACGGATCGACGGGTTGGCGTTGACCTCGATCACCCGCATCGCCGCGGGATCGCTGCCGGCGTCGGTGAACATGTCAACGGCGCCGACGCGCAAGCCGAGCGCCTTAACGGCCTGCCGGGCGATCGCGAAGGCGGCGACGTCGTTATCAGGTGTTGCAAAGTCCATGGTGCCGCCGGCGCTCCGATTCATGCGCCCCGGAATCGCGCGCCGTTCGCCTTGTGCCAGAACTACATCGTGCGGGCCACTATCAGGTGACGCCGCGAGCGAAACACCGTGAGCGCCGCGTTGGTCTGCCGCGGCCTGCAACAATGCTCCGAACGAGTGTTCGCCGTCGCCGATCACAACCGGCGGCGCCTTGCGCGCGCTGTACAGGATCTCGTCGTCCAGCACGAAGATGCGATATTCCTGGCCGACATAAATCCGCTGCATGATGATCGCGTCGTGATAACGCGCGACCTCGTCGAGATAGCCGCGCAGTGCGGTTTCGCTAGAGACTGCCTGGGCAAAGTCTCCGCGCGAGCCGTTCAGCGGCTTGACGAAGGCGGCGCCACCGAGGGCCTGGCAATGGGCGATGGCATCGCCGCGCTCGTGGCCCGGGGGACGGTGGGCGCGGTGGCGGTCATGCAGGAAGAAATAGTCTCCACCCAGCGTGGCGATGCCGGATCGGGCCATCAGCACGCCGGCAAAATACTTGTCGTTCGCCAGCGTGGCCGCGGTGGCGTTGTTCTGCGGGAAGAACGAACAGCGCCCGGCGCCGAAGGCCGCCCGTTGGCCGCCGATGCCGACGGTGAACAGCAGGCTCGTGCCGCCGTCCAGATCCTGAAAGTCCAGGCCGGACACATGGGCGGCATAGGCCGCGTACACCGCCTGGTCGGGGCAGAATGCAGGCGCGCAGGCGCGAAAATCGCGGAGGGTTTTCATCGGTCCGGCCGGTATGGAACGCGCGCGCTTGCCATGGCAACTCCTGGAGGGCGAAAGTTACCGGATCAGCGCAAGGCTCGCCAGCAGACCAGGGAGCTCTGCGCGTAAGGAATCTCCGTGACCGAGGCCGCTTAGGTAATTAAATTACCAAGGTGCCTGCGAATCGTCTCGCCGGGTAACCTGCTTTTCAAATATTCGACGGCATTCCCCATCCGCAATTGCGCTCAGCGGCTTCTTTGACTAATTGTCATCGCATCAGCGAGAGCCCGAATTAGCCAATAGCCGCAAGGGTTTCTCAGCCTCGTGACGCGGCAGACAATGGACTTGTTCTAACAAGCCCCGCACCGGAAAATCAGATCTCATGAGCGCCTTCCACAAAGAGAAAGTTCTGTCTGTTCAGCACTGGACCGACACGCTGTTCAGCTTCCGCGCCACACGCGACGCTTCCTTCCGGTTCCAGAACGGCCAGTTCGCCATGATCGGTCTTGAAATCGACGGCAAGCCGCTGCTGCGCGCTTATTCGATGGCCAGCGCCAACCACGAGGAAGAGCTCGAGTTCTTCTCGATCAAGGTGCCGGATGGCCCGCTGACCTCGCGCCTGCAGAAGATCAAGGAAGGCGACACCATTCTGGTCGGCCGCAAGGCCGTCGGCACGCTGGTGACCGACAACCTGGTCCCCGGCAAGCGCCTGATGCTGCTGTCGACCGGCACCGGCCTGGCGCCGTTCGCGAGCCTGATCAAGGACCCCGAAATTTATGAGCGCTTCGACAGCGTCATTCTGGTGCATGGCTGTCGTCAGGTGTCCGAACTGGCCTATGGCGAGAAGGTGGTCAAACAGCTGGTCGAGGACGAGTTGTTCGGCGAGCTGATGAAGGACAAGTTCATCTACTACCCCACCGTGACCCGTGAGCCGTTCCGCAACCGCGGCCGCATCACCGACCTGATCGCGTCATCGCAGCTGTTCAACGATATCGGCCAGGGTCCTCTCGATATCGAGACCGACCGCATCATGCTGTGCGGCAGCCCGCATATGCTCGAAGACCTCAAGAAGATGTTCGAAGAGCGCAATTTCACCGAAGGAAGCCATTCCGAGCCCGGCCATTTCGTGATCGAAAAGGCGTTTGTGGAGCGCTGCGACGCAGCAGGGCCTCTTCTTCACCTCTCCCCGGTGGGGAGAGGTGAAGAAGAGCCTCGTTGCCCGGCAGAGATTTTCCACACCGCAACCCGCGCCCCCGGCGCGGGTTTTGTCGTCTCGCCCCTTCTCACTTTCACAATGATTCCTTGACCCCCGCACGCTAGGCTCGCCCCGCATGCGGCCGGCGGCCGCGTGTTTGTGATGCCTGCGTCATCGGGACTGTGTAACGCTCGCATCGTTCAGACCAGTGCAGGGCTCCATGGAAACGCTGATGCTCCCCTTCTCGCCGCGCTTCATCGTGTTGACGATCTGCGGCGTCGTGACCTGCCTCCTGGTCGGCGTCGCCATCGTCGATCCAAAGGTGATCAATCTCGTCATCATCCCGGTGATCGTCTTCGGCTTCCTGACCGCGCTCGGCCTGCATGACCTCTTCCAGAAAGAGCATGCGGTGCTGCGCAACTACCCCGTCTCCGCGCATATCCGCTTCCTGCTCGAGGAGATCCGGCCGGAGATGCGGCAGTATTTTTTCGAGAGCGAAAAGGACGGCATGCCGTTCTCGCGCGACATCCGCGCGGTGGTCTATCAGCGGGCCAAGATGGTGCTCGACAAGCGGCCGTTCGGCACCCAGAAAAACGTCTATGAGCTGGGCTATGAATGGATGCACCACTCGGTGGCGCCCAAGCCGCATGCCAGCGAGCATTTCCGCATCACCATCGGCGGGCCGGAGTGCCTGAAACCTTATTCCGCGTCGGTGCTGAACGTCTCGGCCATGAGTTTCGGCGCGCTCAGTCCCAATGCCATCCGCGCGCTGAATGCCGGCGCCCTGAAGGGCGGCTTCGCCCATGACACCGGCGAGGGTGGCGTGAGCCCATATCACCAGGAGAACGGCGGCGACCTGATCTGGGAAGTCGGCTCCGGCTATTTCGGCTGCCGCACCCGCGACGGCGCGTTCGATCCGGAGGCTTTTGCGCGCCTGGCCACGCTGGACCAGATCAAGATGGTCGAGCTCAAAATCAGCCAGGGTGCCAAGCCCGGCCACGGCGGCGTGCTGCCGGCGGCCAAGGTCTCGGAAGAAATCTCACGTATCCGCGGCGTCGCCATGGGCGAGGACTGCATCTCGCCCGCCTATCACAAGGCGTTCTCGACGCCGATCGAGATGATGCAATTCATCGGCGAGATGCGCCGGTTGTCCGGCGGCAAGCCGGCCGGGTTCAAGCTGTGCATCGGCCATCCCTGGGAAGTCCTCGCGATCTGCAAGGCGATGCTGGAAACCGGGATCTATCCGGACTTCATCGTCGTCGACGGCAATGAGGGCGGCACCGGTGCGGCGCCGCTGGAATTCATGGACCATCTGGGCATGCCGATGCGCGAGGGCGTGAACTTTGTTCACAACGCGCTGATTGGCATCGGCGTGCGCGACCGCATCAAGCTTGGCGCTTCCGGCAAGATCGCGACCGCCTTCGACATGGCGCGGGCGATGGCGCTCGGCGCTGACTGGTGCAATTCGGCGCGCGGTTTCATGTTCGCGCTGGGCTGCATTCAGTCGCTGTCGTGCCACACCGATCGCTGCCCGACCGGTGTCACCACGCAGGACCCGACCCGCAACCGCGCGCTCGCCGTGCCGCAGAAGACCGACCGCGTGCGCAGCTATCACGAGGCGACGCTGCACGCGCTGGCCGAACTGATCGCCGCCGCCGGCCTCGAGCATCCGCAGGATATCCGCCCGGTGCATTTCTCGCACCGCGTGGCGGGAACCGACGTGGTGTCGTTCACGCAGCTCTATCCGCCGCTGCAGCCGCGCGAGCTGATCGACGGCAATGGCACCAGCAATGCGCGGTTTCGAGAGGCGTGGGATATGGCACAGGCGGGGACGTTTGCCGCAATCTAGCCGTCGTCCCCGCGAACGCGGGGACCCATACGGCGCGGAGTCTCTTTTAATCGATGCGGCCTAAGCCTTGCTTTAGCCGAACCCTCAGGGGTTATGGGTCCCTGCGTTCGCAGGGACGACAGCAGAGAGCGCAGCGCGCGCGCTCAAAACTCCCCGTGCAGCCGTCCCGAGAAGATCGACACCGGCCCGCGGTCCCTGTTGTAGGCGGGATTGGCGATCAGCTGATAGTCCGCGGTGAACGTAAAGCTCTTGTCGATGGAGTAGGCGTAGTAGCTTTCGAGGATGCGCTCGGTGCCGTAGTTCAGCCGCCCATCGCCGATCAGCAGGCCGAGCCCGCCGGCGGCGAGGAAATCGCGATGTGCGGCGGACAGGCCGTTGACGGCGCCGCCGAGACCGATGGTGTCGTCGGCGCGGCCCCAGCGGCTGCCCTTGATGGAGACACCGGCGGAGACGCTGCGGTCGATGTCGGTGAAGGACAGGATCTCGTTCTGGCCGTCGTTCCAGCTGGCGCGTGCGAACACGCCGACATCCTTCATGACCTGCTGCTCGCCGTTGACGTAGAAGCCGTATTTGTCGTTCGGCCTGCGGAGCGCCACGATGACGTCGTTGATGTCGAGCAGCGGATCCGCGGCTTCGACCGCAAGCGCGTTGCGATAGTTGCCGGAGTTGCCGCGGTTGAGAAACGCGCCGACGCGCAGCTTGCCGGGCTGGTCGAAGATCTGATGCCGCTCTTCGAATTCCACCACGGCCCCGCCGCTGTTGAAAGTCAGGATATCGCTGTTGGGCTGCGACGGCACCTGGAACAGGCCGGCGCGGACGGCCCAGTCCTTGCGGTTGAGTTCGAGCACGCCGCCACGGGTGAAGCCGGGCAGGTCCGCCGGAAAATCATAGGCGGCCGACGACCACATCGCCCAGTTCATGAAGTCGGCGCGCGGGTCCTTGGCGTAGGAGTTGCCGTCGAAGAAATCGCCGACCGAGAAACGGCCGACCGTCAACGTGATGCGGTCGATGTCGCGCTTGCCGGCAAGCTGGTTGGCGGCGTCGGCGACGTCTTCCTGCTCGCCGCCGAGGCCGAAGGTCTGGCGGAAGAAATAGCGCTGCGGCCGGATCTTCGGATAGGTGCCGCCGGCCTTCTGGGCCTCGCCATTGGGGAATCCGGCGATGCCGAGCGTGCCGTCGAAACCGAAGCCCTGCGCGAGTTCGGGATTGAAATAGAACTCGCCGCCTTGCCACAGCCGTACGCCGAAGAAGGCCGTGGTGGTCCAGGTCGCCTGGGTTTGTCCGTGGCCGGGCAGA
>JBEVEC010000071.1:0-4662 GCA_040512975.1 Tardiphaga sp. | reverse complement strand
TGGATCGCCGACTTGCTCATGGTGGAGGGCACCACATAGGGGCTGCCGTTGCGGACCCAGGTCACCGTGATCGACACCACATTGCCCGGCGTTCGGCGTGCGATCCAGCGGCGGCCCACGGCGTGGGTCACGTAGAAGGTGCCGTGCATCACGATATTGGCGACGGCGTCGAAGCCGCGCGGCGTCAGGTCCTGGGTCCGCGCGATGAAATTTCCGGCGGCGTTGTTGATCAGGTCGGTGAGGGGGGCGTCCTTGAAGATACCGTCGATCATCGCATCCACCGCGGCCGCATCGCGGATGTCGACGCCGTGGCTCGTGACCTTGCCGCCATGCTCGGCCATCAGGTCGGTGGCGGTCTCGTCGCAGACGCTCTTGCGGCGACCGCAGATGTGGATTTCGGCGCCGAGCTGCAGAAATCTTGTTGCCATGGCCCGGCCAAGGCCGGTGCCGCCGCCGGTCACCAGAATATTTCGACCGGCGAGAAGATGCGGATTGAACATGGACGGCTCCCGATTCAAGGTGGGGCGGACGCCTGTCAATCCACTAAAACCGGATGACGCTTTTCTGTAAAGCGACAAAACAAGTCCGCCAGGAGCGCACAGTGGATGAGCGCGTTGCAGTGCGCCGCAACCGGACGTGGCGTGCATGGTCCGCGCCGCGCGCTTTACGCGAATGGGGCTGCGACAGGCCGAAACAAACAGACATAAGATGCAACTTGCCTCGCTCATTGTCTGGCAAGAATTTGCAGCGCCGGCGTCACGGTCCATACTGGGGCGAGACCCGACATGCGATTCAGGAGCGAACCAGGTAATGTTGCGTACGAGCAAAACTTCACGATTGTCGATCTTGGCGCTGCTGCTCGCAGCCACGGCCGCCGTGGCCGCCGACAGCCCGCCCTCGAGGGTGCTGGCGCCAAGCGGCAAGCTGAAGGTCGGCCTCTACACCGGCACGCCGACGTCGATCGTGCAGGCGTCGGACGGCCCCCGCGGCGTCGGCTATGATCTCGGCGCTGCCCTCGCGAAGAAGCTTGGCGTGCCCTATGAGCCCGTGGTGTTCGCCAAAAACGCCGAGGTGCTCGAGGCCGTGAAAACCGGCAAGGTCGATGCCGCCTTCACCAACGCGTCGGCGACGCGTGCCAAGGACATGGATTTTGGTCCGATCTATCTGGAGGGCGACCTCGGTTATCTCGTGCCGAACGGCTCGAAGATCGCCGCCTCGGCCGATGTCGACAACAAGGGCATCCGCGTCGGCGTGACGGCGGGAAGTTCGTCGGACGCCGAACTGTCGCATGACCTCAAGAATGCCGAAATCGTTCGCGTCCCGGCCATCACCATGGTCCCCGAGATGTTCGCCTCGGGGAAGATCGACGTGTTCGCGACCAATAAGGCGACGTTGTACGAGATCGCGGAGCAGTCCGCGGGCGCCAAGGTGCTCGACGGTCATTGGGGTCTCGAGCGCCACGCCATCGCGATCCCCAAGGGGCGCGACCAGGGGCATGCCTTCATCGAGCAGTTCACCGAGCAGGCCAAGGCCAGCGGCATGGTGGCTGATGCGATCAAACGGTCCGGCCTGCGCGCCGCGGCCACGGCGCCGCCGAAATAGCAGCGCTGCGTCCCGTGGCGGTGACCCCGGGCGGGCCGATCTGGTAGATTGGGCCCGCTCAAGGTCGGGCAGGTTCAATCGGGTCAACTCAGCAGCATGTCCAGCATTTCAAATCAGTGGCACGTCGGCATCATCGGTTACGGCGAAGTCGGGCGCATCCTGGCCGAAGACCTGCGCAAGCAGGACATCCGCGTCACCGCCTATGATCTGAAGCTGGCCGGCGACGACGTGGCGCTGCGCGCGCACGCGGCGGCTCATGGCGTGACGCTGGCGGGGTCGCATGCCGATGTCGCGGCGCAGGCCGATCTCATCGTCTGCGCGGTGACGGCGAGCCAGACCGTGCTTGCGGCCGAAGCCTGCGTGCCGGGCCTGAAGCCGCAGGCCTGGTTCCTCGATTTCAACTCGGCGTCGCCCGGCGCCAAGCAGCGCGCCGCGGCGCTGATCGACGGCGGCGGCGGTCGCTATGTCGAGGGCGCGGTGATGACTTCGGTGCCGCCCTATCGCATCAAGGTGCCGCTGCTGCTCGGCGGCCCCGCCGCGCATGAGCTCGCGCCGCTGCTCAACGCCGTCGGCTTCGACGCCAAGGTCGCAAGCGACAGGCTCGGCGTAGCCTCGGCGACCAAGATGTGCCGCAGCATCATGATCAAGGGATTTGAGGCCATGGTGATCGAGAGCTTCACCACCGCGCGCGCCTACGGCGTCGAGGACGCGGTGATCGCGTCGCTGGTGGAGACATTCCCGAGCATCGACTGGGAGAAGCAGGGCGCCTATTTCTTCCAGCGCGTCATCGAGCACGGCCGCCGCCGCAGCGAGGAGGTCCGCGAGGTGGCCGAGACCGTGCGCGAGATCGGGTTGACGCCGTGGTCCGCCGAAGGCACCGCCGAGCGCCAGGGCTGGATCGCCGACCTCGCCGACGACGGGCTGTTCGGCACCCGCGGCGAGCCGGGCTTCGCGCGCAGCAAGGACTGGCGCGTGGAGGCGGACAGGATTTTGGCCGAGGTCAAGCCGAGGCGGTGAGGTTCGGTCGTCCCGCCACCCCCAACTTCGCCTTGCATTGCAGCACGAGTTGCGACCAAATGACGGACCGGCAACTTCCTGGAGCGTCCTCGTGTCATCCATGATCATGCCCACCGAACGCGTGTCCGAGACCCTGCAGCTGCGCGACGATGCTGCGGCGGAGGAGGCCGATGCGCGGTTGCGCGACGACATCCGCCTGCTCGGACGGATCCTGGGCGATACCGTGCGCGAGCAGGACGGCGAGGCGGTGTTCGACCTGGTCGAAAACATCCGCCAGACCTCGGTCCGCTTCCACCGCGACGAAGACCGGCTGGCGCGGCGCGAGCTCGAGACCATCCTCGACGCGATGTCGACGGCGGAAACCGTCCGCATCGTTCGCGCCTTCAGCTACTTCTCGCACCTCGCCAATATCGCCGAGGACCAGAACAACATCCGCCGCATGCGCACGCAGCGCGCCGAAGCGGCATCGGCGGCGGGCACGCTGGCGCATGCCGTGGCGCGCGCCCGCGAGGCGGGTATCGCGGGCCCGCTGCTCAGCAAGTTCTTCAGCCGCGCGCTGATCTCGCCGGTGCTGACGGCGCATCCCACCGAGGTGCGCCGCAGGAGCACCATCGATCGCGAGATGGAAATCGCGGCCTTGCTCGACCGGCGCGAGCGCATGCAGCTCACGGCAGAGGAGACCGAGGCGTCGGAAGAACAATTGCGCCGCGCGGTGGTGACGCTGTGGCAGACCAACCTTTTGCGCCGGAGCAAGCTCACGGTGCTCGACGAGGTCGCCAACGGGCTGTCGTTCTACGACTACACTTTCCTCCGCGAGGTGCCGCGGCTGCACGGCGTGCTCGAGGACAACCTGCGCGCCCAGGGCGGCGCCGACGAACTCGGCACCTTCCTGCGCATGGGCTCCTGGATCGGCGGCGACCGCGACGGCAATCCCTTCGTCACCGCCGACGTCATGCGCGGCACCATGCTGCTGCAGGCAAGGCGCGCGTTCAGTTTCTATCTCGACGAGTTGCACGTGCTCGGCTCCGAGCTGTCGATGGCGGCGCATCTCGCCGACGTCTCCGACGAGCTGCGCGCGCTCGCCGAGCGATCGCCCGATCCGTCGCCGCACCGCGCCGGCGAGCCGTATCGCTTGGCCGTGTCCGGCATCTATGCGCGACTGGCGGCGACGGCGCATGCGCTCGAACTGCCGAACCGGCGCGCCGCGGTGGGCGATGCCGGGCCCTATGCCACGGCCGCCGAGTTCAAGGCCGATCTCGACGTGCTGCATAGCTCGCTGGTGGCCGACAATTCCGACGTCATCGCGCGCGGCCGGCTGCGTCAGCTGCGCCGCGCGGTGGACTGCTTCGGCTTTCATCTCGCCAGCCTCGACATCCGGCAGAATTCCGCCGTGCACGAGCGCACCATCGCCGAGCTGATCGACGCGGCGATGCCGGGCACGTCCTATCTGGCGCTGGGCGAGGACGCGCGCATCGCGCTGCTCGCGGCGGAACTGAAGAACGCGCGGCCGCTGGCGTCGCTGTTCGTCAAATACAGCGAGGAGACCGTCGGCGAACTGGCGCTGTTCCGGATGGCGGCAGAGGTCCATGCCAAATTCGGCGTCGCGGCGATTCCCCAATGCATCATCTCCATGTGCAAGGGCGTCTCCGACATGCTCGAGGTCGCGGTGCTGCTCAAGGAGGTCGGCCTGGTCGATTGCTCCGGCCGCAGCGGCATCAACATCGTGCCGCTGTTCGAGACCATCGAAGACCTGCAGGCCTCTGCCGGGATCATGAACCGGCTGTTCACGATGCACGACTACCGCAAGCTGGTGGACAGCCGCGGCTCGGTGCAGGAGGTCATGCTCGGCTATTCCGACAGCAACAAGGACGGCGGCTTCGTCACCTCGGGCTGGGAACTGTACAAGGCCGAGATCGGCCTGGTCGAAGTATTCGAACGCCATCACGTGCGGCTGCGGCTGTTTCACGGCCGCGGCGGTTCCGTCGGCCGCGGCGGCGGCCCGAGCCATGACGCGATCCTGGCGCAGCCCGGCGGCGCGGTGGA
>JBEVEC010000056.1:0-4859 GCA_040512975.1 Tardiphaga sp. | reverse complement strand
CGGAAGCCACCGCCTGACGCGCGTCGACCAGCGCGCCTTTCGCCTTGTCGCGATCGCCCAGCACCATATAGGCGCGCACCAGCCGCAACCATCCCTCGACGTCGTTGCCGTCCTGCTTCAAGCGCGTCGCGAGACGGTCGACCATGCCCAGAATCATCTCGTTGCGGTCGCCCGCGCTCATGTCTTTCACGGAAGCCATCGTCTCGCTGGACAGCGCCGGCATCGACGGCCCGCCGACCCGCGCCAGTGCCGCCTGCACCGTCGGCCGCCACGGTGCGTCCGCTGAACCCTTGGCCAGCATCGCCCCCCAGATCGCAGCGGCGTCCTTGCCGCGGCCGTCCTGCTCGGCGGCGAGGCCGAGGAAGTAGCGCGCCTTGACCTCGTCGCCATCGAGCGCCACCGCGCGTTCGAATTCGGTCTTGGCATCCGCGGTGATCACGCCGTTCGCGGCCGCCGACATCGCTTCGCCAAGGTCGGCGCGGCGCGCCGCGCTGTCGCCGGCATAGGTGATCGCATTGCGGAACGCGGTCACCGCCTCGTCGAAGCGGGCGAGCTTGGTCAGCACCGGGGCAATGACGGTCCAGCCGCGGCCGTCGGTCGGGTTTTTCTCGAGATGCGCCTGCACCTGGGCGACGAGATTGTCGAGCGGCTGCGCCGCGCTCGGCGTCTGGCTGCGGGAGGCGAGCGGGAAATCCGGAAGTTGCGGCGAGCCGAGCGACAGATACGTCGCCACCGCGAGCAACGGCAGGCCGACCAGCGCGAGCAGCGCCACGCCGCGGCGAAACACCGGACGGCTATGGGAGGGAACGTCGCGTCCGGCCTCGTCATCGGCGGCAAGTAGCCGGCGGCTGATCTCGACCCGCGCGGCGGTGGCTTCCGTCGGGCCGATCAGCCCGGCCTCGGCATCGCGGCCGACTTCGGCGAGTTGGTCCTTATAGACCGCGGCCTCGGTCCCGCCGGCGTTCGATCGCGCCCGGCCGAGCGGCCACAGCACGGCAAAAATCGCCGCGGCGGTCATCAGCGCGAACACAAACCACAGCGTCATCGACAGTTTCCGGTCCCGGTGCCACCGCCTGCGGCGGTCTTCACTGGCCGGTTTACACCATTTCTAAACCAGTCGCGCAATTGACATTTGCGGCACCCAACGACGGAAAGGTGTTCTAAATCAAGGGACAAGGTCACGGCGTCCCTTTGCAATTCCTCCCGCGGCTGCCGGATCCGCCAATCAACCAACGAACGTCGCGGCAGCGATCGACGCACACCAGAAACGCCCGCTGCAAAAGCTCGGAGCGGCCAGACCAGGCGTGCGTCCCCCGTTCGGTCGACATAACCGTCGAGATGGAACCAAACCGCCGTCGATTGTGTTTTTGGTCCTCATCTTGTCGGGAGTTGGAGTGCAGGCCTCGCAGACCATGGATAGCAGCGAGGCTTCGGACAACGCGGTCCTCGTCGAAGGCAAGACAGTATTTCATCGCAAGCATGCACGCCGCGCGGCGGTGTTGAACGACGCCGCGGTTTATTTCGACGCGCTGCGCCGTTGTCTGCTACAGGCCCAAGCTTCGGTTTTCATTGTGGGGTGGGACGTTCACAGCCGCACGAAACTGGTGGGACCGAGCGGTCGCGCCACGGACGGCCTGCCGGAAGAGCTCGGCCCCTTTCTCGATGCGCTGCTGTTGCGGCGCCCCGAATTGCGTATCCACCTGCTGATCTGGAATTCACCGATCCTGTATGCGGGCGAGCGCGAATGGTTTTCGGCGTCGAAATTCGCCCGTGCCGACGATGATCGCCTGACATTCTGCTTCGACAATTGCCTGCCGATCGGATCCTCGCAACATCAGAAGATCGTTGTCGTCGACGACAGCGTGGCGTTCTCCGGCGGCTGCGATCTGACGATGCGTCGCTGGGATACCAACGCGCATGCCATCGATCATCCCGGCCGCGTAGATCCCAATGGTGTGCGCTACGCCGCGTTTCACGATGTGCAGATGATGGTCGATGGCGATGCCGCGTTGTGCCTGGCGGAGATCGTGCGCGATCGCTGGCTCTGCGCGCAATGCGCCACCGCGCCCGCGATCCGGCCCACGGGCGATCCCTGGCCGGACGATCTCGCGGCGGATTTCGACGATGTGATGATCGGAATAGCGCGTACAGAGCCGAGCCGTCCGGGACGGCCGGCCGCCTATGAGGTGGCACAACTGTTCCTGGCTTCGATCAAGGCCGCCGAGCGCACGATCTATATCGAGAACCAGTTTCTCAGCGACGACCTGATCGCCCGCAAGCTCGCGGAAGAATTGCAGAACAAGCCGCAGCTAGAAGTGCTCCTGATCGCGCCGAAGACGCACGCCTCGTGGATCGAGGCCCGAACGATGCGCAACGGGCGCCTGGAATTCATGAGATTGCTGCAGGATGCCGGCGTGTCCGATCGCGTCCGGCTGCTGTATCCGGAGATCGCCGACGGCGATCGGACGGAGGCGGTGATGGTGCATTCCAAGGTGATGATCGTGGACGACCGGATCCTGCGTGTCGGATCGGCCAATATCAATCATCGTTCGATGGGCGCCGACACCGAATGCGATCTGGTGATCGAGGCACAGAGCGTCGGCGAACGGGAGCGCATCACGGCAATCCGCAACGATCTGCTCGGCCATTTTTGCGGCGTCTCGAAGGAAGCCGTGGCGGAGCAGCTGGTTCGCGACCCATCGCTACTGCGTGCCGCGACCTTATTGGCAGAGCGCGGGCATAGCCTGAAGCCGGTTGAGGACGGCGTGCCCGATCGGCAGGAGGTCATCGATTTTGTCAGGCCGGTGGCGGACCCCCGCCGACCGCTCGGGCTCGAACGTATCGCGGCCGTGACGTTCCCGACCTGGTTCAAGCTGGTCGGGGTGGTGGCCGTGTTGTTCGGATTGGCCGCCATCTGGCGGCTAACGCCGCTGTACCGTTTCACCGAATTCGAGGTGCTGCTCGATGCCCTGAATGGAATCGAAGGATCGCCGCTGGCGCCTGTCGTGATCGTGGCGGCGTTCGTGGTGCTCGGGCTGGTGATGTTTCCGGTTACGGTGCTCATCGCCGTGACCGCCGCCGCCCTCGGGCCCTGGCTGGGCTTTGGTTCTGCAGGGGCGGGCGCGATGGCCAGCGCTGCGGTGGTCTACATGATCGGCCGTTTCGTCGGGATCGGGCCGGTCAAGCGCATGCTGGGTCCGCGCATGGCACGGATCCAGCGCAAGATCGTCGGCCATGGCGTGGTGTCGGTGGCGATGATCCGCATGGTACCGGTGGCGCCGTTCTCGCTGATCAATCTCGCGGCCGGCGCCAGCGGCATCAGGTTTCGCGACTTCATGCTTGGAACGGTGCTTGGCATGGCACCCGGGCTGATCGCGATGTCCGCCTTCGGCGCGCAGCTCGCCGATATCCTGCGCGCTCCCTCCTGGTCCAGCGCGGCGCTGCTGCTGCTGGCTATCGCCGTTTGGCTCGCCATCTCGCTCTCGGCCCAGTTCGTGGTGACCTGGCTAGGCCGTCGGACATGACGGCCACGACCATCCGGATCATGACATGGAACGTGCACGGCACCTTCAGTCTCAATCCTGGTTTCGATCTGCCCGGGGTGATCGCGCTGATCCGAAAATGGTCGCCTGACATCGTCGCGCTGCAGGAAATCGATTCCCGCGGCGGCCGCGAGAATCCGTTTGTCGCCATCGAGAACGCGCTAGGTGGCCACAGCATCGGCGCCAAATCCATCGTGACCACCGATGGCGATTACGGACAGATGCTGGTGAGCCGCTGGCCCTGGCGCTGCGCGCCGGAGGTGCATGACATTTCCTACCAGGAGCGCGAGCCGCGCCGCGCGATCACCGCCGACATCGCCACGCCATCGGGCGACCTGCGCGTGATCTCGACGCATCTCGGGCTCAGCATCGGCGAGCGGCGCGATCAGGCTGCGCGGCTGCTGCAACTGGCACACGACGCGTCATCGCCTGCCGTGGTGGTCGGCGATTTCAATGACTGGTTCTGGATCAATTCGGTGCGCGGCACATTGGCCGAGCGGTTTCCGGAACGCACCCGGCTGCGCACCTTTCCCGCGCGCTGGCCGCTGATGCGGCTCGATCGGATCTACGGCCACAAGATCAGGATCGTTCGCAGCGAAACGGATCGCGCCGCTGGCGCGATTTCCGACCACCTGCCGGTGATCGCCGACATCGCATTCTGAAGGGCTGTCGCGGCGCTTGGCGATCGCAGCGCCGACCGCTGCCTACCCCGCTCGCGACGGCTTCCGCTCAACGGCAACCATCGCGTGGTCCGCCGCGCGGCTCATCAGCGCTGCATATTCCGCGCCGAACAGCACTTCGCAGAAGCGGATCGCCGCCCTCGCCTGCTGTTGGCGATAGGCGCGGATGCGGGCGTCGCCGGCGCGCAGCGACTGCACCAGCGACTCCGTGGATTTCTCGACATATTGCTGCAGGTCGGAATAGGTCCGCAGCGTCACCTCGTTGATCGCCAGCTCGCTGGCATAGGTGCGGCACACGGCGACAAAGGCGATCAAAGCCGCGGTCTCCTGGACGTCGGCGGGATCGATATGGGCGGTCGGCGAAATGTCCTTGTCGGCGCGCTGGCGCAGCAGCCGGCGCACGCGCCCCGGCACGCTCTCGATTTCGGATTGCAGCGTGCTGGAAATCTCGACCCGGATCGCGGCCATCTGCCGGCCCCAGACCGAATCGTTGCGCATGTCGAGTTCGGTGCGCAGCCCGCGCACGCCGTCATGGGCGACCTTGAGCAGTTCGGGGGCGGTGTCGAACTTGCCGCGCTTGATGTCGGTGCGCAGCTCGCTGGCGACCCGGTTCAGATCGGCCAGCGCCATCGTCACG
>JBEVEC010000055.1:0-14165 GCA_040512975.1 Tardiphaga sp. | reverse complement strand
GGAAGTTAAATGGGCAAATCAAATACAGGCCTCGCGCGCCGGGGCGGTCGCGCGAGGCAATGGTGAATCGTTTGATAGCAGATACGTATCTATCGCGGCTGTAATTTCAAGGCTGCCGAATTGATGCAGTATCGCAATCCCGTGGGTCCCGGGCCGTCGTCGAACACATGGCCGAGATGACCGTTGCACTTGGAGCAAAGCACTTCGGTGCGGATCATGCCGTGCGACCCGTCGCGCTCCTCGTCGACATGGCTCTCAAGCGCAGGCTGCGTGAAGCTCGGCCAGCCGCAACCGGAATCGAACTTGGCGTCCGATTCAAACAGCGTCTGCCCGCAGCCGGCGCAAACGAAAGTGCCAGGCGTATGGTCGTGCTCGTATTCACCGGTGCCGGGACGCTCGGTCGCCTTCTCGCGCAGCACGGCATACTGGATCGGCGTCAGTTCCTTGCGCCATTCGGCCTCGGTCTTCTCGACCTTGGCGACGGTCTTGGTGTCAGTCATCACGTCTCCTTTTCCGAGGGCGGAAGCGTTGAGCACGCTGGTCAGTTCGTGACCTTGGCGTCGCTCACCAGCACCGGCTTCTCGATATAGTTTTGGGCGAAGATCTTCTTCAAGTTCTCGACCTTCGGCAGATCGTTATAGGCAATATAGGGCTGGTTGGGGTGCAGCGTCAGGTAGTCCTGATGATAGGCCTCCGCCGGATAGAACCCCTGCAGCATGTCCACCTTGGTGACGATCGGCTTCTTGAACACCTTGGCGGCGTTCAGCTGGGCAATATACGCGTCGGCCACCTTCTTCTGTTCCGGCGTGGTGGCGAACACTTCCGAGCGATATTGCGTGCCAGAATCAGGGCCCTGGCGATTAAGCTGGGTCGGATCATGCGCCACGGAGAAATAGATCTGCAGGATCTTGCCGTAGCTGATCTGCTTCGGGTCGTATTTGATTTCCACTGCCTCGGCGTGGCCGGTCGATCCGGTGCTCACGGCGGAATAATTGGCCGCGGCTTTCGGGCCGCCGGCGTAACCGGACAGGGCGTTGACAACGCCCGCGGTGTGCTGGAACACGCCCTGCACGCCCCAGAAGCAGCCACCGGCGATCACGACGGTTTGCAGACCCTGGGTCACCGGCGCGTCCATGGTCGGCGCCGGAATGACCACGGCATCCTCGGCCGCGAGAGTGGGTGCCACCAGGGCGGTCGAAATCACAAGCGCAGCGGCGGCGGCACCGAGCGTCAGGCGGCTGTAAAGGGAGCGGCGCATGGCAAGTCCTCTCATATTCGATAAGCCGAAGATCGGCAGTCTAGACCGGAGGCCGGCCATGGGCCAACGCCGATCCGGCCGTCATTCGAGATACGCAAACGGCGCCGGATCGTTACATCCTTTGGCGCACGGTTTCGTGATTTGTTAACCGGTTCCCGCCGCCTCGACGCGCGCCGGTGGAACAGGTTGATTCTGAAGTGCGTTTGTATGGCGCTACAGCCGTGGGGCTGTGGCGCATCGAACAGGACGAGTATGGGATGCCGATTTTCGAAGGCCTCACCGGAATGGCCGCCGTCAGATTGAACCGGGACGAATTCGAACAGCGATACCGTGCCCGTTTCAGGGATCCGGCTTTCGCGCCGCTGCAGAAGGAGATTTCTGCGGTCATCGCGGCCGCGTGGAGTGCCTATAGCGATTCGCGCCCATCGCCGGCCGGGCGACATGAACTGTGCGACCACTAACGCGAACGGCGACTTCCTTCCCGCCTATATGACGATGCTGAGGCGCTTTGCCGCGCGCGTGATACCGGTATAGAGCCAACGGGCGCGGCTCTCTCCAAACGCAAAACTCTCGTCGAACAGCACCACGTCGTCCCATTGCGATCCCTGGCTTTTGTGCACCGTCAGGACGTAGCCGTAGTCGAATTCGTCGTACGGTTTGCGCTGTTCCCACGGCAGCGTCTCGACGCCGCCAGAAAAGCAGTCCGCTCGCACCGACACTTTTGTGACCTTGCCACCGAAATCCTCATCCGGCGAAATCCGCATGGTGATGATCTGCGACTTCGACGCCGCGCGCGCCTTGACGCGCCACAGGCCGCCGTTGAACAGCACCTTCTTGCGGTTGTTGCGCAGGCAGACCAGCTTGTCGTCGGCGACGGGCAGGGGATCCTCGATGTCGAGCCGGAGGCGAAAGCGTTGATTATAGGCGCGGCGCGTGTTGTTGCGTCCGCACAGCACCTGGTCGGCATCCATCACCCGGCGCGGGTCGAGCTCGGTGCGCGAGATCACCTCGCTCTCGCCATAGCGGCCGATGTCGAGGTCGCGGCCCTCGCGCACGTCCATCGACATGCGGACGATCGGGTCGTTCTCGGCCTGGCGATGCACCTCTGTAAGCATGATGTCCGGCTCGGCCTCGGTGAAGAAGCCGCCGCCCTGGATCGGCGGCAACTGCGCGGGATCGCCCAGCACCAGCAGAGGACAGTCGAACGACATCAGGTCGCGGCCGAGGTCGGCGTCGACCATCGAGCATTCGTCGATCACGATCAGCTTGGCCTTGGAGGCCGGCGCGTCGTCCCACAATTCGAAGTTCGGTTGTTCCTCGCCGCTTTCGCGGGCGCGGTAGATCAGCGAATGGATCGTCGAGGCGCCCTCGCAGCCCTTGTTGCGCATCACCAGCGCGGCCTTGCCGGTAAACGCCGCAAACTTGACCTCGCCGTCGACATTGTCGGCGATGTGCCGCGCCAGCGTGGTCTTGCCGGTGCCGGCATAGCCGAACAGCCGGAAGATCGGCGGCGTGCCGTTCCTGCCGGGTTTGGCCTTCAGCCAGTCGTCGACGGCTTTCAGCGCAGCGTCCTGATGCGGGGTAAAGGTGGGCATGGCTTTTCTGGGGTGCTGGGCGGCGGCCCCGGCCGATGCGGCCGCGACTCATCGGGCAAGCTAACCATTCGGGCGTGGCGCGCAAGCGCCGGGCGGGGATTGCCCGAACTGGCCGCAGGGCGCAGATAGAGACCAGGCGAGCAGCGGAGCGACGATGCGATCAACCGGGCGGACAACGGATGTGGCGCGATGAAACGCGTCGGCACCTGGCTGATTTACATCGTCGGCGCGGTCGCGATCGCCTATCTTGCGCTCTACGCCTACGCCATGTTTAAGCGTCCCGACCTGACGCCGGGAGAGCCGATCCAGATTTTTCGGAAGCCCGACGCACCGAACTATTCCTGAATGAATGACGCCCGCGGCTACATCGCTCCCATCACCGCACGATAATCGCCCGCGCCGGCCGGGGTGATCGGCAGTCCGCCATCGGCGTATTCATTCAGCTTGTTGCGCAGCGTGCGGATCGAGATGCCCAGGATGTTCGCCGCGTGGGTGCGGTTGCCGAGGCAGTGCTTCAGCGTTTCCAGGATCAGGTCGCGCTCCACATCCGCCACGGTGCGGCCGACCAGCGCGCGGGTGACGGTTTCCGCGGCCAGCGTCGCATGGGCCACCGCCGGCGCGGTCTTGGCAAGATCGAGGCGGTCGCCGTCGGGGGTCAGGATCGCGTCGGCGCCGATCTCGTCTCCCGCGGCCATCAGCACCGCGCGGTGGATGGTGTTCTCGAGCTCGCGGACATTGCCCTGCCAGCGGTTGGTGGTGAGCACGCGGCGCGCGTCGGCGGAGATCGGACGCACCGGCACGCCGTTGGCGTCGGCATACTTCTTGGCGAAATGCTGCGCCAGTTCGAGAATGTCCGCCGGGCGCTCGCGCAGCGGCGGGATCTTGAGGTTGACGACGTTCAGCCGGAACAGCAGATCCTCGCGGAACGTGCCTTCGCGCACGGCGTCCGCCAGGTTGCGGTTCGAGGTGGCGATGATCCGGATGTCGATCGGCACCGGACGCGTGCCGCCGACGCGGTCGATGACGCGCTCCTGGATGGCGCGCAGCAGTTTCGATTGCAGCCGCACGTCCATTTCCGAGATTTCGTCGAGCAGCAGGGTGCCGCCGGTGGCTTCCTCGAACTTGCCGATGCGGCGGGCGATGGCGCCGGTGAAGGCGCCCTTCTCGTGGCCGAACAGTTCGGACTCCAGCAGGTGCTCGGGGATCGCGGCGCAGTTGATCGAGATGAACGGTTTCCGCGCGCGGTGGGAGCGGGTGTGGACGTAGCGCGCCAGCACTTCTTTGCCGGTGCCGCTTTCGCCGGTGACCATGACCGAGGCGTCGGAGCCCGCGATCTGCTGGGCCAGCTTCACCACCTTGGCCATCATCTCGTCGCGGTAGATCAGGTCGCGTGAATCATTGGCGACGGCGGCAAGCACCGCGGCGATCAGCTCCGGATCCGGCGGCAGCGGGATGTATTCTTTCGCGCCCGCATGGATCGCCGCCACCGCGGCGCGGGCGTCGCTGGTGATGCCGCAGGCCACGATCGGCACATGGATGTGCTCGGCCTCGAGCCGCATCACGAGGTCGCGGATGTCGAGCGCGACGTCGACCAGCAGCAGGTCTGCGCCCTTGCCCGATCGCAGCACGTTCATCGCCTGGTCGTGGTTTTCGGCGTGAACCACCGAGGCGCCGTTGTCCATGGCGATCTTGGTGGCGGTGGTGAGCTGGCCCTTCAATGTGCCAACGATAAGAAGCCGCATGGTGATCTCCTCTGATCCCTTGTCGCCGCGAGGCGTTAGCTGCGTTCAGCCTTGATGATTTCGGTCATGGTGATGCCGAGCTTTTCCTCGACCAGCACGACTTCGCCGCGCGCCACCAGCCGGTCGTTGACATAGATGTCGATCGCCTCGCCGACGCGGCGGTCGAGTTCGAGCACGGTGCCCGGCCCGAGCTTCAGCAGTTCGCCGACATCCATCTTCGAGCGGCCGAGCACCGCCGAGACCTGCACCGGCACGTCGAACACCGCCTCGAGGTCGGCGGCGATACGGGTGACCTGTTCCTCGTCGTGATAGCCGACATCGCCCATTGCCATCGCGTCGGGTGCGTTAAGGTCGGGAAGCGGCACGTGTGGATCGCTCATCGGATAGTCCTTTCGGCCGCTCAGGCCGGATTGCGCGACGCCATATAGCGCGCGACGAGTTCGTTGATCTTGGTGTCGATGGCCGCGCGTTCCAGCACGACGCCGCCGTCAGCCCATTCGATTTTGCAGTCGCCGTTGGCGAGGTCCGGCTCGGCGAGGATGACGAGGCGTCCAGCGAAGCCGCTCTGCCTCGCCTGCTTCTCGATGCGGTCCTTGGCTTCGTCGTAGAGCTGGTCGTTGATGCGCACGACCAGATGCGGCGTCGCCACCAGGTGCTTGAAGCAGTCGTGCACCAGCGCCATCATCTCGGCGAGCGGCTCGCGGGCGACCAGCTCCTCGCAGAGTTTTCGCGCGACCGACACCGCGACATCGACCGCCTCGGTTTCCATCTTGGCCTCGACGGCGGCGAAGCGTGACGAGATCGCCGAGATCGCGACGCCGATCTGCTCCAGCGCCAGCGCGGCGCGGCGATCGGCTTCGGCCTTGGCCTCGCGCTGGGCTGCGTCGAAGCCGGCGCGGTAGGCGTGGGCCTCGGCATTGGCGATCTTCTCGGCGACCTCGGCGGGCGTGATGACCGGCGCGCGCGCCCTGTCGGGCGCCGAAAAGTCCATGTCAAACAGGAATTTGGCGGGGGCGGCCATTAATACACCAGCTCGTCGTCGGCGCGGTTCTTGGTCAGCACGATCTCGCCCTTGGCGGCGAGGTCCTTGGCGAGATTGACCAGCAGCGCCTGCGCCTCGTCGACGTCGCGTAGACGCACGGGGCCGAGCGCCGCCATGTCGTCGGTCAGCATTTTCGCGGCGCGCGACGACATGTTGCCCATGAAGAAGCTGCGGACTTCCTCGTTCGCGCTCTTCAGCGCGATGCCCAGCTTGTCCTTGTCGATATTGCGCATCAGCGTCTGGGCCGAACCGGCGTCGAGCTTGATCAGGTCGTCGAAGGTGAACATCAGCGCCTTGATGCGCTCGGCCGCCTCGCGGTTGTCTTCTTCCAGCGAGGTGATGAAGCGGGTCTCGGTCTGGCGGTCGAAATTGTTGAAGATTTCCGCCATCACCTCATGGGCGTCGCGGCGGCGGGTCTGCGACAGGTTGGACATGAACTCGACGCGCAGGGTCTGCTCGACGCGCTCGATGACTTCCTTCTGCACCGCTTCCATCTTCAGCATGCGGTTGATGACGTCGAGCGACAGCTCCTCGGGCAGGATGCCGAGCACGCGCGCGGCATGCTCCGGCTTCAGCTTCGACAACACCACGGCAACGGTCTGCGGATATTCGTTCTTGAGGTAGTTGGCGAGCACCTCTTCCTGCACGTTGGAGAGCTTCTCCCACATGTTGCGGCCGGCGGGGCCGCGGATCTCTTCCATGATGCCGTTGACACGGTCGGACGGCAGGTACTGCGTCAGCAACCGCTCGGTGGCGTCGAAGGTGCCCATCAGGGCGCCCGAGGCTGACATGCGCGACACGAATTCCAGCAGCAGGTCCTCGACGGTTTCCGGCTCGATGGTGCCCAGCGTCGACATGTGCATCGACAGTTCGCGCACCTCGTCGTCGTCGAGCAGCGACCACACCTTGCCGCCGAATTTTTCGCCCAATGCCAGCATCAGGATCGCCGCGCGCTTCGGGCCGGAGATCGGCGCGGAGGCGGGGCGGTTGCCCTGACGGCTGGCAAGGCCGGCGACGACGCTGGCGATGTCGCTGGTGTTGTCGCCGGGAACTGCGGGGACGGCTGCCATTCAGATCACGCCGGTTCCTGCAGCCACGCGCGAACGATGGCTGCGGTTTCGTTGGGGTTGCGATCGGCCAGTTCACCGACGCGGTTCACCGACTGGGCGTGGACCTGGCCCTGGATGGTGGCGACGTCGATCATGTTGTTGGTGGTGGCGGGGATCAGGGTCTGGCCGTCGGCGCCGACCTGCACGCCGTCGGGCAAAGCCATGGTGCCGGGCGGCGGCAGCGACGGCGCCGGCTCCGCGGCCAGGATGCGGCGGACCAGCGGGCGGATCACCATGAACATCACCACGAGACCGAGCAGCATCATGACGCCGAGCTCGATGACGTTCATGACGTCGTCCTTGGTGAACTGCATCATGCCGAACATGCCGGTCGGCTCGGCATTCGGGACGATGCTCGGGCCTTCGGCGAATTTCAGGTTGACCACCTCGACCTGGTCGCCGCGCTTCTGGTCGAAGCCGATGGCGGAGCGGACGAGGGCGGCGATGCGGTCGAGTTCTTCCTTGGAGCGCTGGGCGTAGACCATGTCGCCCTTCTCGTTCTTGTTGTAGCTGCCGTCGACCAGCACCGCGACCGAGATGCGGTTGACGCGGCCGGCTTCGGTCACCTCGGTCTTGGTGACGCGGGAGATCTCGTAGTTGTTGGTCTCTTCCGACTTCTTGCTCTGGTCCTTGGCGCCGCCGCCGTTCGGCTGCTGGTTGCCGGGCAGTTCGTTGTTGACGGTGACCTGGCCGTCCCGCTCGCCGACCGAAGAGGCCTCCTCGCGGGTCTGGCTGGAGCGCAGAACGCGGCCTTCGGGGTCGAACTTGTCGGAGGTCTGCGTCACCTTGTTGTAATCGAAGTCGGCGGTGAGCTGGACCCTGGCGCGGCCGGAGCCGACGATGGAGGACACGATACCCTCGACCTGGTTGCGCATGCGTTTTTCAAACGAGGCGCGGCGCTCGTCGCCGGTGGCGCCGTCGGCGGTCGCATCCGCCGCGCCGTCGGCCAGCAGCTGGCCGGCCTCGTCGACGATCGAAACGCGGTTCGGCTTCAGCCCGTTGACGGCCGAGGCCACCACATGGCGGATCGCTCGCACCTGCTGGGCGTCAAGCGCGCCGCGCACGCGCAAAACGATCGAAGCCGACGGCTCGGGCGCCTCACGCGAGAACAGCGGGCGCTCCGGCAGCACCAGGTGTACGCGGGCTGACTGCACGCGATCGATCGCCCGGATGGTGCGGGCGAGTTCGCCTTCCAGGGCGCGCAGGTGATTGATGTTCTGGACGAAACTGGTGGTGCCGAGGGCGTCGGACTTGTCGAAGATCTCGTAGCCGACGCCGCCGCCTTTGGGCAGGCCGCCTTCGGCAAGCTTCATGCGGAGCCGGGTGACCTTGTCCTTCGGCACCATCACCACGGCGCCGTCATTCTTGATTTCGTAGGGGATCGCCTGGCGTTCCAGGTCCTTGATGATCGCCGACGAGTCCTCGACGCTGAGATCGGTGAACAGCGTGGTCATCTGCGGCGTCGTCACCCGCATGATGACGAAGGCGAAGAAGCCGATCAGCGCCGCGGTGACCGCGACCATGGCCATCAGGCGGGCTGCGCCGAGACCTTTGAGAAAACTTAGCAGACTCTGCACGAACCAGCCCCTGAGATTCGGCCTCCGGGACCGACTGGGCAAATTTTGCCGGGGTATGGTTTCGATATGGTTAACGTGAGTTAACAGATCGCGAAATTAACGCGAAATGGCGAAAACCGGCTTCCCGTGAGGGAGCCGGTTTTCATCAAATGCGATAGGTAGATGTTGTTTCAACGCGGTGCTGCGCCTTGCGCTGCTCCACAGACCGGCGCAGCGCGAGATGCCCGCTGCGTAACCGTCCCGGCTCGGCGACGCATCACGCCGGAATGGCGTTCTGCGTCGCGACCGGGACAGCGTACGTCGAAAATGAAGAATTACTGACGATACTGCTGGATGCGGGTGGTCCGCAGTCCGGCCAGGCCATGCTGGTCGATGGAGAACTGCCAGGACAGGAACTCGTCGACCGTCAGCGTGTAACGGCTGCAGGCTTCCTCGAGGGACAGCAGCCCGCCGCGCACGGCGGCGACGACTTCGGCTTTGCGGCGGATCACCCACCGTTTGGTTCCGGGAGCCGGCAGATCCGCAATTGTTAACGGACTGCCGTCAGGCCCGATGACGTATTTGACCCTCGGGCGATGGGGTTCTGTCATGGCGTACTCACAAACTCTCAACCACTGAACTCACTGTGACAACTTACGCTCAGCGGCTTAAAATTTGCCTAAGCCTACAACTCCAATGCGAATAGATCTGGACTTGCCGCCAAGTACCACCACGCGGATGCGGGAGGTGCAGGTGATTCGCGAGGCGGGTGGCGGCTGGTCGGCGAAGGGCGCCGTACCGTGCACTCCTGCTTTCTGGCTGCCAAAACGAAAATGCCCGGGACAAGCCCGGGCATGACGAAAATCGGATAAATTTTTCGGGAAATGGCGGCCGGCGGCTCAGCTACGTTTTTTTGCTCAGCGCGCTGGACGGTAGGGCGAAGGCGATACCCAGCCGGCGGGTGTGTGATTTAGGTCGTCGGGGTCGTCGGCGTGGTCGGCGTCGACGTGTCGGTTGCCCGCACCACGCGCTTGATCTTGTCGACGGTGTAGGTGCCGCCGGAGATCGACAGCAGCGCGGGGGTTTGCGTCAGGTCGACGGAGTCGACGACGCCCTGCACCTCGGTCGAGATCGCGACGCTATTGCCGTTGTCGTCCTTGGCCGTCGCCGACAGCGTGTAGTTGCCTGCGGGATATTGCGTCCCGTCATTGCCCTTGCCGTCCCAGACGAAGCTGGCATTGCCCTGGTTCAGCGTGAAGTTGCCGCTATAGACGACGTTGCCGGCCGAGTTGGCGATGCTGATCGTGGCGGTCGCGTTTTTCGGGGCGACCATGTTCCAGGTTGCCGAGGTATCGAATTTTGCAGTCGAGCCGTCGACCGCGACGTTCTGGCCGACATAGACCATCGCCTGCGTGGCCTGCGCCGTCTTTTCCATGTCGACCAGCGATTTCAGCTGATCGTTCGACTTCAGCTGCTGTTCGACGCCGGCGAACTGCACCAGCTGCTGCGTGAACTGGTTGGTGTCGAGCGGGTCGAGCGGGTTCTGGTTCTGCAACTGCGTCGTCAGCAGCGTCAGGAAGGTCTGGAAATTATCCGCGATCCCCGTCGTCGTGCTGGTATCGGTCGAGGACGAGCTCGAGCCCGAGACCGGCGTCGTTCCGGAGACGACGGTCGGGGCCGTCGTTGCATCACCAACTGCCATGATTCACTCCCTTAAATACTGATGTCGACGCCGCTGCTGGACCCCAGCATGCGACCATAGCCCCGGCCCAACGGGGCGAGAGGCGCGGAATCGTCTTCGTGGACAATGAGGCGCTGGGCGTTGCGGCCCGACTGGTCGCCGCCGTTCTGCTGCTGCTGGCCCGAGGACTGGTCGCGCAGGCTGAACTGCATGCCACCGTCGCCGGTCTTCAGGCCGGCCTGCTCCAGCGCGCGCTGCAGTTGCGGTGCGTCCTGGCGCAGCATGGTCAGGGTTTCCGGCTTTTCGACTGTGAGGTGTGACGTCACGTTGCCGTGCTTGTCGACCTCGAGACGGACGTCGATACGGCCGAGCTCGGCGGGATCGAGCCGGATGTCGAAGCTGCTCTTGCCGGCCTTCGCCGACTGCGCGATCTCGACCGCGACGCCGCTCAGCGGCACGGCGTTGCCGGTCGCCACGGTGGCGGTCAGTTGCGGGGCCGCGGCAACGATCGGTGCGGCCGCCGCCAACGGTGCCTGCGTCGCCGCGTCGTTGCCCTGCGTCAGCGCGTCAGTCGCCACCGTCGGCGCCGCGGCGAGCTCGTTGCGGTGGTCGTGCGATGGGGCGGGCTTCGGCGCGTCGGTTGATGCGGTGGTCGCGTCCGGCTTCGCGCCGTCTGCAGAGGTCTGATCCGGCTTGCCGTCAGTGGCCGGCTTCTTGTCCGCAGCGCCGGCGCCGACCGGCTGCGCGTCGGCGGGCGTCTGCGCCCTCGCGTCCTTGCCCTCGGTCTTGGCGTCCGCCGTGGTCGTGGCGGTCTCGGCCGTCGTGATTTTCTTGGCGCCGGCCTTGGTGTTGGCAGGCGTCGCCGAAGCGATCAGCTTGGCGAATTCCGTATCGGCGGCCGTGGTGGTGGCATCTGCCGGCAGTTCGGTGTCCGTGCCCGTGGCATTCGCCGCGGCCGCTTGCGCCTTCAGCACGGCGGCAGCCGCAATCGCCAGCGGCGGCGTTGCGCCACCGGTCTGGTCTGTGGTCGTCATCCCTGCCGTTTTGACGTCAACGGTGGTCGCCGGCACCGGGATGGCGACCGCGACGGCCTGGACGGCGACCGGGGTGTCGCTGCCGGTCTTGGCGGTTTTGTCCGTGCCGGTCGCGTCGGCGTCCTTGGACGGCGCGTCCTTGCCGTCGGTCTTGCCATCGGTCTTGGCGTCTTTCTTGTGTTCGGTCTTGCCACTCGCCTTGGTGTCGTCGTTGGTGCCATCTTTGGACTTGGCCGCGCCCGATTGGGCGTTGTCCCTAGCGTCGCGCGCGTCCTTGGCCGCGTCGGTGGCGGATTGCTGGGTATCGCGGGCCTGGGCCGATGCCACATCGTCGTCGGCGCGGCTGTCGCTCGTGCGTGACGTCGTGTCGCTGCTGGCCGGGCGGTCGTTGCGCGTGGGCGCCGGCAGGTCGGGCAGGGTCGACGTGACATCGCTGCGCGCGCTCGTATTGCTGTCGACCAGCGCGCTGAAGCTGCCGGCGTCGGACGACTGGTCATCGCGCGCCAACCGGGCGCGGGTGCTCTGGAGCGAGAAGTTGGCGGTGATGTCCGGCACGTTAACCACAGGTGGTCCTTCCAGATGAATTCCAGCGTTCATTCAGCAAGGACCGGGCCACCCCGTTTCGGGATATAATTACGAGCAACATCAATGCGTTGGTAATAGTGCTCGCAGCACGATGGCGTCGGATGGCCACTGCATTTCTGCCCGGCGGCAAGAATTGCCGCGCCCGCCCGGCGCCGCGATTGATTGAGCGCGATGCCGCCTATATTAAAGTGCGCAATCCATCCCGGCGCCGACGTGGGCGCTAAGTTCCGGATTTGCCGCCATTTTCCAGATCGCGCTGGTTTGCTCCCGGCGCGTTCGCAGCAGTGACCCGCTCCATGCTTAACAGTCTCGATCTCGAAGGCCGTCCGGAGGACACCCGGGTCGTTGTCGCCATGTCCGGCGGCGTCGACTCCTCGGCCACGGCCGCGCTGCTGAAGTCGCAGGGCTATGACGTGGTCGGCATCACGCTGCAGCTCTACGACCACGGCGCCGCGACCCATCGCAAGGGCGCCTGCTGCGCCGGGCGCGATATCCACGATGCGCGCGACGTCGCCGAGCGCATCGGCATTCCGCATTACGTGCTGGATTACGAAAGCAAATTCCGCGAGTCCGTGATCGACAATTTCGCGGCGAGCTATGCCTCCGGCGAAACTCCGGTGCCGTGCATCGAATGCAATCGCTCGGTCAAGTTCCGCGACCTGCTGGCCACCGCGCGCGACCTCGGTGCGCAGGCGCTGGCGACCGGCCATTACGTGGCGTCGCGCCGTCTGGCCGACGGTTCGCGCGCGATGGTCTGCGCCGCCGATCGCGACCGCGACCAGAGCTACTTCCTGTTTGCGACCACGCAGGAGCAGCTCGATTACCTGCGCTTCCCGCTCGGCGACATGTCCAAGCCGCAGACCCGCGAGTTGGCGCGGCAGTTCGGCCTGTCGGTGGCCGACAAGCAGGACAGCCAGGACATCTGTTTCGTGCCGTCGGGCAAATACACCGACGTGATCGAGCGGCTGAAGCCGCACGCGCTGGAGCCCGGCGAGATCGTGGACATGGACGGCCATGTGATCGGCCGCCATGAGGGCATCATGCATTTCACCATCGGGCAGCGCCGCGGCCTCGGCATCGCGGCCAGCGCGCCGCTGTATGTGATCCGCATCGACGCGGCCTCGCGGCGGGTGATCGTCGGCCCGCGCGAGGCGCTGCGCATGCACCGCATCGTGCTGCGCGACGTCAACTGGATCGGCGGCGGGTCGCTGGATCGCGCGGTCGGCCGCGGCATCGAATTGTTCGTCAAGGTGCGCTCGACGCGCGGGCCGCAGCCGGCCTGGCTGCGCGCCGTCGATGGCGGCTATGAGGTTGAACTGGTCGGCGGCGAAGAGGGCGTGTCGCCGGGGCAGGCCTGCGTGTTCTACGACGCGGCCGACGGGCAGGCCCGCGTGCTGGGCGGCGGTTTCATCAAGAGCGCGGCGGCGAAGAGCGCAGGCGATGCGCAACGCGACGCACTTCCACTCGCCGCAATGCGCGCATAAGAAAATCAGGGCAGGGGCATGGCTGGCGATATCGACCGCGCAGGGGTCGCGAAGGCTTACGGGCGCTGGGCGCCGATCTACGATCTGGTGTTCGGCAAGGTGTTCGACGCCGGGCGGCAGTCCACCATCATCGAGGCTGATCGCATCGGCGGTCGCATCCTCGATGTCGGCGTCGGCACCGGGCTGTCGCTGGTCGACTACGCGCCGACCACGAAGATCTGCGGCGTCGATATTTCCGAGCCCATGCTGCGCAAGGCCCACGAACGGGTCCGCACGCAGAACCTCACCAATGTCGAGACGCTGGCGGTGATGGACGCCAAGAACCTCGCTTTTCCCGACGATCACTTCGACGCCGTGGTGGCGCAATACGTTATCACCGCGGTGCCGGACCCGGAGCGCACGCTGGACGATTTCATCCGCGTGCTGAAGCCCGGCGGTGAGCTCATCCTGGTCAATCACATCGGCGCCGAAAGCGGCCCGCGCAAGATCTTCGAACTCGCCTTCGCCCCGCTCGCGCGGCGGCTCGGCTGGCGCCCGGAGTTTCCCTGGGCGCGGCTGGTCGATTGGGCCGCCGGCCATGGCGGCGTCAGCCTGGCGGAACGCCGCCCGATGCCGCCGATGGGGCATTTCTCGCTGATCCGCTACATTAAATCCTGACCCGGACACCGCAATCCGGGAACCTCCCGGCGCGCGCCCGGTTGCTCCATATGAGCATCAAACAGACCCTTCTCATTGCAGGCTTCGCTATCGCCGGGACGACCTCTGTCTTTGCGCAGGCACCGCCGACGCCCACCACCCCGCCGGCGCAGACCGCGCCGCCCTCGGCCACCCGCGCCGACGCCAATTGCGCGCCGACGCAGACCAATGCGCAGGGCACGATCACGCCCAACGGCTCGACCACCGGACAGGGGGCCGAGCCGCTTAGCGACAAGCTGGCGAAATCCGATGGCGTGCTGTGCCCACCCGGCAATGTGGATCCCGCAATCCGCGCGGCGAAGCCGAGCAACGACACCAGCAACACCCCGGTGATCCCGCCGCCCGGCAGCCCCGGCGGCGATCCGAGCGTGCGGCCGAAGTAG
>JBEVEC010000040.1:0-6354 GCA_040512975.1 Tardiphaga sp. | reverse complement strand
TACGGTGACCTGACCGTCGGGCGTGATCCGCACCGCGAGCACCACGTCGACGAGGTTCAGACTCTCGGCACGCAGACGCCCCATCAGCATGGCGGCGACCGACAGTTTCACTTCGGCCTTCGGTGCGCTGGCGACCACGGCGTGATCGCGGTCGCGCACCACGATGTCGCGGATGCGGACCGCCATGCGGATACGGCCGGAGCGTTCGATCTGGGTGCCGCCGATCTCGACGGTATTGCCTTGGCCGATGTTGTCCTGGATGGCCTCGGCCAGCCACGGCGTCGCCGTGTCGAAATTGATCGGACCGGTGCCGAGCCGCCACCACAACGCGCCGAAGCAGATCCCGCCGATGATCAGCAGCACGCCCATCGCTGCCGCAAGGCGCTTCACCCAGCTGCCGCGGCGCCGCTCATGGACATCGACCATGGGATTGTTGCGTCGGCTCGAGCCGTCGCCCGGCCGCGACAGCAGCTGACGCGCGCGGTCGTGCCCCTCCGCGTCGTGATGATCCCAATCGGCATCATCCCGAGGCGGAGCGCGGTCGGAACGCGAACTCAACGCTTGGGGCGGCTTATGTCTTGCCATTGCCTCTCGGTGCGGGCGCTGATTGTGAGATCGATTGCTCCCGACCCGACGCCGTAATCACGAACGCGCGGGCCGGCATCGCTGCCAATGCTCGGTTTGAATGATAGCTCGTCGTACGACCGTACCGCCACGTTGCCGCGGGCGGAGCGAGTGTTGCGTCGAATCCTTTGTAACCATACTCCGGGGTCAACAGATTTGCACCGCAGCGCCACCATCGGCAGCCCGCCATCGTGAGCCGGCAGTGCACCACACAGAGCCGCTGAAAGCGACGAAAGGAAGGCGTATGTCCAAGAAATCGCGCAAGAATCCCTCGAAGGCCGCAATGGCGAAAACCGCCAAGCGGACAGCTGTGCCGGCCGAGAAGCCGGTCGCCCAAGTGGTGGCCAAGGCGGCGGCCAAGGCGACCACCAAACCTGCCGCGAAGACGATCGCAAAGACTGCGAAGCCCGCAGTAAAAGTCGCGAAGAAGGCAATCGTTGCCGTCCCCGCCAAGAAAGCCGTCGCCAAGGTCGCGAAAGCTCCGGTTGCCAAAAAGGCCGCAACCAAGGCGCCGCCGAAGGCGGTTGCCAAGCCCCGTGCAACGAAGCCGACGACGCCGGACACCGTGGCAGCAGCGGCCGAGCCGGTGTCGGCGCCCGCTCCCGCCTTCGCGATCGAGGGCGCGCTTGCGCCCGCGTTTCAGCTGCCGCGCGACGGCGGCGCGCCGGTGTCGCTGGCCGACTATGCCGGCCGCAAGTTGGTGATCTTCTTCTATCCGCGCGCCAACACCCCCGGTTGCACCAAGGAGGCGATCGATTTCAGCCGCCTTGCCCCCGACTTCGATGCCGCCGGCGCGGCGATTCTCGGCGTCTCCGCGGATCCGCTGAAGGCGCAGGAGTCGTTCCGCGACAAGCACAACCTCGCCACGCCGTTGCTATCGGACCTGACGCACGAGATGCTCAAGGCCTATGGCGCCTGGGGCGAAAAGTCGATGTACGGCAAGACCTTCGAGGGTGTTCTTCGCACCACCGTCGTTGTCGGTGCGGACGGCCGGGTGGCCAAAATCTGGCGCAACGTGAAGGTTGACGGCCATGCGCAGGTGGTACTTGAGGATGTAAATCATCTTTGAAAACAAAGCGTTCGCTTTAAATTAACCATGAACGGCTCAAATCGGCCCCGTGAATAGAGCTGACCGGAGCGTTTCGCCGGTCAGCGCGGGAGTGCTGATGTCGAACCGCCCTAGCCATTACGCCGAGTATCCTCAGCACCACGCCCATGATCATGGCCGGCCGCAGCCGCGCCGCGTCGCACCCGTTACCCCGCCGGTCTCCCGCGCCCATCAAGGCGACTACACCATTGCCCATCGCGGCAAGCAGGTCCGCATCGGGCCGGTGGTGTTCTGGATCGTGGTCGGCACCGTGACGCTGCTCGGCGCCTGGTCGGCCGCCACGGCGACCTATTTCGCCTTCCGCGACGACGTGCTGACCAAGCTGATCGCCCGCCAGGCTGAGATGCAATACGCCTATGAGGACCGCATCTCGGAGCTGCGCGCCAAGATCGACCGCACCACGTCGCGCCAGATGGTGGACCAGGAACAGTTCGACCAGAAGCTCGACCAGGTCCTGCGCCGGCAGAGCACGCTGGAATCCCGCGCCACGGCGATGGGCGCCATGCCCGACCTGTCGGTGACCGGCTCGATCCCGCGGCCGCCGGCCCGCGGCGCCGCCCTCGAGAGCACGCCGACCCTGAAGCCGTCGCCGATCAGCGACACCGTGACCTTCGTGGCGCCGCCCGACCGCGAGGCGCGGTTGGAATCGCGCACGCCGGCCCTTGCCGCGCCCACCAGCCAGTTCGCCAAGCAGGGCGGCGTCGACACCGTGATCGGTCGCCTGCAGACCTCCCTCGACCGCGTCGAGAGCCGCCAGCTGGCGACGCTCAGCGCCGCCGAAGAATCCATCGACTCCAAGGTCCAGCGCATGCGCGGCGTGATCTCCGACCTCGGCCTCAACATGGCGCAGCTCGAGGCGGCAACGCCGCGCGCCGCGATGGGCGGCCCCTATGTGCCGGTCAAGCTGTCGGCCAATGCCGACCCATTCGAGCGCCAGCTCTATCGGCTGCAGGTCACCAAGGCGCAGATGGAGAAACTCAACCGCACCATGGCGCTGGTGCCCTACCGCAAGCCGGTGGTCGGCGAGGTCGAGTTCACCTCGGGCTTCGGCGTCCGCAGCGATCCGTTTCTCGGCCGCCCGGCGATGCATACCGGCCTCGATTTCCGCGCCGCCACCGGCGACCCGATCCGCGCTACGGCAAACGGCAAGGTCTCTACCGCCGGATGGGCCGGCGGCTACGGCCAGATGGTCGAGGTCGACCACGGCAATGGCCTGGCGACGCGCTACGGCCACATGTCGAAGATCCTCGTGAAGGTCGGCGAGCCCATCAAGATCGGACAGGTGATCGGCCTCGTCGGCTCTACCGGCCGCTCGACCGGATCGCACCTGCACTACGAAACCCGCATCGACGGCGAAGCGGTCGATCCGCAGAAATTCCTCCGCGCCGGCGTCAGGTTGAGTGCGGGCTGAGGCGCGACGCCTGGGGCCATTGTTGCCCTGCCCGGACTGTGATTGAAGCGGCATCGACATTGCTCGAGGCCGCCTGGTGACCCCGCCCCCCTTCCGCATCGGACCACGCTATCCCCGCCTCGGCGCCTGGGGATTTCACGCCACGCGTTGGCTTGCGGCCCGCGCAATGGCGCTGGCCGGCTTTCATCAGCTCGGCTCGTCCCATGCGACGGACCGCATCGCGCATGTCCGGGCAAAACTGGCGCGCGGCGAGACGGTGTATCTCGCCGGCCTCGGCGCGCCCGGCACGCATAATTCCGGAGTCGCTTTGGTCGAGGTCACGCAGGCGCATGGGCCGCGGCTGATCGTCAACAACGAGGAAGAGCGCTTCACCGGCAACAAGCACACCACCGAATATCCGCGGCAATCGATTGACGCGATGGTGGCGGCGCTGCGCAGGCTCGGCCGCGATGTCGACGACGTCGATGCCTGGCTGACCACATGGGACTACCCGACCCTCGCCGGCACGTTGATCCGCTCCGTGCTGGAGGAAGCGCCGCGCAGCTTCCGTCTGCTGCGCACCACCGACGCCGCCGGCTTCGACGGCCGCCGTCTCGAGCAGATGACGCGCACCCCGAAAATCCTCGGCAAGCAGCTCGGCCTGGGCCGCCACGTGCCGCTGATCTGCATGCCGCATCACGACAACCACGCCTGGTTCTCCTTCGCCGCCTCGCCGTTCGACGACTCAGACGAACCCGTCGCCATCGCCGTGCTCGACGGCACCGGCGACCGCGGTTCGGTGTCGCTCTACGTTTCGCGTCATGGAGAGATGCAGCGGCTGTCCTGCAACGACAGCGTCTTCGATTCGCTCGGCGCCTTTTACAGCGTGATCTCGTCGACCCAAGGCGGCTGGACCTGGCTGTCGAGCGAGGGCCGCTACATGGGCGCCGCCGCCTGGGGCGACATGGACCGCGGCAGCAATCCCTATTACGCGCGGCTGCGTGAGGTGCTGGATTTCGGCGCCGATGGTCAGGTCCGGCTCAACCGCGCGATGGGCAACTGGTATTGCGACCCGTTCGATCATCCCTACGAGCCCGCACTGATCGATATCCTCGGCGCGCCGCTGACGCCGGACCAGTTGTGGAATCCCGACGCCGTGTTGCGGGTCGAGGACATCCAGCATCGGCCGGACACCCAGGACCGCCTGAACAAGGCCGCAGCGACGCAAATCGTGTTCGAGGACGCGATGATCCACCTGATCGATCACCTGCTGCGCAAAACCGGCGCGCACCGTTTGGTGCTCACCGGTGGCGTCGCGCTGAACGCGCTCGGCAACATGCGCCTGCTGCAACATTTCGATGACGCATGGTTCGCGCACGCGCAGAACCGCAAGGCGCGGCTGCATCTGTGGGTGCCGCCGACGCCGGGCGATCCCGGCGTCACCATCGGCGCCGCCTGGATGGTCGCGCATCTCGCCGGCGCGCCGCGTGGCGCTGCCATGACGCACGCTTTCTATTGCGGCGACGCGCCCGCACAGGACGATATCGCGCGCGCGCTGTCCGCCGACGATATCGCTTCGCAGGTCATCGGCTATATAAACACCGATGAAGGCCGTGACGCCGTCGCCGACCTGATGGCCTTCATGGTCGCGCGTGGCGGCATCATCGCGCTGTATCAGGGACCGGCCGAGACCGGGCCGCGCTCGCTCGGCCATCGCTCGATCCTCGCCAATCCCTGCGATCCCGCCACCCGCGAGCGGCTGAATGCGCGCGTCAAATATCGCGAGGCCATCCGCCCGCTGGCGCCGATGGCGACGCTGGAAGCTGCACAGGAATATTTCGAATTGCAGGACGGCGCGTCGGACGCGGGTTACAACGCCTACAACTACATGGTCCTCACCGCGCAATCGAAGCCGCAGGCGCGTGACAAGATTCCGGCGGTCATCCATGCCGACGGCACCGGCCGCATCCAGATCGTGCGCGCCGAAGACGATCCGTTGACCCACGCTTATCTGAAGGCGCTCGGCCGACACATCGGCGTCGAGCTGTCGGTGAACACCTCGTTCAACGTCGCCGGCCCGATCGCGCAGACGCCGCAGCACGCGGTGGAGACGCTGCGGCGGTCCGCAGGACTCGATGCGGTGCTGATGGTGGCGGACGACGGCACGGTCACCGCCGCATGGCATGGCGGTGATCGCGACAGCGGGCGGTTCATCGCGTGGTTCGCGAAGTGGAAGGCTCTGATCCCGTAGGTGGGCGAAGGCGCCCTTGCGCCGCGCCCACCATTTCGCGCCGAGCTTTTAACCGTGGCACGCTTCGCTAGCCCACCCCACGAGGCTTTCATCCCATCACGCGGCGCGGACACCGCTGATGAAACGGTTGACCTCGTCAAGGATGCTCTCGGACTGGCGCGACACCTGACCGGCGGCGTCGAGCACATGCGATGCTGCCGATCCCGTTTCATTGGCGGCCTGGCTGACACCGGCGATGTTACGGGTGACGCGTTCGGTGCTGCTGGCGGTCTGCTGGACATTGCGCGCGATCTCGGCGGTCGCAGCGCCCTGCTCTTCCACCGCTGCGCCGATCGCGGCGGTGATGCCGTTGACCTCATCGATGGTGACGCCGATGGCGCGGATCGCTTCCACCGCTTCGTGGGTCGCGTTCTGGATCTGCCTGACCTGATTGCCGATGTCGTCGGTGGCCGCCGCCGTCTGCTGCGCCAGCGTCTTGACCTCGGTGGCGACCACGGCGAAGCCGCGGCCGGACTCGCCGGCCCGCGCGGCCTCGATGGTTGCGTTCAGCGCGAGAAGATTAGTCTGGCTCGCAATGGTCGAGATCAGGCCGACGACGTCGCCGATCTTCTGCGCACTGTCCGCCAGAGCCCGTACGATTCCGTCGGTGCGCCGGGCGTCCTCGACGGCCTTTGCGGTGATGCTGGTTGAATGCGCGACCTGACGTGCGATCTCGGCGATCGACGACGACAGCTCCTCCGCGGCGGTCGCCACGGTCTGCACGCCTTCGCCCGCCTCCTGCGCCGCCACGGTGACGGTGGCCGCCTGCTCATTGGTGCGACCGGCGGTGGATGACATCGACCCCGCCGTGCCCTCGAGCTCGACGGACGATTTCACCAGCAGTCCGACCAGCTGCTCGGCCTTGGTCTCAAAACCCTTCACCATGCCTTCGAGACGCTGGCCGCGCTCGACCTGCGCGGCCTGCGCACCTGCCTGCTCGGC
>JBEVEC010000198.1:0-9072 GCA_040512975.1 Tardiphaga sp. | reverse complement strand
AGATCGAGGTGACGCGCTGGCTGCAGCTGATCGGCGGCGTGCGCTATGACAGCTTCGACCTCTCAGCGCTCGACCAGAACACCGGCATCCTGCGCAACCGCACCGACGAAAAGCTGTCGCCGCGCGCGGCGGTGATCGTCAAGCCGGTCGACAACCTGTCGGTCTATGGCAGCTACAGCATCTCCTACTTGCCGGCGTCGGGCGATCAGTTCAGCGCGCTGTCGTCGTCCACGGTGCTGCTCGATCCGCAGAAGTTCGACAACAAGGAAGTCGGGGTGAAGTGGAACATCTTCCCGCGGCTGCAATACACCGCGGCGGTGTATCAGCTCGACCGCACGAATGTGCCGCTGGCCAATCCGAACGGCGACGGCACCTTCTTCCTGTCGGGCAAGAACCGCATCCGCGGCTTCGAGACAGGCCTCACCGGCTACGTCACCGACGCCTGGCAGGCCTCGCTCGGCTATGCCTATACGGACGCGCGCGTCACCAGCAATACCTCGGCCACCATCGTGGCCGGCAACCGCGTCCAGCTCGTGCCCTACAATCAGTTTTCGTTCTGGAATAAATATCAGATCGATCCGGTGTGGGGCGCCGGGCTCGGCATCATCTACTTCTCGGATTCCTACGCCTCGTCGGATGATACCGTGAAGCTGCCGAGCTTCGTCCGTGTCGACGCCGCGCTTTATGTGAAGATCAACGAGACCTGGCGCGGCCAGCTCAACATCGAGAACATCTTCGACAAGGGTTACTGGGCCTCGGCCGACGGCACCAACAACCTGTCGCCGGGCCTGCCGCGGACCTTCCGCGTCTCGGCGACGGCGAAGTTCTAGCCCGCTGCCGCATCGGTCGCGCTGTCGTCGCTGAGATGCCGCGACAGCGCGATCATGATCGGACAGATCGCGAGCGCCGTGATGGCGGTCGCGACGGTCGCCGACGCCGGCCCGAACGCATCGCCGACCAGACCATACAGCACAGGTGCAAAGGCGCCGGCACCGATGGTGCCGGTGTAGAACACGGCAAAGGCGCGCTCCGTGCGATCGGGCGACGTCAATTCCGGCACCGTGCCGTACAGCACCGACGAGGTGCCGTTCAGCATCACGCCGAGCACGGGCAGCAGCACGATGGCGGCGACCAGCGGCAGCACGAGCACGCCGACGATCAGCACCGCCGTCGCGATCTCGGTGGTCAGCACGGTGCGCCGCGTGCCCATCCGCTCGCCGAGCCAGCCGCAGGCGAACTTGCCGGCGGCGCCGCCGATGAACAGCAGCGCCAGCGCCACGCCGCGGGTCGGCAGCGAGGCGCCCTTCCCGATCAGCAGGAACGGCAGGAAGGTGAGGAAGCCCATGCGCACGGCGCTGTCGAGCATGCCGATCGCCAGCAGCCAGCCAAAGCCGCCGCGCCCGGCGCCCGCGTGGCTGGATCGCGCCTTCGCATCGACGAGGTGCCCCGTGCCGACGGCCGGCAGCCACACGGCCATCGCGACGGTCACCGCGATGCCGGCCGCAGCCAGCGTGAACACGGCGTGCTGCCAGGCGACGCTGACGAGCAGCAGCGACATCAGGGCCGGGATCGCCGCCTTGCCGAGATCGCCCGTGAAATTATAGACGCCGAGCGGCCGGCGCGCCGCGCGGCCATAGGCGCGCGAGATGGCGGCAGAGGCCAGCGGGTGCTGGGTGCTGGACCCCGCCCCCGCCAGCGCAAGCGCGCACCCCAGGCCGACAATGCCGCCCGACATCCCCGCCAGCGCGTAGCCCAGCGCCGCCAGCGCGGTGCCGCAGCAGAGGATGATCTTGGCGTCGATGCGTTCCGCCAGATGCCCGGCCGGGATCTGCAGCGCCGCCATGGTGCCGGAATAGAGCCCGCGAAAGATCGCCAGCACGCTGTAGCTCAGCGCGAATTCGCTCTGCCAGATCGGCAGCAGCACATAGATGACGTCGGTGAAGCCGTCATGCAGCGCGTGATTGAGGCCGGTCATCGCCAGCGTGCGCGTGGCACGACTCGTGGTGGAAGGCGCCGGGGTGTCCGATAGCGTGGTGTCGTGCTGCGTCATGGCTTGCCTGCATGCGCCGCTGGTTATAGAAAATCTGTGCCTCGGCGACTGAGGATTGGCGACCGGGCGTGCAATCAGCGCTGAAAGCAGCTTGAACCAATGTCGCCTCTGTCACAAATCAGTAATAATCGGTCCATGAGATAGAAATTCTCAATCATGTCGACCTTTGTCCCGCGCCGTAGCTTGCCGCCGCTGAACGCCGTCCGCGCTTTCGAGGCGGCCGCGCGCCTCGGCAGCCTCAAGGAAGCGGCAGCCGAACTCAGCGTCACCCACGGCGCTGTGAGCCAGCAGATCAAGCTTCTGGAAGACTGGCTTGGCGCCCCGGCGCTGTTCCGGCGCTCGGTCCGGCGGGTGGTGCTGACGCCGGCGGGCGCCGCGCTGCTGGCGGAATTCGGGCCGGCGCTCGACCGCATCTCGGCGGCGGTGCTGCAGCATCGCACGCGAAGGCACAACGCGCCGTCCATCAAGCTGCATGTCAACGCGCTCGCGACCTTCAGCCTGCGCTGGCTGTTGCGGCGCATGGGCGCGTTCCGCGTAGAGCATCCGGACATCGAGGTGCGCCTGGTGACGTCCAACGAACAGGTCGATGCCCTCGCCGAGCCCTTCGACGTGGTGATCCGCGGCGGCCCGGACACCTTTCCGGGCTACACTTCGCGCTTCCTGTTCGGCGAACGGCGGCTGCCGGTTTGCCATCCGGCGATCGTTGAACAAGCACCGCTGGCCGAGGTACGCGACCTCTCGCGCCATACGCTGCTGCACGTCTCGTCGATGCCGCGGCTGTGGCGCGACTGGCTCACCGAAGCCGGCGAGCCCGCGCTAAGCCCGGAGGCGTCTTTGACCTTCGACCATTTCTATCTGACCATCCAGGCCGCGATCGACGGCCTAGGTGTGGCAATGGGCCCGACGGCGCTCGTCGCCGACGATCTCGCGGCTGGACGATTGATCACGCCGTTTCCTGCGATCAGCCTGCCGGCGCGCAGCTACTTCGCCTATCTGCCGGAGGCGCGGGGCACCGATCCGCACATCGCGGTGTTCTGCGACTGGCTCGAGCAACAGGGCCGCGATCTCGTCCGCAGTTAACAGCGCAATGAGGTCGCGTTGACTACGCTTGTCGGTGTTACGGCTTCTCCGCCGGTGCCACGTCGGCGACCTGCCCGCTGCGCTGCAGCGCGGCGGCGACAAAACCCGAGGCTTTCATCTCCTCGACGAAGGTCTTGAGATAATGCAGGCCCGCGTCATGCGGCTTGCCTTCGACGCGCGGCATCGCCATTGCCTGGCGGATTTCCTGGAAATGCCCGGGCATCACGCGCATCTCCGGATGGTCCTTGGCATAGGCATCGAGCTGCTGGCGCACGCCCGCGGCGGCATCGAGCTTCTCGTCGAGAAACTTCTTGATCATCGCCGAACCGCCGCCGGCATCGGCGCGCAGCACGGCGGCATGCTTGATGGTCCGCGTCAGATAGAGGTCATAGGCGGAGCCGAGGCCGACTGACATCTTGATGCCGTCGCGATCGACATCGCCGACATCCTTCAACGGTGAGTCCTTGGCCACCATGTAGGTGCCCTCGATCACCACATAGGGCGCGGTGAAATCGAGCTCCTTGGCGCGCACCGGCTCGATGGCGATGAAACCGACATCGAACGCGCCTGCCTTGGCGCCTTCGAAGACTTTGCCGGCTGCTTCATAGGGCACGTAGGCCAGCGGCACGTCGAGGCGCTTCGCCAGTTCTGCGGCAAGATCCGCCGAGACGCCGCGCGGCGCACCGTCCGGGCTCTTTTGCGCCAGCACGCTGTTGCCGTAGTTGATCGCGGCGCGGAGCGTGCCGGTCGGCGCGAGATCATGCAGCGCGGCAGGCGGTACGGACTGGGCACTGGCGGGCGGCGTCGGTGGGGCCACAGCAATAATCAGCAACAATCCCATCGATGTGAACGCACGCATCGCCAACCCTCCGTTGATGGCCTGCTATACAGCGGCTTTTGGGAGGATGCGAGCGTCACCGCACGGTGTTGTCAACGCCGGTACTACACTTCTGCGGCAATGCGCTTGTCCGGCGCGAGCGGCGGCGCGTCCGCCTGATCCGGCATCAGCAATGCGATCGCCTCGGCGGCCGCCTTGTCGTCAACCAGCAACAGATAGCGCCCCTGCTGCAGCGTCGCCGCGCTGGCGACGACGACGGCGCGTTTAGGGCAGATGCCGAGGCAGCTTGTGGTGATCACGCGCGGACTTTTGCCGCCCTCCGCGGCGCTGCGCCGCTTGAGTTCGGACTTCAGCGATTTGGTGATCGCCTTGCCGTCCTCCACGCGTCCCAGGCACTTCTTGCAAACGAGGACGGGGGATGGACGGCGCAGGCGCGCGGTGACGACGGATGATGTTTTGGCCATGACCTCCATATGGGAACGCCGCGGCGCGTTGTGATCAGCCGGAACGGCGATGGCTGGTATTCTGCGTCAGGTTGCCGTGGGCGCCCTGCTCCCGGATATTGTGCTTCTCGTCGTCGCGATGACCCTTGGTGGTGTCGATCGCAACGCGGGGCGCACTGCCTGGCCCCTTGTGGCTGCGGTTATCGTCCGGGACCGGCTGCATCGACTTGGCGCTGGCATGTTTGTTCATGGCTTCGCTCCTCTTACGGGCTTGGCCAACGAGGCACCATGCAAGGCGTTCCCAGCCGAGTGCCGGCTGCGCGACAAAGCCGGGCATTAACGTTTCGTTAACTGGCTCGCGCTTTGCTGCTGTGCAATAGTTCGAATGCTGCAGTGCCACAATTTCGTCGATGACTGACGGTAATTTTTTGGCTCGATTCGAACGCGCTTTAACCCGCATGGTGCCGATGACCGCTGGCATGACGAATCCGACCCAGACCATACCCCGTTTGGCGGGCCCTGCCTTGGCGCTGCTTGCGCTTAGCGCGACCAGCCTGGTGACCACTCCGGCGCGCGCCCAGGATCCCTGGCGCGGCCTCGATCTGTCGCCGCCGCCCGGCGAGACCGGACCGGTCAACCCGGTGCCGCCGGCGCTGAACGTCCCCGAGCCCGACTGGACGCTCCTCAATGACGACGCCGTGCCGTCGGCCAAGGCCTCGCCGCGCGAGCGTCGCTCGTCGTTAGTGGTGGGTGCGCCAGCCTCGGCGTGGTCGTCGCAAACCAACAACGGCGCCCAGGCGCTGTCGGTAAATCAGCCGGTGACGCCGTTTTGGGACACCCGCGTCGGCGCCGACCTGAACGTCGCCCAGCAGTCGGCGGCGCGTAGCGCCTCCGATGCCTATCGCAGCCAGTTCGGCGACGGCACCCAGACGCAGACCTCGGGCGGCGCCGCCTGGGCCGCGATGACCGCCCCGGGGGTTGCCTCGATCTGGGACAAGACCTCGATCGAGGCCCGCATCGATCCCGGCACGGACCAGAGCAAGCTCGGCACCTCCTTGAGCAAATCGGTGCCCCTGGCCGGCAACCAGTATTCGGTGACGCTGCAGAGCGGCTATAATGTCATCCAGCAGGGCGGCCTTCCGGCGATTGGTTATAACGGTCGGCCCGCGCGCAGCTATGAGACCGACCAGCAGGCCAAATTCGACATTTCTGGTACCGGCACGAGTATCGTCGCCGGACAGACTCTCGCGACGACGGACGACAAATGGCTGCGCAAGATCGGGGCCGAGCAGAAGTTGTTCGGCGGCGTCAACGTCACCGGTACGATCAGCGAAACGGTGACCGGCGCGTCGAACAAGACGATCAGCGCGGGATTCAAGCACAGCTGGTGAGTTAGGTTTTGATACACCTTAAACGGCTAAATTTCCGCCAAACGGGCTCCTGTGCCGCAGATTGGTCGTGATCTTGTCCCAATTCGCTGTACAGATGCCCGCCACTCTTCATTGTGTCATCCGTCGTGCGGGAACGCCGCGCCATGAGTCACGCCAGAAGGAATAGCTGATGAACGCGATCCATCCCGACCAGCCTGAAAGCAAGGAAGACGACAGCAATCTCGCCGCCGTATCGGAAGTCGAAGCCGGCATCCGCGATTTCGTGCGTAATGACATTGCCTATCTTCGTCGGCCGGCACCGGGTGTGGTGAGCGGTAGCGCGACCCCAGCTGCGGATTTGCCGATGGACTCGTCAACGGAAGCTACCGTCAACAGCGTCAACTCGCTGATCCAGCGCGTCGCCGGCACCTCGCTCGGCGAGATCGAGCGGCTGATTTCCGAACTCGAAGGCCTGCGCGACCTGCTGCATGCCGAAGGCCAGCGCGTCCAGCGCGAGATTTCGGGCTATGCGCAGCTTAGCCAGGCAGCGATGAAGTCGACCCGCCTGATCGCCGACAACGTTGCGCAGTGGAAGCGCACTGCCGACGATCTGCGCCACGACTGATCGCCAACGTCACTCAACGAAAAACGCCGCCTCCGGATGGAGGCGGCGTTTTTGTTTTGCCGGTATCAAATCGAAGTTTGATTTCGCCACTTCTTTTGTGGCTTGCAGCCGATGGTGTCGCGCCGTCAAAAGTCAGCGGCGCGACGACCCGTTACGGCTAGCGTGCGGTGCTCGACATCGGGGCGTTATCGAGGGTGTAGGCACCGTCGGCGTAACCCTTGACCACCATGCCGGTCGCGAACATCACGGCCAGCGTGACGCTGGCAAATACAAAACCCACAAACTTCAATCCAGCGCGGTCGGCCATTCTCGTCCCCAGTTTCTTTACTTTGAAGCTCTCACGTGAGTTCACAACACGCTTACGAGGTTCAAAACGCGTTAACACAAAGCCAGTTCCATCGATAAAATTCGAGTGGTTAACCCTTCGTGACCCTTTGCGGCACGAATACGGATGCGGTGAACGACATCACCAAAACGCCATGCTGATTTTTGGCAGTGTTGCTCGCTTGCATGATTCCCCAACCCGGCCTGGTTGCAGAGACGCGAATATCAGTCACTTCGCTCGCATAAGTGATGGTGTCACCGACCAGCACCGGCTTCACCCAGCGCAGGTCGCGAAATCCCGGTGACGGCCCCCACGCGGCATAGTCTTCGCCGCGCGCCTTGGCTTCCGCCTCGCGGCGTTGCGCGTCCCTGATCCGCAGCCCCATCGACACCGATGCGACGTGCCATCCCGACGCGGCCAGTCCACCGAACAGCGCCGAACGCTTCGCCGCGTCTTCATCGAGGTGAAAGGTCTGCGGGTCGAATTCGCGCGCGAAGGTCTTGATCGACTCGGCGGTGAAGGTGAACGACCCGAACTCACGCGTCTGGCCAACCTGGAGATCTTCGAGGAAGTTCATGGCGCGACCTCGCGCGTTGCGGCATCGGCGCGCCGGTCGACCATGATGGCCATCACCATCTCGGCGATGGCACGCCCCGTCGCGTTGCGCATGCTGCATTTCAGCGTCACGACGCCGGAGGTGGGGCGGCTCTTCGAGCCGCGCGCCTCGAGCACCTCGACGTCGAGCATCAGATCGTCGCCGGGGCGGAACGGCGCCAGCCACTTCATTTCGTTGACGCCGAGCGAGCCGAGGAACGCTGTGTCGAGCAGAAAGCCGTCGCACAGCATGCGCATCATCAACGAGCCCATGTGCCAACCCGAGCCGGCGAGCCCCTTCAGCAACGACGCGTTGGCCGCATCCTCGTCGAGATGCATCGGCTGCGGATCGTATTCGCGCGCGAACGCGACGATTTCCTCGCGCGTGATGTGGCGCGGGCCGTAGCTGCCCATCGGACCGGGCGCAAAGTCTTCGAATGTCATGGTCATGGGAAAATGGTGTCGAACAAGCCTGATTGTGGCCGCAGTTTGCGGCAATCTCCACCCGGTCGCTATGCCTAGCCGTCCCGATCGAGCGCCGAGAGGCGCTCCGCCGGATCTGTTACGCGCTTTTTCGGGCGATGCAAACGGTCATCGACGTCGCGGGGGACGAGTTCATGTTCAATTTTCAGGATCTATTCCAGTGGGATCGTTTCATCACGCCCACCATCATCAAGACCTTCTACTGGCTGGTGATCGTTCTCACGGCGCTGTTCGGCATCTCCGGCGTCTTTTCGGGACTGGCGGCAATGGCCATCAGCCCGTTCGGCGGATTCATCCTGGTGCTGTCGAGCATCGCCAGCGTCGTGGTCGGGATCATCTTCTCGCGCATCGTCGCGGAGTTCATTTTGATTGTGTTCCGAATCAACGAACACCTCGGTGCGATCCGCGACCAGGGCCCGATGCACTGACATCGCCTACAACAATGACGCCGTCATCCTGAGGTGCGCGCCGTTGCGCGCCTCGAAGGATGGCCGCACAGGCCCCGTAGCCGCATCCTTCGAGGCTCGCCCAACTGGGCGCGCACCTCAGGATGACGACGCTGCAAACGCTGCGATCAGTTATTGAACCGGAAGTGCAGCACGTCGCCGTCGGCGACCACGTATTCCTTGCCTTCGAGCCGCAGCTTGCCGCCGTCGCGGGCGCCGGCTTCGCCGTTTAGCCTGACATAGTCGTCATAGGCGATGGTTTCGGCGCGGATAAAACCCTTCTCGAAATCCGTATGGATCACGGCCGCGGCCTGCGGCGCCTTGGTGCCCTTGGTGATGGTCCAGGCGCGGGCTTCCTTGGGGCCGACCGTGAAATAGGTGATCAGATGCAGCAGCGTGTAGCCGGCGCGGATCAGCTTATCGAGGCCGGCTTCTTCGAGCCCGAGGGTTTCCAGGAATTCGGTACGCTCGGCGCGTGACAGCGTCGCGATTTCGGATTCGATCTTGGCGGAGATGGCGACGGCCACCGCACCTTCTTTCGCAGCATGTTCCGCCACGCGCTTCGAATATTCGTTGCCTTCGCCGGCCGAGCCTTCCTCGACGTTGCAGACATACAGCACCGGCTTCGACGTCAGAAGTCCGAGCATGCCGAAGGCGCGCTCTTCCTCCGGCTTGCGCTCGAGGTAGCGCGTCGGCTTGCCCTCGCGCAGCAGCACCAAAGCGCGCTGCACCAGATCGAGTTGCTCCTTGGCGTCCTTGTCGTTGCCCTTGGCCTTCTTGATCAGGTTGTCGATGCGCTTCTCGCAGGAGTCGAGATC
>JBEVEC010000270.1:0-11566 GCA_040512975.1 Tardiphaga sp. | reverse complement strand
GGGCCAAGGCGATGGGTGCCCACGTGATCGGTACCGTCGGCTCGAAGGAGAAGGGCGAATTGGCGCTGGCCAACGGTTGCGACCACGTCATCTATTACAATGAAGAGAATTTCGTCGATCGCGTAAAGCAGATCAGCCGCAACGAGCTCTGCGACGTGGTCTATGACGGCGTCGGCAAGACGACCTTCCCGGGCTCGCTGTCCTGCCTGAAGCCGCGCGGCATGTGGGTGTCGTTCGGCAACGCTTCGGGCCCGGTGCCGCCGTTCGCCATCGCCGAACTCAACAACCACGGCTCGCTGTTCGCGACGCGGCCGAAGCTAAACGACTACGTGGCCAAGCGCTCGGAATTGCTGGAGGGCGCGGACACGCTGTTCTCGGCGGTCATCGACGGCAAGCTGCACGTTCCGATCAATCATGCTTATGCGCTGAAGGATGCAGCGAAGGCGCATGTGGATCTGGAAGCAAGGAAGACCACCGGCGCGGTGATTTTGAAAGTGTGAGGCAAAGCCTCACCCCAACGAAAGCTGTTATCCCCGCGAAAGCGGGGACCCAGTATTCCAGAGCGCTGATGTTTCAACGAGGCGCCCTGGAATACTGGGTCGCCCGGTCAAGCCGGGCGAAAACAGCTGAGTGTGTGTAGCTAAAATCCCGCCACAGTCCCGTGCAGGTCATACGCATCCGCGCGTTCGATCTTCGCCGTGACGATCTCGCCGACCTTGAGCGGCCGCCGTGCCGTCACATACACCGCACCGTCGATCTGCGGCGCGTCCGCCTTGGAGCGGCCTTTCGACACCGTGGGGCCGACCTCGTCGATGATGACCTGCTGCCGCGTGCCGACCTTGCGCTTCAGGCGCCGCGCCGAGATCTTCTGCTGGCGCTCCATCAGCGCGTTCCAGCGCTGCTGCTTGATCTCTTCCGGCACCGCATTGCCGATGGCGTTCGACGTCGCACCCGCCACGGATTCGTATTTGAACGCGCCGACGCGGTCGATCTGCGCTTCCTCAAGCCAGTCCAGCAGATACTGGAAGTCGCTCTCGGTCTCGCCGGGAAAGCCGACGATAAACGTCGAGCGCAGCGTCAGGTCCGGGCACATCTCGCGCCACGCCTTGATGCGGTTCAGCGTCTTGTCCTGCGCTGCCGGGCGCTTCATGGCGCGCAGCACGTCGGGCGCGGCGTGCTGGAACGGGATGTCGAGATAGGGCAGCACGTTGCTGCCGGGCTGCATCAGGCCGATGACCTCGTCGACATGCGGATAGGGATAGACATATTGCAGCCGCACCCAGGCGCCGAGTTGGCCAAGCTCTTTCGCCAGGTCATAGAACCGGGCGCGCACGCTGCGGTCTTGCCACTGGCTCTCGGCATATTTGATATCGACGCCATAGGCCGAGGTGTCCTGCGACACCACCAACAATTCCTTGACGCCGGCCTTCACCAGCTTCTCGGCCTCGAGCAGCACGTCCTTGGCCGAACGCGAGACGAGGTCGCCGCGCAGCTTCGGGATGATGCAGAAGGTGCAGCGGTTATTGCAGCCTTCGGAAATCTTCAGATAGGCATAGTGCCTCGGCGTCAGCTTGATGCCCTGCGGCGGTACGAGATCGAGATGCGGATTATGCACCGGCGGCAGCGCGCGGTGCACGGCGTCGAGCACGCTCTCATATTGCTGCGGCCCGGTGATCGACAGCACGTTGGGGTAGGCCGCCTCGATCTGCTCGGGCTCCGCACCCATGCAGCCGGTGACGATCACCTTGCCGTTCTGCGCCATCGCCTCGCCGATGGCCCCCAGCGACTCCGCCTTGGCGCTGTCGAGGAAGCCGCAGGTGTTGACGATGACGACGTCGGCGCCGTCGTGCTTGCGTGCGAGTTCGTAACCTTCGGCGCGCAACCGCGTGATGATGCGCTCGGAATCCACCAGGGCCTTGGGGCATCCCAGCGAGACAAAGGAGATTTTCGGCGCGGCGGCCTGTTGCATGTTCGATCTGCCTGTTGAAGCGCCGCTGGTAGATCAATTTTCCCGAAATTACAAGGCTTTAGGGGAAGGTCTGCGACATCGGTGGCTTCTCGCCGAACGGTCGGCTGCCGTCAGTCGTCGGTGCCGCCGACAACCCACATCATGCCTTCCGGGGTCAGACGGGGGCCGTTGCCGGTGTCGCTGACATAGCCGAGCAATTTCAGGCGTTCGATATGCTGGACATGGCCGCCAACGGGCGAACCGGTCTCGGCAATTTGCCGAAGCGCCTTGATTTCGGGTTCGGTAATCGGAGCGTGACCATCGTTCTGCATCCTTCGCACGTAGCCAAAAGACCGAACCAAAGCAACACCCGCAAGCGGAAGCGGTCGGCGTCCGGAACACGCAGACAAGCCTTCCCGCCGTGCACAAGCGTGCTAGGCTGCATTGCATAACGCGAGTAACCGATGCCCGCCGAGCAGTCGCCCAAGATCGTCATCGTCGATGAAAGCCCGATCCGGGCCGCCATCCTGGAGGAGGGCCTGCGCGAGGCCGGCTATGTCGACGTCCAGCATATCCGCGAGATGCACAATCTGCTGGCGCGGATCTATGCGCTGGACCCCGACGTCATCGTCATCGACCTCGAAAACCCCAGCCGCGATGTGCTGGAGCAGATGTTCCAGGTGTCGCGCGCAGTGCGCCGGCCGGTCGCCATGTTCGTCGACCAGAGCGACTCGGAATCGGCGCGGGCCTCGGTGGAGGCGGGGGTGTCGTCCTACATCGTCGACGGTCTGAAGAAGGAGCGCATCAAGCCGATCCTCGACCTGTGCATCTCGCGCTTCAATGCGTTTTCCAGATTGCAGGACGAGCTCGATCGGACAAAATCGGCGCTGGAAGAGCGCAAGATCATCGATCGCGCCAAGGGCCTGGTGATGAAGCTGAAGGGCCTCACCGAGGACGAGGCCTATGTGCTGCTGCGCTCCACGGCGATGCGCGAGAAGAAGAAGATCGGCGAGATCGCGCAGTCGATCATCACCGCAGCGGAGTTGCTGAAATGACCGGTCATCCGCTTCGCATCGGGTTCATCCCGCTGGTTGACGCCGCCGCGCTGATCGTCGCCGCCGACAAGGGCTTCGCCAAGGCCGAAGGCCTCGAGATCGAACTGGTGCGCGAGGTGTCGTGGTCCAATGTGCGCGACAAGCTCAATATCGGCCTGTTCGAGGCCGCGCATCTGCTGGCGCCGGTGGCGATCGCCTCCAGCCTCGGGCTCGGCCATGTGAAGGTGCCGATCGTGGCGCCGTTCAATCTGGGCATCAACGGCAACGCCATCACCGTGTCGCCGGCGCTGCATGCGGCGCTGATGGCGGAGGTCGACGGCGAGCGCACCGACCCGATGGCCACCGCGCAGGCGTTGCGCCGCGTGGTCGAGGCGCGGGCGAAAGCCGGCGCCGAGCCGCTCACCTTCGGCATGACGTTTCCGTTCTCGACCCACAACTATCAGCTTCGCTTCTGGATGGCCGCCGGCGGCGTCGATCCCGACGAGGACGTGCGCCTGGTCGTGCTGCCGCCGCCCTACATGGTCGACAGCCTGGTGTCGGGCCATGTCGATGCCTTCTGCGTCGGCGCGCCCTGGAATTCGGTCGCCGTCGATCTCGGCGTCGGCCACATCCTGCATTTCGTGTCGGATATCCTGCTGCGTGCCGCCGAAAAGGTGCTGGCGATCCGGCAGGCCTGGGCCGACAAACATCCCGACGTGGTCGCCGCGCTGACGCGCGCCCATGTCAAAGCGGCAGCCTTTATCGAGGCACCTGAGAACCGTGATGAAACCGCGGCAATCCTCGCCAAGCCCGAGCATATCGGCGCGTCCGCCGAAGTATTGCGAAGGACGCTCGACGGCCGCCTGAAGGTCTCGCCCGACGGTACCATCCGCGAGAACGGCAGCTATCTGCTGGTCGGGCGCGAGGGCGCCGGCCGCCCGGATCCGCGACAGGCCGCCTGGCTCTACGCGCAGATGGTACGCTGGGGCCAGGCCGCCATCAGTCCCGAGGCGCTAAAGACCGCCGAAGCCGTGTTTCGGCCCGACCTCTACGACGCCGCTTTGGGTGCGGCGCCTGCGGCCGTCAGCGATGTCCCGGACGCAGTCGGCGCCTTTTCCGGACCGGCTTTCGATCACGACAATGTCGCCGCGTATCTTGCCGCGTTCGAGATCGCGCATATCAGAAGCTAAACGCGACAGCGCGCCGTTTCAGCTCGAGACCTTGTGGATGCCGCACTCGATCTTCGCCTGACCGCGCCAGCGGCCGGCGCGGGCGTCCTCGTGGGCCATCGTGCGCGTCGTGCAGGGCATGCAGCCGACCGACCGGAAGCCCGCTGTGATCAGCGGATGCGGCGGCAAGTTGGCTGACGTATAGATCGCCTTGATGTCCTCAAGCGATGCATTGGCGAATGGATTGAATTTGAGCCGCGCGCCGTCGGCTTCGACGACCGGGATCGCCGCGCGCGACGTTCCCTGAAAGCGTTTGCGCCCGTTCATCCAGCCGGCGAACGGCGCCAGCGCCTGCGCCAAGGGCTCGACCTTGCGGATTTGGCAGCAGGTGTCCGGATCGGTCGACCACAGGTCGCCATCCGAATCTTGGGCGGCGAGTGTCGCCTCGTCCGGTCGCAGCGTGCGCACGTCGCGCAGGCCCAACGTGGCGATCAACTGCTCGCGATAGGCGAGGGTCTCTTCGAACATCCATCCGGTGTCGAGAAACAGCACCGGGATCGCCGCGTCGACCTCGGCCATCACCGCCAGCAGGGCGGCCGACTCCGTTCCGAACGACGACACCAACGCGAGCTTGTCGCGGCCCACCGTCTGCAACGCCGTGGCAATGACCTCGCGTGGCGAGGCCGATGTCAGTGCCTGGTTGAACTCGCCGGCACCCGCGATCACTTCCGAAAGCAAAGTCACGCACTCCAAATCCGGCCACAATCTTGACTGGAATAAGATTCCCTATATCAGTAATAAGTAGCCTCTGAATAGAAAGATATTCTTTCTAAGTCAGAAAGGCAGCTTGGATTTTTTAACTCTTCAGATTGAGTTCCAGAGATGCACTTTCTCCGAGCATATGCGCTCGCGGGCGACGGCGATTCTCCAAGGCGGTTCTGAAGACTGGAGAAGGCGCATGACGGCGAGCCATCCGCAACAAGATCGTCACGATGTCGTGTCGATGGACCATCTCGATCAGCTGGAAGCCCAGAGCATCTACATCCTGCGTGAAGCCTTTGCGCGGTTGAAGAAGCTGGCGCTGCTGTGGTCGCTCGGCAAGGATTCCAACGTGATGATCTGGCTGGCGCGTAAGGCGTTCTTCGGCCGCGTCCCGTTTCCCGCGCTGCATGTCGACACCGGCAAGAAGTTCGCCGAGATGTACGCGTTTCGCGAGCGCTATGCCAAGGAGTGGGGGCTCGATCTCGCCATTGAATACTGCCCGCCGATCGACAGCGTCGATCCGACCCTGCCGCCGGCGGCGCGATCTGCGGCGCGCAAGACCGAGGGGCTCAAGCTTGCTTTGGCAAAGCACGGTTTCGACGGACTGATCGCCGGCATCCGCCGCGACGAGGAGGCGACGCGCGCCAAGGAGCGCGTGTTCTCGCCGCGCGGCGTCGAGGGCGGATGGGACGTGCGCGACCAGCCGCCGGAATTCTGGGACCAGTTCAACGCCTCGCCACCACCCGGCGCACATCTGCGCGTCCATCCGATCCTGCACTGGACCGAAGCCGACATCTGGGCTTACACGGCGCGCGAAAACATCCCGATCATCCCGCTGTATCTGGCGAAGAATGGCCAGCGCTATCGTTCGCTGGGCGATGCCGACATCACCAATCCCGTCGCGTCCAATGCGAGCACGATCGCCGAAATCCTTGTCGAACTCGACGGCAGTACCGTTCCCGAACGCGCGGGCCGCGCGCTCGACCATGAAACCGAGGACGCCTTCGAGCGCCTTCGCGTTGCCGGCTATCTGTAGGGGTGACGCATGACCAAACCTGTCAATCCATCGAGCCTCGTCATGCCGAACGGCACCACCCGTCCGCAACTGCGTATCGTCATCGTTGGCCACGTCGACCACGGCAAGTCGACCCTTGTCGGACGCCTGCTGCATGAGACCGGCAGCCTTGCCGACGGCAAGCTGGAGATGCTGAAAGCCGCCAGCGCGCGGCGCGGCATGAAGTTCGAATGGTCGTTCCTGCTCGACGCGCTGCAGACCGAGCGCGACCAGGGCATCACCATCGACACCACGCAAATCCGCTTCCGCACCCAGTCGCGGGACGTGGTGCTGATCGATGCGCCCGGCCACGCCGAATTCCTGCGCAACATGATCACCGGCGCCTCGCAGGCCGATGCCGCGGTGCTGATCATCGACGCGCTGGAAGGCGTGCGCGACCAGACGCGGCGCCATGCCTATCTGCTGCATCTCCTGGGCGTGAAACAGGTCGCGGTAGTCGTCAACAAGATGGACCGCGTCGATTTCAGCGAGGCGCGTTTCCAGGCGATCAGCGACGAGATCTCGGCTCATCTGATTGAACTCGGCGTGACGCCCGCCGCGATCATTCCGATCTCGGCGCGGGACGGCGACGGCGTCGCCGCGCTGACCGACCGCATCCGCTGGTATCACGGGCTGACCGTGGTCGAGGCGCTGGATGCGATGACGCCGGCGGTGGCGCTCGATGAGCTGGCGCTGCGGTTGCCGGTGCAGGCGATCTACAAGTTCGACGACCGCCGTATCGTGGCAGGGCGCGTTGAGACCGGTCACCTCGCCGTCGGCGACGACGTGGTCATCATGCCGGCCGGCAAGCTGGCCCGGATCAGGAGTATGGAACGGTGGTCGGCGACGCCGCTGCAGGGCGAGCATGGAGCAGGGCGATCGGTCGGCCTGACGCTCGATCGCGAACTGTTCGTCGAGCGCGGCGACGTCATCGCCCATGCCGGCTCTGTGCCGTCCGAGACGCGGCGGCTGCGCGCCCGGATCTTCTGGCTGCATGAGCAGCCGCTGAAAGCGGGTGCGTCGATCCTGTTGCGCCTCGGCGTCCGCGAAGTGCGCGCCACCGTGGTGGCGATCGAAAAGGCGATCGATCCGGGCAAGCTCGCCCATGTCGAGACCCGGGAAATCGCGCTCAACCATGTCGGCGAGATCGACATTGCACTGGCCCAGCCGGTCGCCGCCGACAGCTATGCTGACAATCCGCGCACCGGGCGGCTGGTCATCGAGGTCAACGGCCGGATCGCAGGCGGCGGTCTGGTGCTCGCCGTCGATGCCGGCCGCGCGGTGCCGCGCGACATCGTGCCGGTGCGATCGGCCCTGCGGCCGGAAGAGCGCGCCGGCCGCTACCATCATGACGGCGCCGTGGTCTGGTTCACGGGATTGCCGGGATCGGGCAAGTCGACTTTGGCGATCGCCCTCGAACGCCGGCTGTTCAGCATCGGCGGCTCGCCGATCCTGCTCGACGGCGACACGCTGCGCGCCGGCCTCAACCGCGACCTCGGCTTTTCCGCCGACGACCGCCGCGAGAACATCCGGCGGCTGGCGGAGGTGGCGGGTCATCTGGCGCGCAACGGCCATATCGCGATCGTGGCGGCGGTCTCACCGTCGCGCGGCGACCGCGCGGAGGCCCGGCGCATGGTCGATTCCGAGTTCCGCGAGATCTATGTCTCGACGCCGGCCGATATTTGCGAGCAGCGCGATCCGAAGGGACACTACGCTAAGGCAAGGGCCGGTGCCCTGCAGGACTTCACTGGCGTGTCGAACGAATACCAGGCCCCGGATGCCGTCGAACTGACCATCGACACCTCGCAGATCGCCATCGGCGACGCCGTTGACGGCATCGAGGACATGCTGCGACGGAGCGGCGTGCTGCGTGACGGCGTGGCCGATCTCGCCACGACGGGTTGATCCAGGCGTCCCCAAGGACGGACGGTAGGCGACTGCCGGCCGTCTAATAAATGTGCGTGCGGTGCAAAATGCTGGCATGGAATCGCCGGCGTTCCATAAGGATATGGCGCCAATCCGCTGAAACACCTGCAAAATCTGCCCCAATCCAACTGGCATGAGATTTGAATATCTCTAGACAGCCGGTGTTCGCTGATGCCCGCCGGCTCATCCAGTTGGATTTCCGCAGCAACGAGGCTGAGCGGACCGTTCCAGAACCAAGCCGGCGCGCTGCGTCGTCCTGAGCCTGCGCGGTCCCCACGTCATTTCGCCCGTTGATGCCACCGCGGTGGCCCGCAGGAGCCGCACTGCCCATGAAGATCGATACGCTCTCCGTCGATTTCACCGACGAACAGAAGCGCTACCTCGAAGGCTTTTCCACCGGGCTGCAGATCAGCCGCGTCGGCAAGGGACTGGGCGGGCAGGGCGGCGCGACCAAGATCGAGCCGACCGGGCCGGACGTGCCGCATCTGCAGGCGCAGGATCGCACCGTCGCGTCGGGCAAGAAGCTCGTCGACCAGGAGAAGTGGAAGCGCGAGGAGCATCCGTTCGACGCCTATCCGCGCCTGAAGGAACAGGCGGCGATCGACGCGCGGCCGTCGCCGGCCGACAATTTCCGCTGGCGCTATTACGGCATCTTCTATGTCGGGCCGACGCAGGACTCCTACATGTGCCGGCTGCGGATCCCGAACGGGATCGTGAAGCACTGGCAACTCACGGGGCTTGCCGATCTCAGCGACGAGTTGTGTGGCCCGTTCAGCCACGTCACCACGCGCGCCAATCTGCAGGTGCGCGAGATCCCGCCGAAACACGCCGTAAAACTGATCGAGGGCATCCAGGACCTTGGCCTGTGCTCGCGCGGCTCCGGCGCCGACAACATCCGCAACGTCACGGGCACGCCGACCGCCGGCATCGATCCGCAGGAGCTGCTGGACACGCGGCCCTATGCGCGCGAGTGGCACTATCACATCCTCAACGACCGCACGCTGTACGGCCTGCCGCGAAAATTCAACGTCGCCTTCGACGGCGCCGGCAAGATCGCGGTGCTGGAAGACACCAACGACATCGCCTTCCAGGCCGTCGCGGTGAAGGACGGTTTTGGCGTGGTGCCCGGCGTCTGGTTCAAGCTCGGGATCGGCGGCATCACCGGCCACAAGGATTTTGCGACCGACACCGGCATCATCGTGAAGCCGGAGGACGCCACGCGCGTGTCCGACGCCATCGTCCGCGTATTCATCGACCGCGGCGACCGCACCAACCGGCTCAAGGCGCGGCTGAAATACGTCATCGACGGCATGGGCATGGAGGCGTTCCTCAAGCTGGTCGAGGAGAAGCTCGGCGCGCCGTTCATCCGCGTGCCCGCCGAAGCGCTGGCGCCGCGTCCGGAATTCGATCGCACGGCGCATATCGGCGTCCACAAGCAGAAGCAGGACGGGCTGAACTGGATCGGCGTGGTGCTGCCATTGGGCAAGATGACCACCGACCAGATGCGTGGGCTTTCGAAGATCGCAGCCGATCTCGGCGACGGCGATATCCGCCTGACCGTGTGGCAGAACCTCCTGATCCCCGGCGTTACCGATGCCCATGTCCCGCTCGCCACTGCCGCCATCGAGGCGCTTGGGCTGGCGATCGCCACCACCGAGATCCGCGCCGGCCTGATCGCCTGCACCGGCCGCGCCGGCTGCAAATTCGGCAATGCCGACACCAAGCGCACCGCCGGCAACATCGCGGAGTGGTGCGACACCCGCGTCACCGTCGACACGCCGATCAACATCCATCTCACCGGCTGCCATCATTCCTGCGCGCAGCATTACATCAGCGACATCGGCATGATCGGCGCGCGCATCCCGGTCGAGGACAGCGACGACACTGTTGACGGCTTCCACATCTTCACCGGCGGCGGCTTCGGACCGCAGGCCGATGTCGGGCAGGAGGTCTATCAGAACATCAAGTCGGAAGACGCGCCGGTCGTGGTCGAACGTCTGCTCAAGGCCTATCTCGCCAACCGCGCCTCGCCCGACGAGACCTTCCTGACCTTCTCGCGCCGGCACGACGCCGAAACGTTGCGTCAACTCGCCGATCAGGTGTCCGCATGAACCAGATGACACCGCCCCCCAAGGTCGAGATCATTCCGGCCTCCGCGCCGTTCTCCGAAGCACAGCGCTCCTGGCTGAACGGCTTCTTCGCCGGTCTGCTATCGGATGCGCCGACGCCGTTGTCGGCCGAGCAGGGCGCCGCCGTGCTGGAGGAAGACGACGGCGCGCCGTGGCACGACCAGACCATGCCGATCAACGACCGCATGAAACTCGCCGAAGGCAAGCCGGTCCGCCGCAAGATGATGGCGGCGATGGCGCAGCAGGACTGCGGCCAGTGCGGCTATAACTGCAACGACTATTCCGACGCGATCGCCACCAAGGCCGAGCCGCGCCTGAACCTCTGCGTGCCCGGCGGCAAGGAAACCGCGCGCATGCTGAAGGGGCTTTACGAGGAACTGGAGAAGGCGCCGGCAGCCGGTGCGACACCGGCCGCTGCAAAGCCCGCGGCTGCAGAACAGGTCGAGGCCGCGGCGCTCGATCCGTCCACCCTCGGCCGCTCGCGCGACAATCCGGCGCCGGCCATCTTCCTCGGCCGCCGCTTGCTCAACGGCGCGGGCTCCGAGAAGGAAACCTGGCACATTGACTTCGACCTGTCCGGCTGCGGGCTCGATTATGTGGTCGGTGACTCCTTCGGCGTGTTCGCCTCCAACGATCTCGGCCATGTCGACCAGGTCATCGCGCTGCTCGGCGCGTCGCACACCACCGAGGTGCGCGGCAAGACGCTGCGCCACGTGCTGCAGCACGACGTCTCGCTGGCGCCGGCGCCGGACTCGCTGTTCGAACTGATCTCCTACCTCACCGGCGGCGCGCAGCGTGCCAAGGCGCGCGCGCTCGCGCAGGGTGAGGACCCCGATGGCGATGCCGCCACTCTCGACGTGATGGCGGCGCTGCAGAAGTTCTCCAACGTCCGCCCGCATCCCGAAGCCTTCATCGAGGCGCTGGAGCCGCTGCAGCCCAGACTCTACTCGATCTCGTCGTCGCACAACGCGACGCCGGGCAAGCTCTCGCTCACCGTCGACATCGTTCGCTACGTGGTCGGCAAGCGCAGGCGTCACGGCCTGGCGTCCAGCTTCCTCGCCGACCGTGTCCAGCCCGGCGACGAGCTCAAGGTCTATGTCCAAAAGGCGCATGGCTTTGCGCTGCCGGCCGATCCCAACGTGCCGATCATCATGGTCGGGCCGGGCACCGGCATTGCGCCGTTCCGCGCCTTCCTGCACGACCGCAAGGCGACCAATGCGCCCGGCAAGAACTGGCTGTTCTTCGGCCACCAGCGCAGCGCCTCGGATTTCTTCTATGCCGACGAACTCAACGCGATGAAGACCGACGGCTTTCTGACGCGGCTGTCGCTGGCCTGGTCGCGCGATGCCGGCGAGAAGTTCTACGTGCAGGACCGGATGCGCGAGGTCGGCCGCGACGTGTGGTCGTGGCTGGCGGAAGGCGCCCACGTCTATGTCTGCGGCGACGCCAAGCGAATGGCCAGGGACGTCGAACGCGCGCTGATCGACATCACGACGCTGCATGGCGCGCGATCGGTTGACGAGGCCGTGATGTTCGTCAACGAG
>JBEVEC010000224.1:0-4803 GCA_040512975.1 Tardiphaga sp. | reverse complement strand
ATGTGGTCGGCCAGACCGTCAAACTGCTCAAGGAGCATCATCTGCTCGAAGACACCGACGTGGTGATCTTCGACGTGCTGGGCGACGTGGTGTGTGGCGGCTTCGCGGCGCCGCTGCAGCATTCCGACCGCGCGCTGATCGTCGCGGCCAACGATTTCGACTCCATCTTTGCCATGAACCGCATCGTCGCGGCGATCGAGGCCAAGGCGAAGAATTACGGCGTGCGGCTCGGCGGCGTGATCGCCAACCGCTCCAGGGACACCGACCAGATCGACAAATATGCCAACCGTGCCGGGCTCAACCGCGTTGCGCATTTTCCTGATCTCGACGTGATCCGGAAAAGCCGGCTGAAGAAATCGACGCTGTTCGAAATGGACGAGACGCCCGAGCTGAAGGCCGTCACCGACGAATATATGCGGCTCGCGACAGAGCTCTGGGACGGCAAGGTGGTGCCGACCCCCGGCCGGGCGCTGAAGGACCGCGAGATCTTCGATCTGCTCGGCTTCGATTGAGTGGGGATGTTTGATGACTGTCGCAAGCTATCTCGAACGACGCGGTGAGCTGCAGACCTATTTCGACCGCACCGCGGTCGACGCCTGGGCGCGGCTGACCTCGGACGCGCCGGTCGGCCGCATTCGCGCCACGGTGCGCGCAGGCCGCGACGACATGCGCAAGACGCTGCTGTCCTGGCTGCCGGACAATATGCGCGGCGCGCGGCTGCTCGATGCCGGCTGCGGCACCGGCGCGCTGTCGATCGAAGCGGCGCGGCGCGGCGCCAGGGTCGTCGCGATCGATCTGTCGGAAACACTGGTCTCGGTGGCGCGCCAGCGCATGCCGGTCGACCTCGATGCCTCGATGATCGATTTCCGCGCCGGCGACATGCTGGATGCGAAACTCGGCCGGTTCGATTTCGTCGTCGCGATGGATTCACTGATTCACTACCGCACTGCCGATATCTGCCGGATCATGGCCGGGCTCGCGGCGCGCACCGGTGATGCGATGCTCGTCACCTTCGCCCCGAAGACGCCGGCACTGACCGTGATGCACGCCGTCGGCCGACTGTTTCCGCGCGGCGACCGCGCGCCGGCCATCGAGCCCGTCAGCGAACGTCATCTGCTCGACCGGCTGGATGTCGAACAGGGCCTGGAGAACTGGGCCCCCGGCCGCAGCCACCGCGTCGCCAGCGGTTTCTACAAGTCGCACGCCCTGGAGATGATCCCGCGATGACGCAGATCTCGGCAACCCTGGCCAGAGGATGGATGCGTCTCGGGACGCGCTTCCTACCATTCGCCGATGCGGCAACCAAGGAGTTGCCGCTCGGCCGTCTGCTGCGGCTGTCGCTGTTCCAGGTTTCGGTCGGAATCACCATCGTGCTGCTCAACGGCACGCTGAACCGGGTGATGATCGTCGAACTCGACGTCTCCGCCTGGCTGGTGTCGCTGATGGTGTCGCTGCCTCTGGTGTTTGCGCCGTTTCGCGTGCTGATCGGCTACAGGTCGGACAATCATCGCTCGGTGCTCGGCTGGCGGCGCGTGCCCTATATCTGGATGGGCTCGCTGCTGCAGTTCGGCGGTTTTGCCGTGCTGCCCTTCGCGCTGCTGGTGTTGTCCGGCACCGGGGAATATCCGCCGGTCTATGGCCAATTCGGCGCGGCGCTCGCCTTCATCATGATCGGCGCGGGGATGCATACGACGCAGACCGCGGGGCTGGCGCTGGCCACCGATCTCGCGCCGGTCGAGGCGCGGCCGCGGGTGGTGGCGTTTCTTTACGTGATGCTGCTGCTGGGCATGGCTGGCAGCGCGCTGGTGTTCAGCGAGTTGCTGCGCAATTTCAACGAGATCAAACTCATCCAGGTGATCCAGGGCGTTGCGGTGACGCAGATGGTGCTCAACATCACCGCGCTGTGGAAGCAGGAGGCGCGCAATCCCGCGCTGACGTCGGCGACGCGGCAGCGTCCGGACTTTCATCAGTCCTGGGCCAAATTCCGCGCCTCGGGCGGCTCGGTCCGTGTGCTGGTGGCGCTGGCGCTCGGCACCTCGGCCTTTTCGATGCAGGACATCCTGCTCGAGCCCTACGGCGCCGAGATCCTCAAGCTCACGGTGGGGCAGACCACGGCGCTGACCGCGTTCTTTGCCATCGGCACGCTGGCCGGCTTCGGTCTCGCCGCGCGCACCCTCGGGCGCCAGGCCGACCCGTATCGGGTCGCCGGCTTCGGCGCGGTGGCCGGCGTGTTCGCCTTTGCAGCCGTGATCTTCTCGGCGCCGCTGGAATCGATCCTGCTGTTCCGGATCGGCGCCGCGCTGATCGGATTCGGTGGCGGGTTGTTTGCCGCCGGCACCCTGACGGCGGCCATGGGTCTGGCGCGCGACGGCGACAGCGGCCTCGCGCTCGGCACCTGGGGCGCGGTGCAGGCCACTGCCGCCGGCACCGGCATCGCGCTCGGCGGCGGCCTTCGCGACGCGGTATCGATGCTCGCCTCGCATGGCGTGCTGGGCCGCGCGCTCACCGGGCCGTCGGTCGGCTACAGCGTCGTCTATCACCTCGAGATCGCATTGCTGTTCGCCACGCTGGTGGCGGTCGGCCCGCTAGTCCGCACCACATCCACCGAACCCCGAGCGCCAGCCAAATTCGGGCTGGCCGAATTTCCCGGATAGCCAGCAACAAGGAGCCGTCCCATGCAAGGCGATGCTTATCTGGACGTAGCGCAAGTCACGCTTTACGTGTTCTGGATCTTCTTCGCGTGCCTGATCTTCTATCTGCGTCGTGAAGACAAGCGCGAAGGCTATCCGCTGGAATCCAACACCGGCGGCGGCGGCATCGCGCACGGGTTTCCGCGGATGCCCGATCCCAAGAAATACCTGTTGCGCACCGGCCATGTCGCCACGCTGCCGAACCACGGCAACGACCGCCGCGACGTTGCTATCGCCCCCGTCGCGCGCTGGCCGGGCGCGCCCTATGCGCCGACCGGCAATCCGATGCTCGACGGCGTCGGGCCGGGGTCATGGGCCGACCGCGAGGACGTGCCCGAACTCACGCTGGAGGACATCCCCGCCATCGTGCCGCTGCGGCTGACACCGGCGACCACGCTGGAAGCGCGCGACGTCGATCCGCGCGGCATGCCGGTGGTCGGCTGCGACAGCGAGATCGGCGGCGTGGTGGTGGATGTCTGGATCGACCGCGCCGAAGCGCTTCTGCGCTATCTGGAAGTCGAGGTTGCCGGCCCGGTGGTGACCAAGCCGTCCATCGTGGCGCCTGACGGATCGGTGACGGCGCCGCCGCTGCCCGCCGCCAAACGCGTGCTGCTGCCGTTCCCCTTCGCGCTGATCGACAAGCGCCGCGGCCGCGTCAACGTGCATGCGATCCGCGGCAGCCAGTTCGCCGACGTGCCGGTCACCGCCCATGCCGATCAGGTGACCAAGCGCGAAGAAGACCGCATCGCCGGCTATTACGGCGGCGGCATGCTCTACGCCACGCCCGCACGACAGGAGCCACTGCTGTGAAACACGATGTCAGTCAGTTCCAGGACTCGCAGTTCCAGGACTCGCAGTTCAAGGACTCGCGGCCAGACACATCGCTCGGCACATTGCCCGGGCCGCTGCCGGCGGGGGAGCGGCCGATCTGGCAGGGCAAGCCGTCGGTGCGCGGCCTGGCGCTGCGTGCCTTCCATGTCCGCGAATTGCCGCTGTATTTCGGCGCCTTCCTGGCGTGGCGGCTGTGGACGCTGCAGGCGAGCGGCGCGCCGCTGGCCGACTATGCCTGGGCCTTGCTCTGGATCGCGGTGCCGGCGCTGATCAGCGCGCTGGTGCTGACGGGCCTGGCCTGGCTGTTCGCGCGGGCATCGACCTACACCGTCACCAATAAGCGCGTGCTGCTGCAATTCGGCGTGGCGCTGCCGGTGACCATGAACATCCCGCTCGGCAAGATCGCCGGCGCCGCGCTGAAGACCTATCGCGACGGCTCCGGCGATATTCCTCTGAAACTCGCCAATGAGCGCGTCTCGCATCTGTTGCTGTGGCCCCATGTCCGGCCGTGGAAGCTGATCGTGTCCGAGCCGATGCTGCGCGCCGTGCCGGACGTCGCCGTCGCGGCCGCCAAGCTGGCGCAGGTGCTCAGCGATCTGCCCGGCCCCCACGCCGTCGCCGCTGCGGCATCGCCGACACGGCCCGCGCCGGACGGCATCTCCGGCTCGGCCGTGGCCGCCTGAAGGGAGCATCGTCATGGCTGAAGTTCTGCATGAACCCCTGATCCCGAAAGGCGGATTGCTCGCCGGCGGTGCGTTGGTGCTGTTCGCGCTGCTCGCCGTGACCACCGCGCGCCTCACGGGGACGGGCGGCACGCGCATGACGCTGCCCGCCGCCGTCGAGAGCCGGGACCTGAATTTCGCCGACGGCGATCGCGGCGCGGTGCTGGTCTACGATGCACAAAGCAAGCGGTTGGTGGACACGCTGGCGCCCGGCAGCAACGGCTTCATCCGTGTCGTGCTGCGCGGCCTCGCCCGCGAGCGCAAGCTTGCCGATATCGGCGCGCAGCCGCCATTCCGCCTGACGCGTTTCGTGAACGGCCAGCTCACACTGACCGACACGTCGTCGGGCAAGCAGATCGACCTCGAAGCGTTTGGGTCGGCCAATGTCGGCGCCTTTGCAAGGTTGATGGACGCCGGAGGCAGCAAATGAGCAAGCTCTGGACCGCATCCCGGCGCTCCTTCGACGTGCCGTGCACGATCGAGATCGAACAGACCCCGGAGACGCTGCACGCCCATGTGATGCTCGACGGCGACATCGACATCCGGCCCGGCGACGAGGT
>JBEVEC010000170.1:0-10301 GCA_040512975.1 Tardiphaga sp. | reverse complement strand
TCCAGGCCATCCTGCTGATGACCATGCTGATCGTCGGAGGCATGGGCTCGATCGCCGGATGCATCATCGGCGCGCTGGCGCTGACCCTGCTGCCCGAGGCGCTGCGCTTCCTCGGCCAGTGGTACCTCGTGCTGTACGGCCTCGGCGTCATCGCCGTGATCGTGCTGGCACCGGGCGGCATCGCCTCGCTGGGCGCGCGGATGCCGCGCTGGGCGGGTGCGCGATGAACGAAACGCCGATCATCGCCGCGCGCGGCGTGACGCGGCGCTTCGGCGGCCTTGTCGCGCTCGACGGCGTCGACCTCGATGTGCCCCGCGGCATCGTGCAGGCCATCATTGGCCCCAACGGCTCGGGCAAGACCACGCTGCTGAACGCGCTATCCGGCGCGTCCCACGCCGATGCCGGCTCGATCAAGATCAGCGGCCGCGAAATCTTCCGGCTCAAGCCACACCGCATCGCCCGGCTAGGTCTGGCGCGCACCTTCCAGAACATCCGCATCTTCGGCAATCTCACGGTGCTGGAAAACGTCATGGTCGCCGCCGCCTGCAACGCGCCGGCGTCGCTGTTCGGCATCATCGCATCCACCGCCGCGCAGAGACGCCGCGAGGCAGAAATCGAGTCCACGGCACGCGAAGCGCTTGATATCGTCAGCCTCGCCCACCGCGCCGACGACCGGCCGAACCAGTTGCCTTATGCCCAGCAGCGCCTGCTCGAAATCGCGCGCGCCCTGGCGTCGAAGCCGGGCGTGCTGCTGCTCGACGAGCCTGCCGCCGGCATGAACATGACCGAAAGCATGACCCTGCTGGCCACCATCGCCAAACTCAAGGACCGCGGCATCACCGTGCTGCTGGTCGAGCACAATGTCCGCCTGGTGATGGGCATCAGCGACCGCGTGGTCGTGCTCGACTTCGGCAAGAAGATCGCCGAAGGCGCGCCGGCCGAGGTGCAACGCAATCCCCTGGTGATCGAGGCCTATCTCGGCAGGCGGCACCGTCATGCTTAAGGTCGACAACCTCCACGTGGCCTACGGCCATATCGAGGTGCTGAAGGGCATCTCCTTCAGCGTCGAGCCGGGCGAGATCGTCGCGCTGATCGGCGGCAACGGCGCCGGCAAGACCACCACGCTCAGCACCATCTCCGGCCTGCTGCGCCCGACGGCGGGCAGCATCTCCTGGAAGGGCGAGAACATCCACGGCACGCCGGTCGAGACCATCGTCGGCGCTGGCATCGCGCATTGCCCGGAAGGCCGCCGGATCTTTCCCGGCCTCACGGTGCGCGAAAACCTGATCACCGGCACGGCGTCGCGGTCGTTCAAGAAATCCGAGGTCACGGACGACCTGGCACTGGTGTTCGAGCTGTTCCCGCGGCTGAAAGAACGTCTCAAGCAAGGCGGCTGGTCGCTGTCCGGCGGCGAGCAGCAGATGCTGGCCATCGGCCGCGCGCTGATGTCGCGCCCGAGCCTATTGATGCTCGACGAGCCCTCGCTCGGGCTTGCGCCCATCGTCATCGAGCAGGTGTTCGACAAGATCGTCGAACTCAACAAGCGCACGGGACTCGGCGTGCTTCTGGTGGAACAGAATTCCGCCATGGCGCTGGAAGTCGCGAGCCGCGCTTTCGTGCTTGAAACGGGGTCGATCACATTGTCCGGTCCGGCCGCGGTGCTGGCGGATGATCCGCGGATCAAGGAAGCCTATCTCGGGGGATAGTAAGCGCGCCGCGCGCTTGTCCCTCCCCCAAGCGCGCGTAGGCGCGCGCCGTGGGGTCTGGCGAACGAATTCGTTCGCCATGGGAGGCGCGTTTGAGAGCGCAGCGAACAAACGTGACGGGTGGGGTGCTCCACAACGAGGCCTTCCCCGCGGCGCCCCACCCCGGCCTCCGCTTCGCTCGGCCGACCCTCCCCGCTGCGCAGCTTCGCTGCTTGGGGGAGGGAATCCGCGAGCTCACCCGAAATTCTGCAGCGCCGGAAACGTCTCCAGCAGCCAGATGCTGACACTGGAAATGCCGCCGGTCAGAAATGCGATCCCGGTGACGATCATCAGCACGCCCATCGCGCGCTCGACATTGACAAGATGGCGCTTCATCCGCGCGAACAGCGCCGAGAAACGCTCCACCATGAAGGCCGCAATCAGGAACGGGATGCCGAGCCCCGCGGAGTAGACCGCCAGCAGCAGCGCGCCGCGGGTCACCGTGGCCTCGGCCGCGGCCACCGACAGGATGGCGGCCAGGATCGGCCCGATGCACGGCGTCCAGCCGAAGGCGAAGGCCAGGCCCATCACATAGGCGCCCCACAGCCCGACCGGCTTCGGCATGGTCACGCGCCCCTCGCGCATCAGCAGCGCGATCCGGGTCAGGCCGAGGAAATGCAGCCCCATCAGGATGATGATGACGCCGGCCACGATCGACAGCTGCGCGGCATAGGCGCGGATCAGCCCGCCCACCAGGCTGGCGCTGGCGCCGAGCGCCACGAACACCGTGGAGAAGCCGAGCACGAACAAAAGCGCCGAGATCATCACCGCGCGCCGCGATGCCGCGGCCTGCTCGTCGCTGGCGACGTGCTCGATGGTGGCGCCGGTCAGGTACACCAGATAAGGCGGCACCAGCGGCAGCACGCAGGGCGACAGGAAACTGACCAGGCCGGCAATCAGCGCCGCGGGAATGGTGACGTCATGGATCATGCGGCTAGATGCACCGCGACGGCGGCGCGATGCAAGCGGGATGGATCGGGGATCGCGCAGTTGATCCCGTCGTGAATGCGCGTGATCCTGCCCTCTCCACCCTTGCGGGAAGCGGACGAAAGAAACGGCACCATGCACAACTTCCTGACCGACATCCCCGGCGTCCGCGTCGGCCACGCCCATGACGCGCGGCTGGGCTCCGGCGTCACCGCGATCCTGTTCGACCGCCCCGCGGTGGCGTCCGTCGACATCCGCGGCGGCGGGCCCGGCACCTGCGACACCGCCCTGCTCGACCCCGTCAACACCGTGGACGGCATCGACGGCCTCGCGCTGTCCGGCGGCTCCGCCTTCGGGCTCGAGGCCGGCGGCGGCGTGCAGGCCTGGCTGGCTGAACAGGGCCGCGGGTTTCGCGTCGGCAATGCAACGATCCCGATCGTGCCCGGCGCCATCCTGTTCGACCTGCTCAACGGCGGCGACAAGGCGTGGGGCCGCTTCCCGCCCTATCGCGAGCTCGGCTATGCCGCAGCCGCGGCCGCAAGCGACGCCTTCACACTCGGCAGCGTCGGCGCCGGCCTCGGCGCCACCACCGCGACCCTGAAGGGCGGGCCCGGCTCCGCATCCGCGACCACCGCAAGCGGCGTCCGCGTCGCGGCGCTGGCGGCGGTCAATGCCGTCGGCAGCGTCACCATGGGCGACAGCGGCCATTTCTGGGCGGCGCCGTTTGAGATCGGAGACGAGTTCAGCGGCCGCGGCATGCCGGCCGCCATGACCTTGGACATGCTGGCGATGCGGATCAAGGGCGGCGCCGCGGCCACGGCGGTCGAGAACACCACCCTCGTGGTGGTCGTCACCGACGCGATCCTGTCCAAGGCGCAGGCGCAGCGTCTCGCGATGATGGCGCAGACCGGATTGGCCCGCGCGATCTATCCGGTGCACGCCCCGCTTGACGGCGACATCGTGTTCACTGCGGCCACCGGCGCCAAACCGATCGACCCGCTGGTCGGCCTTACCGAACTCGGCACGCACGCCGGCAACGTCGTCGCCCGCGCCATCGCGCGCGGCGTCTATGAGGCCACTGCGCTGCCGTTTCCCGGCGCCCTGCCCGCATGGCGCGATCGTTTCGCGTGACGTCGTCCGACGGCTACGCCTTGTTCGCCGCCGCCTTGATGAAATCCACGAAGGCCCGCAGTGGCGCCGGCACCAGCCGGCGGCCGGGGTAATACAGATACGGCCCGGAAAAGCGCGGCCACCAGTCTTCGAGCACGGGCTCGAGGGCGCCACTGGCGAAATGGGGACGCAGCCAGTCCTCGAACAGCGTCATGATCCCGGTGCCCGCAATCGCGGCCTCGATCAATAGGTCGATGCCGCCGCCCACCTGCACCGTCAGCGGTCCGGTGACGTCGAGCTTGACCACCTCGTCGCCGCGCTCGAGCTCCCACGCCGTCATCGCGCCGCTGGCAAAGCGGCCGAGCAGACAGGCGTGGTCGAGCAATTCGCGCGGATGCTGCGGGCGGCCGCGGCGGTCGAGATAGGCCGGCGCGGCGCCCATGGCAAAGCGCTGCTGGCGCGGTCCGATCGGCACCGCGATCATGTCCTGCTCGAGCCGCTCGTCGTAGCGGATGCCGGCGTCGCAGCCGGCGGCGAGCACGTCGACAAAACTTTCATCGACCATGATGTCGAGGCGGATGTCCGGATAGGCGGCGAGAAAAGCCGGCACGATGGCCGGCAGCACCAACCGCGCCGCGCTGGCAGGCACGTTCAGCTTCAACGTTCCCGCCGGCCTGTCGCGCAGCCCGTGCGCCGCGTCGACCGCAGCCTCGACCTCGCTCAGCGCCGGGGTCAACCGCTCCATCAGGCGCTGACCGGCCTCGGTGGCCGCGACGCTGCGCGTGGTGCGGTTGAGCAGCCGAACCCCCAGCTGCGCCTCCAGCCGCCGCACGGCCTCGCTGAGGCCCGAGGCGCTGACCCCACTCACCCGCGCGCCGTCGCGAAAGCCGCCGGCCCGGGCGACCGCAACGAAAGCCTGGAGATCAGCCAGATCAGCCTTCATCGTTCATAATCCCGCACAACCTGTCCGGATTGTGCCTATTTTAGTGCAGACCGACAAGGGCTAGGTCATGGCGGTCACTCAACAGGAGACGGCCATGACCAGCGTTCAGACATCCGGCACCTTCACCCTTGGCGACCGCACCGTGTACCGGCTCGGCTACGGCGCCATGCAGCTTGCCGGCCCCGGCGTGTTCGGCCCGCCCAAGGACCGCGACGCCGCCATCCGCGTGCTGCGCGCGGCCGTTGCGCAGGGCGTCAACCACATCGACACCAGCGACTTTTACGGCCCCCACGTCACCAACCAGATCATCCGCGAGGCGCTGCACCCCTATGGTGACGACCTCACCATCGTCACCAAGATCAGCGCCCGCCGCGGCGCCGACGGTGCGTGGATTCCGGCGATGTCTCCCGCCGAGCTGACACAGGCCGTGCATGACAACCTGCGCAATCTCGGCCTCGACGTGCTCGACGTCGTCAACCTGCGCAGCATGCTCGACGTCCACGGTCCCGTCGAAGGCTCCCTCGAAGAACCGCTGACGGCGCTGGCGGAGCTGCAGCGCAAGGGACTGGTGCGTCATATCGGGCTCAGCAACGTCACCCCGACCCAGGTCGCCGACGGCCGCAAGATCTGCGACATCGTCTGCGTGCAGAACCAGTACAACCTGGCGCATCGCGGCGACGACAGGCTGATCGACGACCTCGCCGCCGCCGGCACGGCCTATGTGCCGTTCTTCCCGCTCGGCGGCTTCAGCCCGCTGCAGTCATCGACACTGTCGGACGTCGCCGCCTCGCTCGGCGCGACGCCGATGCAGGTCGCGCTGGCCTGGCTGCTGCGCCGTTCGCCCAACATCCTGCTGATCCCCGGCACCGCGTCGGTGGCACATCTGCAGGAAAACCTGAAGGCGTCGGCGCTCGTCCTGTCGGATGAAGTCATGACGCAGCTCAATGGCGTCGCAGCGGCCTGACGGCGAACGGGCTTGCCGTCGACAACGACGGCAAGCCGGCCATCGTCCCCGCTGCTGCAACGAATTGGATCGGCAGGCGTTTCCGTCACAGCCACCATCGGGCGACGGATCATGCCATCGACGGTCATTCGCTATCATACGTATGATACACAGACGCGCGATCTCACGATCACCTTCGTGAGCGGCCGCCGTTATGTCTATGCGAAAGTGCCGCCGCGGGTGGCGGCGGCATTTGCGCAGGCGCCGTCACGCGGCGCCTGGTTCAACCATCACATTCGCGATCACTTCGCGTATCGCGAGGTGCTGCCGTCAGGCGTGGACCGAGACTGATGCCTTGGCGGCGCTCGCAATGGCGCTGGACTGGCGCTGCACCATCTGCTCGATCTGATTGTAGGACGAGGTCGCCGTCTTGGAGGCCGACGCCGAGGCCGCCTGCACCGGCGCCGAGGTCGAGTTCACCACCGAGCCATCAGCATAGGTGATGGAGGTCGTGGTGGTGCCGTCGGGATTGGACGTGGTCGTGGTGGTCGCACCGGTGACGTCGCTGCTGTCGCCCGATCCACCGCCGCCGCCTGCCCCGCCGGAGCCGCCCGCCCCGCCCGCGCCGCCGGCATGGTGATGACCGCCGCCCTTGGCGCCTTTCAGTGCCGAGCCGAGTTCGTCGACGCTGACGGAGCCGTCGCCGTCCTTGTCGAGTTTGGCGAACACGCTGTCGGCATTGGCGGTGTTGGTGCCGCCGGCGCCGAGCGCGCTTTCGAATTCCGTCTTGCTGATGCCGCCGCTGCCGTCGCTGTCGAGCAGCGAGAACAGGTCGTTCAGCGCATCCGATTTGCTGGTCGATGACGACGATGTCGAAGCCGTGGACTGGCTCTGCGCATCGATCATCGTGCTCATGGTGCTCGACGACAGGATGCTCGACTGCGCGCTGCCGCTCGACGACGTCGACGCCGCGGCGGTGTTCGACACGTTGGCCGTGGTCGACGTCGCGCTGATGGTCTGGAACAGGCTGGCCGCATCCGGCGTGGCGCCGGTCGTGGTCGACGCGCCCGTTGACTTGGTGTTCGAAGTCTTCGACTTCGTCAGTGTCTGAAGCGCATCCAGCGCCGACGCGGCAAGACCGATGGCCTGCAACATCGTGATATCCCCCGTGATGCCGCGCGACGCGCGGCGCATGAACCCGGGCATCAGGTCAGCAAGCCGCGTGCCAGCGGAAAAAGACTGTGATATCAATGCCGCGCCCGGACGCTTGCGCGCATTTGTCTCGGCAGATCATGCCGCCGCGGCAGGATTTGCCGGGCGCGGCGCGCCTGTGTTAGGCGAAGCCATCCGCCACGCCAGCCGCAGGACATCCGATGTCGCCAACATTCACGCCCCGCCCGCTGGTGATCGCCCCGTCGATTCTTGCCGCGGATTTTTCGAGGCTCGGCGAGGAAGTCCGCGCCGTCGACGCCGCCGGCGCCGACTGGCTGCATCTCGACGTCATGGACGGTCATTTCGTGCCGAACATTTCCTACGGCCCCGACGTCATCAAGGCAATGCGCCCGCACACCACAAAGATCTTCGACGCCCATCTGATGATCGCTCCCGCCGATCCCTATCTCGAAGCCTTCGCCAAGGCCGGCTGCGACCACATCACCGTCCATGCCGAAGCCGGCCCCCATCTGCACCGCTCGCTGCAGGCCATCCGCGCCCTCGGCAAGAAAGCCGGCGTCAGCCTCAACCCCGGGACGCCGCTGAGCGCTATTGAATACGTGCTGGACCTCGTCGACGTTGTGCTGGTGATGTCGGTGAACCCCGGTTTTGGGGGACAGGCGTTCATTCCGTCGATGCTCGGCAAGATCTCGGATCTGCGCGCGATGACGGCAGGCCGGCCCATCGACATCGAGGTGGATGGCGGGGTGTCAGCAACGGTAGCGGGAAAACTTGCGGCTGCCGGCGCGAATGCGTTCGTTGCAGGATCCGCGGTATTCAAGGGCGGGACGATGGAGAGCTATAAAGTCAACATCGACGGGATCAGGAATGCCGCCGCGAATGCGCGCGGAGAGATGGTGTAGCTTGTAGGGTAGGCAAAGGCGCACTTGCGCCGTGTCTTTGCGCTCCGGCCGCCTTAAAAGACGTGGGCACGCTTGGCTTTTGGCAGCTAGCGCCTGAGGGTGATCAGTCACCTCCGGTGCAATCCTCATCCTTCATGCGGCTGATCGCCGGACAGGCCTTGAGCAGTCGGTCGATTGCCGCCCTCGCGCCTGCCAGCGGAATGACGATCGGATCCTTGACCGCCGCCATGTCCTTGCCGGTGACGAGTTTCACCGCGCGACCTTCCTGCTCAACGGTCATCGTGGTACGGCGGCCGTCCCATTCGAGGGCCATGGTTTTGGTGCGGATGAAGTTCATCGCCTTCGAGCGGCGCAGACCGTCGAGTTGCACCGTGCAATATCCGCCGACCTGCTCGACAAAATCCCCGTTGGCTTTGTAGATGCTGCCGCCGGCCACTCGGAACGGATCGATAAAGACGGAGACCGCGCCGGCCGGTTCGGTCGCGCGCGGCACCAATCCGGGCGTCATGCGCTGCGAGGCCACCCAGGTGCTGGCAGGATCCGGCTGCGGATGGCAGGCTATCCCGAAGGCGTGGTCACCGACCACCACATGCGCCGAAAGGCCGAGAACCGGGTGCCGGCCGTAGCTCCACGTCCCGCGCGGGACTGCTGACGGCGACATCACGGCGCTGTCCGGTTTGGCGGCGGCCACGGCTGCGCCTGGCGTCGCGGCGGTCTGCCCCCGTTCGCCCCATCGCTTCACGAAGGCAGCAACTTCAGCGCGCACCGCACTGGGCCACTCATCGACCTTGGGGCTGACCACCAGGGATTCGCTGCTGCCCTTGATGGCAACAAAGATCGCCTTCGTTTCCGGATGGACAGCAAGCAGCAGCGCCGACACATCGCAGGCATGGGCCTGGCACGACGTGGCGATCCAGAAGCCATCCCGAGAGCTCGCCTCCCCGGGACCGCCGGTGACCCTGCGGTAGCTGTCGCAGGCGTCGCCAAGCCGCTCGTCCAGCGGCAGGGTCGTATCGAGATATCCAAGCAGATCCGCCGGATGTGACATTGACCTGTTCCGCAGCGCTTCCCAGCCACCGTCCCGTTTCGGTTCAAAAGGAAGCGCCTTTGGCTCTCCAAGACCAGCGGACGTCCAGATCCACCGCTTTCCTTCCGATTGCGGCGTGGCGTTGAGGTCGAGAGTCAAACGATCGCGATCAACGGACCGCGTCACCAGCCCGCAGGTTTCGAGCGGCCCCTCGAGCCTCGCCGGTCGCTTGTCCGGCAGACTCAGAATGAAAGTCGAGCCCGGGCAAAGGTTGCCGCCGTTGCTGACCTCGCCCGCCACGATCGCAATGCCGTCCACTACCGCGAACTCATCCAGTGTGATGAAGCGGTCGGTCAGTCGCACCTTCTTGTCGACGACGAGCTGTTCCTGGCCATCGCGCCCCGCGCGGACCTCGATGAGGTGGCCGCCGTGGGATCTCGCTTTGACCGGCTCCGCCGACGCTATCTGGCCCGAAAACAACATTGCGAAAAGAGCGGCAATCGATGAACGCATGAAATTTCCACGGCTGCAAAAGTAACAAATCTGCATGACTTTTCCGGACGAGTCCAACTCGTTCAGCAAACGTCGCCGCAAGAGCACAGCGACACACGGGTGCCGCCGTCGGCTTCTTTTGGGCATCAGCGCGTTTAGGTAGGCCGCTTGCTCTGTGCCGAGCACAGAAACAACGAAGTGTGGGCCGGGCGGGACCGCCACAGGCACCACAGCCCATCGCGTCTTCACCCCGGCCTCCATGTCGCAATGCCGCATGTCGCCTTGTCCGACGCCTTCATTACAAGCGAGCAGGCAAATTTCACCGTCTCACGTCATAGAGGTCCTTCCCCTCGGATCGCTCCCGCCCCGCAATTCCAGCGGTGGCCTCCCCCACCCCCATCTGCTAAACCGCCGCCAAATCCCCCAAACCACCCGCGAGTGCCCATGATCCCCCGCTATACCCGTCCCGAAATGGCTGCCATCTGGGAGCCGCAGACCCGGTTCAAGATTTGGTTCGAGATCGAGGCCCATGCGGCGGATGCCCTGGCGGAACTCGGGACCATCCCGAAGGAGGCGGCGAAGACGATCTGGGCCAAAGCGAAGGACGCCACCTTCGACGTGGCGCGGATCGACGAGATCGAGCGTGAGACCAAGCATGACGTCATCGCGTTCCTGACCCATCTGGCCGAGATCGTCGGCCCCGAGGCGCGCTTCGTGCACCAGGGCATGACCTCGTCGGACGTTCTCGACACCTGCCTCAACGTGCAGCTCACGCGCTGCGCCGACATCCTGATCGCCGACGTCGACCGCCTGCTGGCGGCGCTGAAGACCCGCGCCTTCGAGCACAAGATGACGCCGACCATCGGCCGCTCCCACGGCATCCATGCCGAGCCGGTCACCTTCGGCCTCAAGCTCGCTTACGCCTACGCCGAATTCACCCGCGCCCGCGCCCGCCTCGTCACCGCGCGGGAGGAAGTTGCGACTTGCGCGATCTCCGGCGCCGTCGGCACCTTTGCGCAGATCGATCCGCGCGTCGAAG
>JBEVEC010000079.1:0-6028 GCA_040512975.1 Tardiphaga sp. | reverse complement strand
GGTCTTCTGGCCGTCACTGAAGCTCTGCGCCGCAACGATTGCAGGTGCGCCGGCCAGGACAAGCGCCACGGCGGCGGAGGCAAGGAAGCGGAACGAAGGCATGGGCAAAATCCTTTGGAGGCGGCGGCGCGGACCGGCAGTCGTCAATGCGTGTACATAGCACTTTGTGGGCAAAATACGTGCAATTTGTGGAGCGAACGGCGGTCATGGTTCCGTGAACTTGCGGCATAAGCGAGCGGCGCCAGCCGCAGACACCGCGACTCGCCGGATATTCCGACGTCAAACTCCCGGCGAACGGGCTGACGCCTATTCGGGCGCGACGTCCAGCACGATCTTGCCGAAGCCGCCGCCGGCCTTCATGCGGCGATGGGCGTCGGCGGCCTCCGCCAGCGGATAGACCGCGCTGATGATCGGCTTCAGTTGGCCGGTGGCGAACAGCGGCAGCACATGGGCGGCGAAGCGTTCGGTCATGGCGCGCTTCTCGGCCGGGCTGCGCGACTTCATCACGGTGCCGACGATCTTCAGATGCCGCTGCAGCACGAGTTTCAGTGGAATGGCGGTCTCAGCCTGGCCGCTGAGGATGCCGACCTGAACCAGGCAGCCGCCGGGCTTGAGCACCCGCAGGTTTCGCGCCAGATAATCACCGCCGACGAAATCGATCACGGCGTCGATGCCGGCCTCGGCGGTCCGCGCCATGATCCCGACGACGAAGTCATCGTCGCGGTAATCGTAGACATGCGCGGCGCCAAGCCGGCCGACCTCGGCCGCCATCGCCTTCGAGGCGGTCGCGAACACCGTCGCGCCCAGTGCCGCAGCAAGCTGGACGCAGGCGGAGCCGATGCCGCCGGCCGCGGCATGCACCAGCACGGATTGCCCGCTGCGAATGCCGGCGAGATGGGCCACGGCCTCATAGGCGGTAACGAAGGATTCCATCACGGCCGCAGCGTCGATGAACGACATGTCAGCGGGAATACGCACGGCCATGCCGTGATCGATGCGGGCTTGCTCGGCATAGGCGCCGCCACCGACGATGCCCATGACCCGGTCGCCGGGCGCAAAGCCGGTGGCGCCGCTGCCGGCGGCGATCACCGTGCCGGCGAGCTCGAGCCCGAGCAGCTCGCTGTCGCCGAACGCCTGCACGCCATAGGCGCCGGCACGCTGCTGCAGGTCGGCGCGATTGACGCCGGCCGCAGCCACGCGCACCAGCAGGTCGCCCGGCCGAAGCTCCGGCGCCGCCACCTCGTCAAAGCGCAGCACGTCCTCGGCGCCGAAATGATCGAATACGATAGCTTTCATGATGGTCGATTCCTGGTGAGGCGATGGTGGCGTTATCCCGCCCGCAAGCGGTTTTGCCGCACGACGAATGCGAGGTCGTCCCGCCACGGCGTACCGACACCGGCATCACCGCAGGGAAACGGTCGAGGGCAACACTAATTCTTGCCCGGCAGCTTCGCTGCGATGATGTCGTCGGCCTTGACCCAACCGGGCGTGCCGACAGCGAAACGGGCCTTGGCGCGGGAGGCAAGGTCGCGGGCGGTTTTGTTGTCGCCGCTCAGGAACGCGGCCTGCGCCGAGGCGAGGTCGGCTTCGGCGAGATCGCCCTTGCGGCCATAGGCCATCGCCAACTGGGTATAGCCGATCGGCGCCTCGCCCTCGCGCGCGATGGCGGTCTTGAGAATGCGGATCGCCTCGTCGGTGGTGGCCTTGTTGTCGCTGGCGACAAGCGCCTGGCCGAGCAGCATCTCGATCAGCGGCGCATTGCCGGACAATTGCACCGCGCGGCGAAGCGGCGCCACGGCTTCGGCCGGGCGGCCACCCTCCAGCAGCGCCTGGCCGCGCAGCTCATGGAAATACGGATTGTTCGGCTGCACCTTGATCAGCGCATCGATCTGCTCGACGGCGGTGCGCAGATCGCCGTGGCGATAGGTCGAGATGGCGCGGGCATATTGCGCGGGCAGGCTGGTGTCCGACGGCGGATAACGCCGCATCACGGTGTCGCGCTGCTCCATGAAGCCCGAGGTTTTCGCGCGCATCAGGTCGTGGCGCAGCTGCAGCGCCGGGTCGTCCTTCTTGTCCCAGTACGGGCTCGACCGCGCCAGCTCTTCGAGCGCGGCGACGCGTTCGCGCGGCATCGGATGCGACTGCATATACGGATCAGCGCCGCGCGCGGCGAACAGGCTGTCGTCGCCGAAGCGCTTGAAGGTGTCGTACATGCCCTTCGGCGACTGCCCGGTCGCAGTGAGGAACTTGACGCCGGCGCGGTCGGCATTCTCCTCCTGCTGCCGCTGGTAGGACAGCATCGTGTTCATCATCATCGCCTGCGGGGCGGCGACCGCGGCCGCGCCGATATTGCCCATGCTGCCGTTGGAATTGCCGCCGCGCGCGCCGGCCGCCATGGCGCCGACACCGAGCAGCATGGCCACGATCATCGAGGTCTGAGCTTCCGCAAGGCGCTCGCGCAGTTTTGAAAGATGGCCGCCGGCTAGATGGCCGGTTTCGTGAGCCAGCACGCCGATCAACTGGTTCGGCGTCTGCGACTGCATCAACGCGCCGTAATTGACGCAGATGCGCCGGCCGTCGGCGACGAAGGCGTTGAAGGTGGAATCGTTGATGATGACCACCTGGATGTTCTGCTTCTCGAGCCCGGCCACGCGCAGGATCGGCCGCGTATAGTCGCGCAGCAACTGCTCGATCTCGGCGTCGCGCAGCAGGTTCGGGCCCTTGCTTTGCGCGCGCGCCACGGGCGGCGTTCCCATCAGCGCCGCGGCGGCGAGCAGGGCGATGACTTTCGTCCAGGAGCGGCGGGCAGCCGGTGCGGTCTGCGGGGGCAGGGCTTTCATCATTGGCCGTGGTTCGGATTCGAGCTAAGCGGTACGAAGCGAATTATTGCGGCGGGAGCGCGGCGTGGCCTCCCGGGCAAGTGGTGACATGGCCGCGCAGATAGCAGATTTCGATGCAGGATACGATCATCAAGACCCGCGCGCAGGGCCTGTTGGCGGCCTCCAGCCGCAGCGATGTTCCCGCTTTCATGGTGATGGACGTGATGGCCGCAGCGGCCCGCATCGAGGCCGCCGGCGGACATGTCATCCATATGGAGGTCGGCCAGCCCGCGGCTCCCGCACCGCAGGTGGCGATCGCGGCAGCTCAGGCCGCGCTGGCCCAGGGCCGGATCGAATATACCGCCGCGCTGGGCACGCCGTCGCTGCGCGCCCGCATCGCCCGGCACTATCAAGAGGTCTATGGCTGCGAGGTCGATGCCGAACGCATCGTGGTGACCACGGGATCGTCCGGCGCCTTCATCCTGTCGTTCCTGGCGCTGTTCGAGCCTGGCGACCGCGTTGCGGTGACCGTGCCCGGCTATCCGCCGTACCGCCATATCCTCACGGCGCTCGGCTGCGAGCCCGTGCTGATCGAGACCCACGCCGACAAGCGCCACGCCCTGACGCCGGAAGACCTTCTCAAGGCGCATCGCGAGAAGCCACTGAAGGGTGTGCTGGTGGCAAGTCCGGCGAACCCCACCGGCACGATGATGTCGCGCGCCGCGCTGGAGAGCCTGATCGCCGCCGCCGATAGCGAGGGCATCCGTTTCATCTCCGACGAGATCTATCACGGCCTCGACTATGCGTTCCCGGCGGTGACCGCAGCGGAACTGTCGCCGAATGCGCTGGTCATCAATTCGTTCTCGAAATATTTCTGCATGACCGGCTGGCGCGTCGGCTGGATGGTGGTGCCGCAGCCCCTGGTGCGGTCGATGGAGCGGCTGCAGCAGAACCTGTCGATCTCGGTGCCGACATTGTCGCAGATCGCCGCCGAAGCCGCCTTCGACGGCCATGCCGCCATGGAAGACATCAAGCACGGCTACCAGGAAAACCGCCGCATCCTGGTGGAGGGACTGCCGAAGGCCGGCATCACCGATTTCCTGCCGGCCGACGGCGCGTTCTATCTTTATGCCGACGTCTCGAAATTCACCGCGGACAGTTTTGATTTCGCCAAGCAGATGCTGGAGCAGGCCCATGTCGCCGCCACGCCGGGCAGCGACTTCGATCCGATCCATGGCAAGTCCTATATCCGCTTCTCCTATGCGAGTTCGAGCGCCGACATGCATGAGGCGATAGCGCGCATCGGCAAATGGCTTGGGCAGGGCGGGCCGAAATGAGCGACGCCCATGCACCATAGGCTCGCCGTCCGCGCCGGGCTGCTTGTAGTTGGCGTCTTGCTGCTTGCAGCGTCCGCCAAACTCAACCTGCCGCTACCTTACGTGCCCATGACATTGCAGACGCTGGTGGTGCTCGTGATCGGCGCTATTTACGGTTGGCCGCTCGGCGTCGCCACCGTGGTGGCCTATCTGGCGATCGGCGCGCTCGGGCTGCCGGTCTTCGCCGGCCCAGTCGGCGGCCCGAAGCCGCTGTTCGGCCCGACCGCGGGCTTCCTGTTCGGCTTCGCTGCCGCGACGCTGATCGTGGGCGCGCTCAGCGCGCGCGGCTGGGATCGCTCCTTTGCCCGCATGATCGTCGCGATGGCGATCGGGCATGTTGTCATTCTCGCCGCCGGCTTTGCCTGGCTGGCCTATGGCATCGGGCTTGGGCCCGCCAAGGCCTGGTCCGTCGGAATCCTTCCTTTTCTGGCAGGTGCTGTGGTTAAGACGGTGCTGGGCGCAATTCTGGTCCCTCGGCTACGTCATCTCGCCGATCTCCGCCGGACCGATCGCCACCCCCTCCAATTAGTTCGTTAGTCGTATAACTAATTCCGCGTGGCGGCTTGCAGACGGCCGTCTGGGTAGCTAATGACGCGCTCAGACCGAGAAAATCAGGGAGTGGACGTGCGATGACGGCGGTGACGACGACAGGGACGGTGGGAACGCGCGCTGCGGCTCCGGCAGCCAAGCCCTGGTACAAGGTGCTCTATATTCAGGTTCTGATCGCCATCGTGATCGGCGTTCTGGTCGGCTGGCTCGAGCCGCAGATTGCCACTAACGAATGGATCAAGGCCCTGGGCGACGGCTTCATCAAGCTGATCAAGATGGTGATCACGCCGATCATCTTCTGTACCGTGGTCTCCGGCATCGCCCACATCCAGGATGCCAAGAAAGTCGGGCGCGTCGGCGTCAAGGCTCTGGTCTATTTCGAGATCGTCTCGACCTTTGCGCTGGTTCTCGGCCTGGTGATGGGCAACCTGTTCCAGGTCGGCCACGGCCTCGCCACCAAGATCGATCCCAACAACGCGGCCGTCAACGGCTTCGTCAAGCAGGCGGAAGCGACCAAGTCGGTCGACTTCGTGCTCAACATCATTCCGGACAGCGTCGTCGGTGCGTTCGCCAAGGGTGACATCCTGCAGGTTCTGCTGTTCGCGATCCTGTTCGGCTTCGCCATCATGGCGCTCGGCGAGCGCGGCCACAAGCTGCGCGACATCATCGACGATACGTCGCATGCGGTGTTCGGCGTCATCGCCATCGTCATGAAGGCGGCGCCGCTCGGCGCGTTCGGCGCGATGGCCTACACCATCGGCAAGTTCGGTCCGGCGGCGCTGACCAACCTGCTCAGCCTGATCGTGCTGTTCTATGCCACCGCGGCGCTGTTCGTGGTCGTCGTGCTCGGCCTGATCGCGCGCTTCGTCGGCTTCAACATCTTCAAGTTCATCGCCTACATCAAGGACGAGCTGCTGATCGTGCTCGGCACCTCGTCGTCGGAAAGCGCGTTGCCGCAGTTGATGGCCAAGCTGGAACGCCTCGGCTGTTCGAAGTCGGTGGTGGGCCTCGTGGTCCCCACGGGCTACTCCTTCAACCTCGACGGCACCAATATCTACATGACCCTGGCGACGCTGTTCATCGCCCAGGCACTTGGCGTCGACCTGTCGTTTGGCCAGCAGATCACGATCCTGATCGTGGCGATGCTGACGTCGAAGGGCGCCTCGGGCGTCACCGGCGCCGGCTTCATCACGCTGGCGGCGACGCTGTCGGTGGTCGATCCGCGCCTGGTGCCGGGCATGGCGATCGTGTTCTCGATCGACAAGTTCATGAGCGAGGTCCGCG
>JBEVEC010000065.1:0-13855 GCA_040512975.1 Tardiphaga sp. | reverse complement strand
GGAATATGCGCATGCCCGGACAGTGCGGACAATTCGCCGTTGGCGCCAGTGCAGGTAGTTCAACTTCGCGCGATAAAGCAGCATGCGGCGACCGCCTGATGACACGGTCGAAAGGTCAGCAAGTCTGCCATAAGCCGGCTGCATGCCCGCTTGATACGATGCCGGCGGCACGCTAATACCCATTTATTGCGATGCCGCAAATTCAGCGCAATCTCTGATCATTGCTCTGGCATCCCGTCAAACCTAAGTCGAATGATGCGCGACTCAAGCGTCGCGCGTGCACGACGGACAGGAATGATCGTCATGGCTCTACGGAAATTTCGCATCTCCCGTTCGCTTGTCATCGCCATCGCTTGCCTTGGCCTGGCTTCGCTGGCGATCGGTGCGCATGCCGCGCTCAACAAGCGCTCGGCCGACGCGGCCATCGCTGCGGCCGCCAGCCGGGCCGATGCGGGCGCGATTGCACGCGTCGCTTTGGTGATCGGCAATGGACACTATCCCGACGCCGGTGCGCCGCTGGCGCAACCGATCAACGATGCCCGCGCGGTGACGGCGGCGTTGCGCCATGACGGCTTCGATGTCGATGTGGTGGAGGACGCCACCCGCGACGACATGGCCCGCGCGGTGGCGCGCCTCAAGGCGAAGATCAAGCCGCAATCCGTGGTGATGGTGTATTTCGGCGGCTACGGCGTGCAGGTCGGCCGCGAGAGCTACATGATCCCGGTCGATGCCGCGATCTGGAAGGAACGCGACATCCAGCGCGACGGCACCAGCATCGAGAGCGTGCTCGGCGCCCTGAAGGATAGCGGCGCCCAGGCCAAGCTGGTGGTGCTCGACGCCTCGCGCCGCAATCCCTATGAGCGGCGCTTTCGCGGCTATTCGCGCGGCCTTGCGCCGATCGTTGCGGCGGACAATGCACTGGTGCTGTCCTCCGCCTCGCCCGGCACCGTTGCCGACGACGCCGGGGGCCAGAACAGCGTTCTCGTGACGGAGTTGCTGCGCAATCTCGACAGCAAACCCGTGAGCGCGGAAGACGCCTTCACCCGCACCCGCGCCGCCGTCACGCGCGCGACGGATGGTCAGCAGGTGCCCGCGATCTCGTCATCGCTGGTGGATGATGTAACATTCGGGGCCGGCAGCTAAACCAAGACCATCGCCCCAAGATGTCATCGCCCGCTGGATCGGGCGACCCAGCAATCACCGTCGCTGTCGGATGAACATGATAGCCTGCATTTGCTGGATCACCCGCTTTCGCGGGTGATGACACCAGTCGGTGTGGCGAAGCTGCGCTACTTCCCATCCGCCGTCACCGGCCGCACCATGTCGCCCTCGCGCAACAACGCGCCGGCGCGGGCGACGACGACGTCGCCGTCGCTCAATCCCTCGCGGACCTCGATCTGCCCGCCCGACATCAACCCGACCTCGACCCGCCGCGTTTCGACGCGCTGGCGCCGCACCACCTGCACCACGGTGCCGCCGCTGCCATAGAGGATCGACGTCAGCGGCACGGCGATGCCGCAGCTCTCGCCGGTCTTGATGATCGCGCGCGCATAGGCGTTGCTCATCAGACGTCGCGTGCCACCGATCTGCACGATCACCTGGCCAAGCTGGCTATTCGGCTCGACGCTGGACGCGACGCGGCGCACGCGGCCATCCATCTCGCCGGCGCCGATCACCTTCACGGTCACCGGCTGGTCGGCTTTGAGCCGTGGCAAATCGCGGGTCGGCACCTGGCCGATGAAATCGAATTCGCTGCGCGGGATGATGCTGAACAGCGCTTCGCCCTTGCCCGAGGCCATGGTGCCGACCACCGCCGTCGCCGCGCTGACCAGGCCGGCCGCCGTCGCCTGTATTTGCACGGAGCCGCCGTCAGGCGCCGTCAGTCGGGCCAGGACCTGTCCGGCGGTGACGTTGTCGCCGGCATCGACCATCACCTCGGCGACCTTCAATCCCGGCCGGTCCGGACGGACGGCCACCTCGTCGCGTGGCATCAGCAGCCCCGACACTTCGACGGTGGCCGCGAAACATGTCTTCGCCGCCGTCAGCACGGTCACCGCGGCGCCCCGCGGCACGATCGGCTCGTCGGCCGCACGCGCCGCGCAGGATAGCAACGATGCGACGCCGAGCAGAGCGGCCCGGCATGTGGCGAGACGGCGGATCGGCATGGTCCTGCGCATCTATCGCGGCTCCTTCGCCGGCGGCTGCATCGGGCGGTCGTCTTCGCCGCCCGAGATCATCAGCTTCCTGCCCCACCGCCATGCGGTGTTGCCGACATCGTCCATCATCATGAACATCGCCGGCACGAAGATCAGCGACAGCACCGTGGAGAAGATCAGGCCCCCGATCACCGCCAGCGCCATTGGCGAGCGGAATTCACCGCCGGCGCCGAAGGCCAGCGCCGAGGGCATCATGCCGGCGGCCATGGCGACGGTGGTCATCACGATCGGCCGCGCGCGCTTCATGCCGGCGTCGATGATGGCGATCTCGCGCGGCTTGCCTTCGCGCATCGCCTCGATGGCGAACTCCACCAGCATGATGGCGTTCTTGGTGACGATGCCCATCAGCATCAGGATGCCGATCCACACCGGCGTGGTGAGCTGCTTGCCGGTGACCAGCAGCGCCAGGATGGCGCCCCCGATCGACAGCGGCAGCGAGAACAGAATGGTGATCGGCTGCAGGAAGGTGCCGAACAGCAGCACCAGCACCGCATAGACCATCATCAGCCCCGCCGAGATCGCGGTGGCAAAGCCGTCGGCGAGCTCGTTGAGGCTCTCGGCATCGCCGGACTGCTTGACGCTGACATTCTTCGGCAGCGTCTTCATCACGGGCAGCGCATAGATCTGCTTCAGCGCATCGCCCAGTGCCGCGCAGCCGACGAGATCGGCGGCGACCGTCGCCTGCCGCACGCGGTCGTAGCGGTTGATGCTGGTCGGCCCCTGGTCGAGCTTGATATCGGCGACCACCGACAGCGGCACGCCGCCGCGGCCGCCGCCAAGCGGCACGCGCAATTGCTCGAGGGTCTGGAAGCTGGCGCGGGCACTGTCCTCGAGCTGGACGCGGATCGGCACCAGCCGGTCGCCGGTATCGAATTTCGCCAGCGCCGGGCCGACATCGCCGATGGTGGCGACGCGGATGGTTTCCGACAGGCTTTCGGTGGAGACGCCCAGCCGCGCCGCCAGATCGGCGCGCGGCTGCACGCGCAGCTCCGGGCGGTCCAGCGAGGTTTCGGGGATCACGTTGGAGATGATCGGGATGCGCTTCATCTGCGTCGCCAGCTCGGCGGCGACATTGCCGACGATGGCGCTGTCGGCGCCGGTCACCACCAGGGAGACAGCGCGCAACCCGTTCTCGTCGAGGAACCAGTAGCGGATATCCGGCACGTTCTCGAGCTCGCGGCTGATCTCCAGCTCCATCAGCCGCTGGGTATGCGCGCTATCGCGCGTGCTCTTCGGCGTGTAGTTGATGATCAGCGCCGCACGCCGCACCTCATAGGTGCCGGGCGGCACGTGCCCGCCATCGACGAACACGCTCTTCACTTCCGGCCGCTTGCGCAGCCGCGCGACGATGTCCTCGGTGACCTTTTCGGTATAGCCGAGCTGCGAACCCGGCGGCAATTCCATCGCCAGCAGCGAGCGCGCGGTGTCCTGCGCCGGCAGGAAACCCTGCGGCAAGAGATGGATGCTCCAGATCGACAGCACGAACACCGCAAGCCCTATCAGCACCGTGGTGTAGTAGCGCTCGACCGACAGCGTGACGAGGCGCTGATAGCTCCGCAGGATGCGCCCGGGCGGCGGATCGGCGTGCGGATGGTCCCTGAGGAAATAGGCGGCCAGCACGGGGGTGATGAAGCGCGCGGCGAGCAGGGAGAAGAACACCTGCACCGAAACGGTGATGCCGAACTGCTTGAAGAACTGCCCGGCGATGCCCGACATGAAGGAGGCCGGCGCGAAGATCGCGATGATGGTGAGCGAGATCGCGATCACCGCGAGGCCGATCTCGTCGGCGGCTTCCAGCGCCGCGCGATAGGGCGACTTGCCCATGCGAATATGGCGCACGATGTTCTCGATCTCGACAATGGCGTCGTCGACCAGGATGCCGGTGGACAGCGTGATGGCGAGGAAGCTGACGAGGTTGAGCGAGAAGCCGAGCAGGTCCATCGCCCAAAACGCCGGGAAGATCGACAGCGGCAGCGAGATCGCGGCGATCACCGTGGCGCGCAGGTCGCGCAGGAAGAAGAACACCACGATCACGGCGAGTGCCGCGCCCTCGAACAACGTCGAGATCGCGGCCTCGTAATTGCCCTTGGTGAAATCCACCGAGGTGTCGATCTGGCGCAGGTCGACGTCGGGATAGGCCGCCTTCAGCGCGTCGATGCGCTTCTGCACGGCGGCTGCGACCACCACGTCGCTGGCGCCCTTGGAGCGCTTGATGCCGAGCGCCACCACGGGCTCGCCGTTGAAGCGCGCAAAGGTGCGGCGATCGGCGATGGTGTCGGTGACGGTGCCGAGGTCCTCGAGCCGCACCTCGCCGCCGGCGGGCAGGCTGATCATCGTGCCGGCGAGTTCATTCAGCGTCTTAGCGCCGGCCAGCGTGCGGATCGCCTGGTCGTTCTTGCCGATCTCGGCGCGGCCGCCGGCGAGATCGACATTGGTGCCGCGCAGCCGCCGCGACACGTCGAGCGCGGTGAGGCCGGAGGCCTGCAGCCGGTCGGGATCGAGCGACACCAGGATCTCGCGTTCGACGCCGCCGATGCGTTCGACCTGCGCCACGCCGCGCACGCCCTGCAGCGCGCGCTTGACGACGTCATCGACGAACCACGACAGCTGCTCCGGCGTCTTGCCCGGCGAGATCGCGGCATAGGTCACGATCGGCAGGCCGATGACGTCGACGCGCTGGATCAGCGGCTCGTTGACGTTCTGCGGCAGGTTGGCGCGCACGCGGGTGACGGCATCCTTGACGTCGTTGAGCGCGCGGTCGGTGTTGGTTTCCAGCGCGAACTGCACCGTGGTGACCGAAAGGCCGTCGGTGATCGACGACGCGATATGCCGGATGCCCTCGACGCCCGAGAGACCGTCCTCGATGGTCTTGGTGACCTGCGCTTCGAGTTCGGCCGGCGCCGCGCCGAACTGCGCCACGGCGACCGAAACCACGGGTATGTCGGCGCTCGGCAAGCGCGTGACGGCGAGCTTGGTGAAGGAGATCCATCCCAGCGCCAGCAGGATGATGGAGAACACGATCGACGGCAGCGGATGACGGATCGACCAGGCGGAGATATTCAGCGACATCAGCGCACCCGCCCGCGGTCAAGGTCGTCGGCGACCATGGTCTGCACCTTGTCGCCGTCATGCAGTGACGTCCCGGCATCGGCCACGACGCTGTCGCCGACATCGACGCCTTCCAGGATTTCGGTCGACGTCTCGGATACGAGGCCGGCGCGGACGCGGCGGGTTTCGATGGTGCCGTCCTTCACCACCTGGACCGTCAGGTGATCGATCGCCGAGCGCGGCACGGCGACGCCGCAGCTGCGCCGGGCGTCGATGTCGGCGCGCGCGAACAGGCCGACCTTGATCGCGGGATTGCCTGATATCGACAGCCGCACATGGCCGAGCTGCGTGCTGCGGTCGATCTGCGGCGACACGACGCGGACCTTGCCGGCGATATCAGGGGCGCCGTCGCGGCTGATCCGCGCGGTGGCGCCGGGATTGAGTTTGAGGATGTGGATGCTGGGCACCTCGGCGTCGAGCTCGAGCTCGCCATTGATGGCGATCCGGAACATGGGTCCGGCCTGCGGCGAGGCCGGCGCGCCGGCCACGGTGCTGACGGCGGTCACGAGCCCTGCGGCCGGCGCACGCAGTGTGGCGGCGCGGCCGCCCCCTGGCGTCGTCAGCCGCGCCAGATCCTGATTGTCCGTGACTTTGTCGCCCTCGCGCACCAGCACCTCGGCAACGCGTGACCCCTCGGTGTCCACATTGACCTGTGCCTCGCGGCGCGGAACCACGAAGCCGGTGACGCGCACCAGATCGGAGAAGCAAGCATTGGTGGCCTTGGCCACGACCACCATCGCCGCAGTTGTCGCGGGCCCGGGCACGGTTTCCGCGGCGCACAACGGCGACGCAGCCGACAGCAGCGTGGCTGCGGCGCCTGCAAATCGGATCAAGCTGGGGAAGGCGTTCATTTCGGGATCGGTCCGCATGGTATGACGGCACCAAGGGTTCGACCGGTGCGCACGTTCCCGCATCTATACAACATATTGCCGGTCGCCCAAGCTTGGGCGCCGGTCAGCGCGCCACGCTTCTACCGCACGCCGTAGCCGGCGAATTCCTTGACGATGTCCGGATCCATCGCCCGGGCATTGCTGACGTCGAGGTCGCCTTCGGCCTTCAGCCCCAGACGCTGCTTGGCCAGGCCGCGGCCGTAGAGCGACGAGGTCAGTTGCGGATTCATTTTGAGTGCGTCGTCAAAATCGGCAACGGCATTCTTGCTCTGGCCGTTTTTCAGATTGACGAGCCCGCGGCTGTCGAGCGCGTCGACGAAGCTTGGCCGCAGCCGCAGTGCCTCGTTGCAGTCCTTCAGAGCGCCGATGAGATCATCGGTCACCGCGCGCACCCAGCAGCGGTTGTTGAACGCCTCGACGTCCTTCGGGCTCAGCTTGATGGCGGCATCAAAATCCTTCAGCGCGGAAGCATAGGCGCCCTTGCTGGCAAAGACCTGACCGCGCCGATACAGCGCCGCGCCATCGTCGGGTTTTTCCGCGAGCCTGGCATTGAGCGATTTCACGGTGGGATCTTCGGCCAGCCCCGCGACGATGCCGGCGTCCTCGCGCGGCGGGTCCGCGGCAGCAAGGGCCGCGGCAGGTGCCACGGCGCCGGCTTGCGGCGCCGGATCGGGCGGAGATGGCGCGGCGGCCTGCGCCGATGGCGCGGTGAAGGCAAAATCGTCCGCCAGCGACGACGATATCCACGGCACCTGCTCGCTGCGCGAGGCACGGGTGATGCTGATGCGGATCTTGTTGAGGGTCTGCTCCGCGGTCAACCCGGGAACCCGGATGCCCTTGAGCAATTCGGCGACGAAAAGGCCATGCTCGGCGCCGGCGTCGCTGACCACCGAACTCGGCGCCGCCGAATACATCACCAGCGTGTCGCGCGGCGCGATCACCGGGGCGAGGCCGGCGGAGAAGCTGCGGAACCGGCGCTCGAACGGATTGCGCCGCGACGCGTCCATCAACACGATCTTGATGCCGGCGCCGCGGCCATGGATCTCGTTGAGCACGGTCTCCAGGCTGAAACCGTCGCGGCGCACGTCCGGCTCGCTCCAGATCTGCGCATCGACCGGAATCATGTAGCTCTGCCGCGCCGACTGGATGCCGAAGCCGCTGAAGAACAGCAACGCCACCGAGCCGGGCCTGACCTTGTCATAGAAGCCTTGCAGCGCGCGGCGCATGCCGTCGCTGGGCAGGTTCTCGCCGATCTCGACGTCGAAACCGTCGCGCTTCAACTCATCGGCGATATCGCGCGCGTCATTGATCGACTCTTTCAGCGGCGCTTCGGCGTCGGGATATCTGGCGTTGCCGATCACCAGCGCCACACGCCCGGTTGCGCTGTCTACGGCATGGGCCTGCCGCGGCAGGACCAGCGTCAGTGTCATGAGGGCAATCAGCGCGAAACCAGTTTTCATCGGGGGGAAGTCCGGGCAGCGGCGCCGATCCAGCTCGCGCCACGGCAATCCTAGTCCACGCAACAGAGGCAATCAAACATCTGCACAGCTAACGATCGAGCCGCGTTGTCGTTTCAATGCGGCCATTGATCGCAACGGCGATCGGCGCCCGGTTGACGATCACGGTGTCCCGGCGTTTAGTCGGCGCCAACAAGGCGGCCGCAGAGTCGCAGATATTCAGGGAGAGGCGGCCCGATGGCGCAGCCTGCACTGCAATTCGCCTATCGGCGTCATGCGGATCAAAGCCGGTCAGCAGTCGATGCCGCCCGTCATCCCGTCGTCGTGGTGGGCGCCGGTCCCGTCGGCCTGTCGCTGGCGATCGACCTGGCGCAGCGCGGCCAGCGCGTGGTGCTGCTCGACGACGCCGACCGCATCGGCGACGGCTCCCGCGCCATCTGCTTCTCCAAACGCTCGCTGGAATATTGGGACCGCCTCGGCGTCGCCGACCGCATGATCGATAAAGGTGTGGTGTGGAAGGTCGGCAAGATCTTTTGCGGCCCGGACCTTGTCACCCAGTTCGATCTGCTGCCGGAAGACGGCCACAAGATGCCGGCCTTCATCAACCTTCAGCAGTATTACGCCGAAGCCTTTCTGGTCGATCGTGTGCTGGCGATGCCGGCGATCGACCTGCGCTGGCGCAACAAGGTCATCGCACTGACGCAGCATAACGATCATGCCGAGCTGACCATCGAGACGCCGGACGGTTCCTACGCGCTGCGCGCGGATTACGTGGTGGCCTGCGACGGCGCGCGCTCGGGGCTGCGCGGGATGGTCGGCGCGGATTTCACCGGCGAGACGTTCGAGGACCAGTTCCTGATCGCCGACGTGAAGATGACCGCGGACTTTCCCACCGAACGCTGGTTCTGGTTCGATCCGCCGTTCCACAGCGGGCAGTCGGCGCTGCTCCATCGCCAGCCCGACGACATCTGGCGCATCGACCTGCAGCTCGGTCCCGACGCCGATGCCGCGGTCGAGCGCCGGCCGGACCGCGTGCGGCCGCGGATCGCGCGCATGCTCGGCCATGATGCTTTCGATTTCGAATGGATCTCGCTCTACAAATTCCAGTGCCGCCGCATGCAGCGCTTCGTGCATGAGCGCGTGATCTTCGCTGGCGACGCCGCGCACCAGGTCTCGCCGTTCGGCGCGCGCGGCGCAAATTCGGGCCTCGAGGACGCTGAAAATCTCGCCTGGAAACTGGCGATGATTTTGCGCGGCGAGGCGCCTGCGTCTTTGCTGGACAGCTACGATCACGAGCGTGGCGCTGCGGCGGACGACAATATCCGCGCCTCGACGCGCGCCACCGATTTCATCGCGCCGCAGTCAGCCCAGGAGCGCCGGATGCGCCAAGCGGTGCTGGCGCTGGCCCGGGACGCCGATTTCGCCAAGCGCATGATCAATGGCGGCCGGCTGTCGGTGCCGTCGGTCTATCGCTCGGAGCTGTCGACCCAGGACGAAGCGGACTGGGACGCCGGCGTGCAGCCGGGCACGCATATGCCCGACGTGCCGCTCGCGACCAACGACGGCGCGCATGTGTTCCTGTCGGAATGTTTTGCGCAAGCCGGCCGCGGCTTCACCGTGGTGCAATCGGACGTCGCGGCCATCGATCTGCCCGACGGCGTTGCGCGCCTGGTGATCGGCGACGATGCCCGGCTGCGCGACGCGTCCGGGCTGTTCGGGACGCGCTATGGCGCGCAGCCGGGCTCCACCTATCTGTTGCGACCCGACGGCTATGTGGCGGCGCGCTTTCATCACCCGACGCCGCAGGCGGTCTCCGCCGCGGTGGCCCGCGCCAGCGGGCGGGCGTGAGGACGCCGCATGCCGTTATCCACGCGCTCGAATTTCGCCGATCCCGACGCCGCCTATCGCCAGATCATCGAGGCCCATCGCGGGCTGAGCGACGAGCAAAGCGCCGCACTTGATACGACGCTGGTGCTGGTTTTGGCCAACCACATCGGTGATGCCGATGTTTTGGCGGAGGCAATCAAGTTGGCAAAGCGAAGATTGCTGGAATGACGAATTGTGATTTCAAAGGAAAACAAAAATGACCAAAGGCTTCGCATCCACTACCGACATGGCCGAGAAGACCATCACCTTCTCCGAGATCGGCCCCGACCTCTACGCCTTCACCGCCGAGGGCGATCCCAATTCGGCAGTCATTGTCGGCGATGACGGCTGCATCGTGTTCGACGCCCAGGCGACGCCGGCGCTCGCGAACAAGGTGATCGAGCGCGTGCGCAGCGTCACCGACAAGCCGATCAAATATGTCGTGCTGTCGCATTACCACGCCGTCCGTGTGCTCGGCGCTTCGGCCTTTCAGGCGCAGGGCGTGGTGTCGTCGCTGGAGACGCAGCGTCTCGTGCAGGAGCGCGGCCAGCAGGATTGGGATTCCGAATTCGGCCGCTTCCCGCGCCTGTTCCAGGGCTCTGAAAGCATCCCGGGCCTGACCTGGCCGACGCTGGCCTTCGAGGGCGAGATGTCGATCTGGCTCGGCAAGCGCGAGGTGCGGCTGATGCAGCTTGGCGCCGGGCATACGTCGGGCGATATCGTCGCCTGGGTGCCGGATGCGGAAGTGATGTTTTCCGGCGACCTGATCGAGTATCATTCGGCGTGTTATTGCGGCGACGCCTGGCTGCGCGAGTGGCCATCGACCCTGAACGAGATCCGGGCCTTCAATCCAAAGGCGATTGCACCGGGCCGCGGCGATGCGCTGAAGGGTCTGTCGACCACGCGCGAGGCCATCGCCATGACACGGGATTTTGTGATGTCACTGTACGGCGCGGCCGAAACCGCGGTAGCCAAGGGTTGGAGCCTGAAGGACACCATGGCGGCGACGCGCGAGGTGATGGATCCCAAATTTGCAAGCTTCGCCATTTATGAGCACTGTCTGCCGTTCAACGTCTCCCGTGCCTTTGACGAGGCCTCGGGGATCGACGACCCCGTGATCTGGACCGCCGAGCGCGACCGCGAGATGTGGACGGCGCTACAGGGAGGATAACATGAACATCAACACCAGCCCCGATTTGATCAGCCGCAACACCGTCAACGTGACGCCGGGCTACATGTCCGGCTTCGGCAATTCCTTCGAGACCGAGGCCTTGCCCGGCGCGCTGCCGATCGGCCGAAATTCGCCGCAGCGCGCGCCCTACGGGCTCTATGCCGAGCAGCTCTCCGGCTCGCCCTTCACCGCGCCGCGCGGCACCAATGAGCGCTCGTGGCTGTACCGCATCCGCCCCTCGGTGCGCCATTCCGGCCGCTTCGCAAAGGCCGACGGCAAGCTGTGGCGCACCGCGCCGTGCCACGAGAACGATCTGCCGATCGCGCAGCTGCGCTGGGATCCGGCGCCGATCCCGAAGGAGGACATGACTTTCCTGCAGGGCGTGCAGACCATGACCACCGCGGGCGACGCCGGCACCCAGGCCGGCATGGCCGCGCATGTCTATCTGATCACCGCATCGATGGTCGACCAGCACTTCTACAATGCCGACGGCGAGATGCTGTTCGTACTGCAGCAGGGCACACTGCTGTTCGTCACTGAATTCGGCCGCATCGACGCTGAGCCCGGCGAGATCGTGGTGATCCCGCGTGGCGTCAAGTTCCGCGTCGAGCTCACCGGCGGCCCGGCGCGCGGTTATCTCTGCGAAAATTACGGCGGCGCCTTCACGCTGCCGGAGCGCGGCCCGATCGGCGCCAACTGCCTCGCCAATGCCCGCGACTTCCTGACGCCGGTGGCGGCCTACGAGGACAAGGACACGCCGACCGAACTCTATGTGAAATGGGGCGGCGCGCTGTTCATGACCAAGCTGCCGCACTCGCCGATCGACGTGGTGGCGTGGCACGGCAATTACGCGCCGTACAAATACGACCTGCGCACCTTCTCGCCGGTCGGCGCCATCGGCTTTGACCATCCCGATCCGTCGATCTTCACGGTGCTGACCTCGCCGTCGGAAACCGCGGGCACGGCGAATATCGACTTCGTGATCTTTCCCGAGCGCTGGGCGGTGGCAGAAAACACCTTCCGGCCGCCATGGTATCACATGAACATCATGTCGGAATTCATGGGGCTGATCTACGGCGTCTACGACGCCAAGCCGCAGGGCTTTACGCCGGGCGGCATCAGCCTGCACAACATGATGCTGCCGCATGGGCCGGACCGCGAGGCGTTCGACCACGCCAGCAACAGCGAATTGAAGCCGGTCAAGCTGACAGGAACGATGGCCTTCATGTTCGAGACCCGCTATCCGCAGCGGGTGACGGAATTCGCAGCGACCACGGGGACGTTGCAGAGCGATTATGCGGATTGCTGGAAGGGGCTGGAGAAGCGGTTCGATCCGACGAAGCGGTGACGCTACACATCCGTCGTCCCCGCCTTCGCGGGGACGACTCGTTGAGGGTTCACGTTTCTCATCTCTCACGCACGCTCTTCAGCGGCAGCCGCGACGTTTCCTTCAGCCGGTCCAGCACGATGGACGAACGCACATGGGCCACGCTCTGGTGCGGCATCAGCACGTTGTTGACGAGGTCGGACAAGCCCTTGAGGTCGCGCAGCACGGTCTTCAGTACGTAGTCGGCGTCGCCCGTGAGCGAATAGGCGTCCTGGATCTCGTCGACCCGCGCCACCAGCGCGCGGAATTTCTTGGCGTTATCGGGGGAGTGCGTCGCCAGCGTCACCTGGATGAAGGCGACCACACCGAAGCCGAGGGCTTCGGGCGACAGGTCGGCGTGATAGCCGGCGATCACCTTATCGTCCTCCAGCCGCATCCGACGGCGCGAACATTGCGAGGCTGACAGCCCGATGGCATCGGCGAGCTGCTGATTGGTCAGCCGACCGTCCGTCTGCAGCGCGGCCAGCATCTTGAGATCGAAGGCGTCTACCGGGATCATGCGCGAAATGCCCATTGGATGCACGAAGTGTGCATCAGCATGCCATAACCCGCTCCCGTTTGCATGCACCTTGCGTGAAAAACCGCCGACACTCCAGGCAACAGAAGTCCGCAATCAGCTTGGGAGTTCATCATGGGTCCGTTTCCGCACGACGCACCGGCCGCCACTATCACGACCGACAACCCGATGGGCACCGACGGCTTCGAATTCGTCGAATACGCGCATCCCAATCCCGCCGAACTGCACGCGCTATTCAAGCTGATGGGCTACGCCCCAGTGGCCAGGCACAGGACCAAGGCGATCACTGTCTATCGCCAGGGCGACATCAATTATCTCGTCAACGAAGAGCCGGGCACCCACGGCTTCAATTTCGTCGCGGCGCATGGCCCCTGCGCGCCATCGATGGCGTTCCGCGTCGTCGATGCGCAGCAGGCCTACGACCGGGCGATCTCGCTCGGCGCCGAACCGGCCGATGCGACCGCGGCGCAGAAGACACTCGACGTGCCGGCCATCAAGGGCATCGGCGGGAGTGTTTTGTATTTCATCGATCGCTACGGCGCCAAGGGCTCGGCCTATGACCATGAATTCGAATGGCTCGGCGCACGCGATCCGCGGCCGGAAGGCGCCGGGCTGTTCTATCTCGATCACCTCACCCACAACGTCCATCGCGGGCGCATGGATGTGTGGACCGGCTTCTACACCAAGCTGTTCAACTTTCGCCAGATCCGCTTCTTCGACATCGAGGGTCGCGCGTCCGGTCTGTTCTCGCGGGCGCTGACCAGCCCGGACGGCAAGATCCGGATTCCGATCAACGAGGATGCGGGCGACGCCGGGCAGATCGAGGAATATCTCAACACCTATCGCGGCGAGGGCATCCAGCACATCGCCTGCGGCATCAAGGACATTTATTCGACCATCGAAAAACTGCGCGCGGACGGCCTGCCGTTCATGCCAGCGCCGCCGCAGACTTATTTCGAGAAGATCGACGCGCGGCTGCCGAAGCATGGCGAAGACGTGCCGCGGCTCGAGAAGAACGGCATCCTGATCGACGGCGAGGGCGTGGTGAACGGCAGCGAGACCAAGGTGCTGCTGCAGATCTTCTCGGCCAATGCAATCGGACCGATCTTCTTCGAGTTCATCCAGCGCAAGGGTGACGATGGATTTGGTGAGGGGAATTTCAAGGCGCTGTTCGAGTCCATCGAGGAGGACCAGATTCGGCGCGGGGTGCTGACCGTGGTGGACAAGACCGCGGCGTGATCTT
>JBEVEC010000017.1:0-7384 GCA_040512975.1 Tardiphaga sp. | reverse complement strand
GACAGCAACGCTGCCTCGCAGGCCAGCTGCGGCTCCAGCGCGCGGGCCTCGGCGCTGGACAGCACTCCGAGGTCATGGACACCGTTGGCCTCGGCATGGGCTTTTATCGACTGCAGACGGGCGATCTCTTCGGCGCGGGTGGCGACGATCAGCTTCCCGGTATTGCGATGCGCGATGCCGCGCTCGCGGCAGTAGTCATAGAGGGCGTGCTTGCCCGCAACGCAGAACTGCGCCATCAGGCTGCCGGCGGGGTAATAGATGCCGGCATGGATCACCTCGCTGTTGCGCGACGAGGTCACGGTGCCGATGGCGTCCGCGGCCTCCAGCACGATCACTTCGCGCCCGGCCTGCGCCAGCTTTCGCGCGATGGCGAGGCCGACCACGCCGGCGCCGACCACGATGCATTCAACCTTGTCCATGGATCCCGCCATCGGTGAGGGCGCCGGCCCGGCGCGTTAGCGCTCCGTTAAGCATAAGCGTGGATGACCCCCGTTCGACGCGGCATTCTGCGGTTGTACCCATTCGCATTTACCTGATCCCAATACCTGCAAACGACATTGCCCAGCGAATACGCGGGTGAGGTATGGCTGGCAAGCTCTGGCAGGCAGGTGGCAAGGCGGGATTCTGCGTCAGCGCCATCGCATGCCTTGTCGCCATCGCGACGACAAGTGCCGGCGCGGCGCAGGCGGAGGACGCCATGGGTGCCGGCGTCGCCGGAGCCGGCCCGCAAAGCGTGGCCGAACTGCTGCTCGGCGGCGGCATCTTCATCGCCTTCCTGGTCGCCATCACGCTGTGGATCGCCTCGTCGCTGCGCCGCCTGCAGAACCAGCAGCTCCGCCGCAATGCCATGGTCAGCTCCGCGCTGAACCATCTCGGCCAGGGCATCGTGATGGTCGATGCCGACAAGCGCGTGGTGTTCTGCAACGACCGCTATCTCGAAATCTACGGGCTGACCCGCGCCGATATCAAGAAGGACATCACCGGGCAGGGGCTGCGCGAGCTGCGCCGCCGGAACGGCAAGCTCGATGCCGCGACCGAGCGGTTCTACGATACGAGCAGCGCGCCCGACGGACACGTCGCAGAGCTGCCCGGCGGCCGCTCGGTGCGCGTCAAGCTCAGCGCGCTGCCCAATGGCGGGACCATCGGCATCCACGAGGACTGCACCGAGCAGCGCTTCCTGCAACGCGAGCTCGCCACCACCAAACAGTTCCTGGAATCGGTGCTCGACCACGTTCCGGTCTGCGTCGCCGCCAAGACCATCGACGACGGCCGCTACATCTTCGCCAACCGCGCCTTCGAGACCTATTCCGGGCTGCCGCGCGACAAGATCGTCGGCAAGCGGCCTGACCAGATCTTCACCGACGCCACCGCCAAGGCCATCGCCAAAATCGATGCGCTGGCGCTCGAGATGCGCGGCGAATGCCGCAGCGAATTCGCCATCGAGCGCGGCGCGGCGACGCGGATGCTGGCGACCACCCGCGTGGTGGTCGCCGACGGGCAGGGCGAGCCGTCGTTCCTGGTGGCGCTGTTCGAGGACGTCACCGAGCGCAAGTCACTGTCCAAGGAGCTGGCGAAGACCAAGCAGTTCCTCGAGACCGTGCTCGACAATATCCCGGTCTCGCTGATGGTGCAGGACGTCGCCACCGGCCGCTATCTGTTCGCCAACCGCGGCGCCGAGGTCATCATGGGCCGCCGCCGCGAGGATGCCATCGGCATGACGGTGCCCGAGATGCTGCGGCCGGAGGAGGCGAAGCTGATCGTCGCCCGCGACCAGGCCGCGATCAGGAGCCGGGTGCCTATCGCCGAGGAGCATCCGATCAGCACGCGCGACGGGCTGCGGCTGTTCCTGACGCGCCGCGCCACGGTGCAGGGCGAGGACGGCGAGGCGCAGTACCTCATCAAGACCCATGAGGACGTCACCGACCGGCGCCAGACCGAAGCCCGCATGGCGCACATGGCCTATCATGACGGGCTCACCGACCTGCCGAACCGCGTCGCCTTCCTGCAGGCGCTGGCGCAGATGATCGACGCCTGCAGCGAGTCCGCCGAACAGTTCGCCGTGCTGTCCATCGACCTCGACGGGCTGAAGGAAATCAACGACGTGTTCGGCGACGCCACCGGCGACCGCCTGCTGGTCGAGGCGTCGCGCCGCATCGAGGCGGCGGTGGCCGGCGGCGTGGTGGCGCGGCTCGGCGGCGACGAGTTCGGCGTCATCATCGACGGCGGGCAGCCGGAGGCCGGGCGCTGCGTCGCCGAGCGCATCTCGGCGGCGCTGGCCGCGGAATTCGCCATCGACGAGCGGCTGGTCCGCACCACCGTGACCATCGGCATCTCGCTCTACCCGCGCGACGGTCAGGACCCCGCGTCGCTGCTGGCCAATTCCGGCGCGGCCCTGTTCCGCGCCAAGGCGCAGTCGCGCGGCTCGATCAGCGTGTTCGAGCCGCAGATGGATCAGCAATTGCGCGACCGCCGCGTGCTGCATCAGGATCTCTCGGTGGCGATCCGCAACGGCGAATTGTCGCTGCATTACCAGCCGCAGGCCCGCGCCGCACGCGGCATCACCGATGCCGACATCACCGGCTTCGAGGCGCTGGCGCGCTGGATCCACCCGACCCGCGGCTTCGTCCCGCCCGGCGACTTCATTCCGCTGGCCGAGGAAAGCGGGCTGATTGTCGAAATGGGCGAATGGATCCTGCGCCAGGCCTGCCGCGAGGCGGCGTCGTGGCCGGTGCCGCTGCAGATTGCGGTCAACCTGTCGCCGGCGCAATTCGCCCATGGCGACCTCGTGGCGCTGGTGCATTCGATCCTGATCGAGACCGGGCTGCAGCCGGGGCGGCTCGAACTGGAGATCACCGAAGGCGTGCTGATCGAGGATTTCGACCGCGGCGTGGCCCTGCTGCGCCAGCTCAAGGCGCTGGGCGTGCGCATCTCGATGGACGATTTCGGCTCCGGCTATTCGTCGCTGACCTATCTGCAGGCGTTCCCGTTCGACAAGATGAAGATCGACCGCGCCTTCGTCATCAATCTCGGCCGCAACCCGCAATCGGCGGCCATCGTCCGCGCGGTGATCGGGCTCGGCCATGGCCTCGGCGTCTCGGTGATCGCCGAGGGCGTCGAGACCCACGAGCAGCTGGGCTTCCTCGCCAATGAAGGCTGCGACGGCGTGCAGGGCTATTTCATCGGCCGCCCCGCACCGATCGCCCAATATGGCGGCATGGTCGGCCGCGGCTCATCCAAGGCCGTGGTCCGCAAGGTCGGCTAGGCGGAGCGTCGCGCGGCCGTTGAGCCGGCGGCGTTCGGTCGCTAGGTTGCAATCATGACGATTCCTCCCGGCATGATCGCCCCGAAGCCCGCCGATGATGACCTGGCGATCGCCTATCCGACACCGCTGCTGCGCATCGATGGCGTCCGCAAGTCCTTCGGCGCCTTCACCGCCGTCGACGGCCTGTCGCTGGATATCCAGGCCGGCGAATTCTTCGCACTGCTGGGCCCCTCGGGCTGCGGCAAGACCACGCTGCTGCGCATGCTGGCGGGCTTCGAGACGCCGGACAGCGGCCGCATCGAACTCGACGGCGCCGACATCGCGCCGGTGCTGCCGCATCGGCGGCCCGTCAACATGATGTTCCAGAACTACGCGCTGTTTCCGCATCTCAACGTGCGCGACAATATCGGCTTCGGCCTGAAGACCGCCGGACTGACCCGCGCCGGCATCGACGACCGCGTCGCCGAGATGGTGGCACTGGTCAAGCTGCAGGGCATGGAGCGGCGCCGGCCGGACCAGCTCTCCGGCGGCCAGCGGCAGCGCGTGGCGCTGGCCCGCGCGCTGGCGCGGCAGCCGCAACTGCTGCTCCTCGACGAGCCGCTGGCCGCGCTCGACAAGAAGCTGCGCGGCGAGACCCAGGCCGAACTGATGGCGCTGCAGCGCCAGCTCGGCACCACCTTCGTCATCGTCACCCACGACCAGGACGAGGCCATGACCATGGCCGACCGCATCGGGGTGATGAAGGACGGCCGGCTGCAGCAGGTGGCGACGCCGCGGCAACTCTACGAGGCGCCGGCGTCGCGCTGGATCGCCGAGTTCGTCGGCGACATCAACATCATCGAGGGCGAGGTGACCTACCGCGACGCGCACCGCCTCACCATCGCCGGCCGCGACACCGGCACGCTGTTCGCCGCCGAACCGCGCCCGCCGCTGCCGGGCAATGTCGTCTGCGTCGCCATCCGGCCGGAAAAGATCCGGCTGTCGCGGCGCGGCCCCGCGGCGGATCTCGGCATCGGCGGCGGCATGAACAGCCTCGAAGGCGTCGTGGCCGAAGTCGGCTATCTCGGCGGTCTATCGGTCTACAAGGTCACCCTCGACCATGGCGCGACCCTGCGCGTGGCGCTGGCCAACACCGCGCGGCTCGATGTCGATGCCTATTCGATCGGCCAGCGCGTGGTGGCGTGGTTTGCGCCCGACGACTGCGTGGTGCTGGAGCGATGAGCGCGCGCGACATCTTCACCGCACCGGCGCGGCGCGCGGCGATCCTGCCTTACGTCTGGATGGTGCTGTTCTTCCTGGTGCCGTTCGCCTTCGTCGTGAAGATCAGCCTGTCGCAGACCGCGATCGCGCAGCCGCCTTATCTGCCGCTGTTCGGTCTCGGCGATGGCGTCAGTGGCCTGAAGGCTTCCTTCGCGGCGCTGTCGCTCGATAACTTCCGGCTGTTGACGTCGGACAATCTCTACGTCGCCTCCTATCTGCGCTCGGTGCTGGTCGCCGGCGGCTCGACCATCCTCCTGCTCGTGATCGGCTATCCCATCTCCTATGCGATGGCACGGCTGCCGAAGCGCTGGCAGGGCGTCGCGATGATGCTGGTGATCGTGCCGTTCTGGACCTCGTTCCTGATCCGCATCTATGCCTGGATCAACATCCTGCAGCACGACGGCCTGCTCAACAAAGTCCTGCTGGCGCTGCATGTGGTCTCAGCGCCGGTGGTGTGGCTGTCCACCGACAGCGCGATGTTCCTCGGCATTGTCTACTCCTATCTGCCGTTCATGATCCTGCCGCTCTACGCCACGCTGGCGAAGCAGGACCCGGCGCTGCTGGAGGCCGCCGCCGATCTCGGCGTCTCGCGCATCGACGCGTTCTGGCTGGTCACCGTGCCGCTGTCGCTGCGCGGCATCGGCGCCGGCGCGCTGCTCTGCTTCATACCCATCGTCGGCGAGTTCGTCATCCCTGACTTGCTGGCGGGATCGGACTCGCTGATGATCGGCCAGACGTTGTGGCTGGAATTCTTCACCAACAAGGACTGGCCGGTGGCCTCGGCCGTCGCCGTGGTGCTGCTCGCCCTGTTGCTGGTGCCCCTGGTGATCTACGACCAGTTGCAACGCCGCCAGCTGGAGGCGCGGTGATGATCGCAAAATCACCGCAGCATTCCACCCGTCGTCCCCGCCTTCGCGGGCATGACGCGCGATGAAACTGTCCCGCTTCAACATTACCTCGCTAGCGCTCGGCTTCGCGTTCCTCTATCTGCCGATCGTCATCCTGGTGATCTATTCGTTCAACGCCTCGCGCCTCGTTACCGTCTGGGGCGGCTGGTCGACGCGCTGGTACAGCGAATTCTTCAACGACCGCGCGATGCTCGACGCCGCCTGGATGAGCGCCCGCGTCGGCATGGTCTCGGCGACGCTCGCGGCACTGCTCGGCACGCTGGCCGCCATCGCGCTGACGCGCGGCGCCGGCTTCCGCGGCCGCACGCTGATGTCCGGCATGCTCTACGCGCCGCTGGTGATGCCCGAGGTGATCAGCGGGCTGTCGTTGCTTCTGTTGTTCGTGGCGCTCGGCGCCGAACGCGGCTTCTGGACCGTCACCATCGCCCACACCACGCTGACCATGTGCTTCGTCGCCGTGGTGGTGCAATCGCGCCTTGCCGCCATCGACCGCAGCCTGGAGGAGGCGGCGATGGATCTCGGCCGCGATCCCCTGCGTGCCTTCGTCGCCGTGACGCTGCCGCTGCTGTGGCCCGCCATCGCCGCCGGCTGGATGCTGGCTTTCACGTTGTCGCTGGATGATCTCGTCATCGCCAGCTTCACCACCGGCCCGGGCTCGGCGACGCTGCCGATCCGGATCTATTCGGAGGTGCGCCTCGGGGTGAAGCCGGAGATCAACGCGATCTGCACGCTGATCATCGGGGTCATTGCGGTGGTGATCGTGGCGGCGTCGCTGGCGTCCAAGCTGTCGAGCGCAAAGGGCGAAAGCGCCGCGCCACTGTGACTTTCGACCCTCTCGCCTTGTGGGAGAGGGTGGATTGAACTGCGAAGCAGTTCGCGACGGTGAGGGGTGGCCACAGAGAATGCCTTCGTGGCTGCCCCTCATCCGGCACGGCCTTTGGCCGCGCCACCTTCTCCCACAAGGGGAGAAGGAAGAGAGAGTCGCCTAATTCGCCTTCGGTGCTTCCGCCGGTGTCTCCGGGACCGCAGCCGCTGCCGGTGCATCCGCCGGCTTGTTCGCTTCCGGCGCGGGCTGCTTGGTGCCGGTGAGCCGTTCGATGACCGAACGTACGGCGTCCTTGGTCTTGCGGTCCTTCACCGCGTCCAAGAGCGGGGCTGCGCCCGGCGAGCGCCGGATCAGGCTTTCCGGGTCGGGGAAGATCAGCGGATCGTCCCACGGGCCCTGGATCACAAACGGCAGTTCGAAGCCGCCGCTGCCGTTGGCCGCGGGATTGAGGCTGGCGATGCCCTTGAGGTCGTATTCGCGCGACGGCACCGAGGCGGTGCCGGTCACCGTCAGCTTCGAGGTTGGGCCCTCGACTCGAAAATCCTGCGCAGTGGCGACGCCGTCATTGAACTTGACCTGCATCACGAGGCTGGAGAACGGCGTTACCCCCGAGCGGAAACTGCCGGCGCCGGACAGCGGCCGGCGCTCGAGTCGCTTCAGCAACTGCTCGACATTGAAGCCGGTGATGGCGCCGTCATGGCCGGTCAGGGTGGCGGTGCCGTCGAGCGACTGGGCGAGGCCGAACGGCGAGGAGCCGGAGGCCTCGAGCATCATGCCGAGGTTGCCGCGCCCGGTGATCTTGCCGATGCCGAACAGGTCGCTGGCACAGGCCTGCAGGTCGACGTCGGTGAACTGGAACTGGGCCTTGACGTCGGCGACCGCGTCGGAATGGCCGATATTCAGCGAGCCGCGCACGATCCCGCCATAGACCTGCGCCTCGCCAACCGACAGCGCCAGCGTGCCGCCGCGCAGATTGGCGCCGAGCGCGGTGCGGCCGAGCACAGAAGAGCCAACGGTGATCTTGGCCGCCGACAGCCGCATGTCGAGGTCGGTGCCCGACAGCGCGTTGAGGTCGAACAACTGCCGGTTCCAGTCGCGCGCGCCCGACGCCAGCAGGCGTACCGTCGA
>JBEVEC010000263.1:0-16462 GCA_040512975.1 Tardiphaga sp. | reverse complement strand
CCATCCCGTCTACGGGCTCGGCGTGGTGCTGGTGGCGATCCTGATCTTCAGCGGCCTCGGCAGCATTACGGTGGGCGCGCAGCCGCCGCGCCCCCGCACCGTGATCATGCGCTTCGTGGCGCTGCTGGCCACTTTGGTGGCGGCCGGGCTGCTGACACCGGTGGTCACCACATGGGCGCGGACCGAGGCCACCGAGATGCGCATCCTGATCTCGGTGCTGCTGCTGGCGCCGCCGGCGCTCTTCATGGGCATGATGTTCCCGCTCGGCCTCAGCCTGTGGCGTCGCCACGACGGCCTGCTGCCGTTCTTCTGGAGCGCCAACGGCATCACCTCGATGCTGGCCTCGGCACTGGGCGTGGCGCTGTCCATCGAATTTGGAATCGCGCGCACCTTCGGGCTTGGCGTCTGCTTCTACGTGCTGTGCGCGGTGATGATGATCGTGGGCTGGCAGGCGCGAACGGCGGCGGCGCGAAAGGATGCACGCGATGTGCCAGCGATGCCGGCGACGAAGGCGGTCTAGCTGACCGATCCGGGCGCGGGCGCGCTGACCGGGTTGTCGTCGACGGCGACGACCCTCAGCCCGCGACGACCGCGTCCGGACACGTTGGCGAACTCTCTCGGCGACGTTCCAATCACCCGCTTGAACGTGGCACCGAAAGCGCTTTCTGATTCATATCCGACGGCGGGCGCAATGCTGGCGATCGAAGCGCCGGCATTGGACAGGCGATCCGCGGCGATCATCATCCGCCATCGGGTCAGGTAGTCCATCGCGGACTCTCCGACCGTCTCCTTGAAGCGCACGGCAAAGCTAGAGCGCGACATCCCGGCGATGACGGCCAATGTGGCCAGCGTCCATTTACGGCCGGGATCGCCGTGCATCGCCGAGATCACCGCGGACATCTGCCGGTCGGCCAAGGCAAACAGCCACCCCGTGCTTCGTTGGGAACGATCCGCCAGGTGCACGCGCAAAGCCTCGATCAGCAGTGTCTGGGCCAGATGTTCCGCAATCAATGCACTGCCCGGCTGCGGATTGCGCAGCTCCTGCATGAGCCGCTCGACGAACCAGCGCAAAGCGGCCTTGTCCGCCTTGGCGCTGATGTGGACCAATGGCGGCAGCACCTCCAGGAGACGTTCGACGAACCGCCCCTCGAAACTGAAGCCGCCGCCGGCACCACTGCATCCTCCGCCTCCGTTGAGCACGGCGATCTCGCCCGGCGGCACCGTGTGGAATAACGCATAGGCGTCGATCACCTGCGCGTCCGGCGCGCTGCAAAGCAGGAATGGCTTGCCCGAGGGCAACAGGACGAAGTCGCCTGCGCGAAGCTGAACCGGCTTACCGACAGCGTCGATTAACAGCCAGCAGTCGCCGGAACTGACCGTGAAGCACTTGATGCCGTCCCCCGCGCCATAGCTGATCGCCCAGTCGCCGCCGGCATCGAGGCCACGGAAGCCGTAGCTACCGGGCTTCAGCAAGGCAAGAACTTGAGACAACGGATCCATCGGTCCCTTCTGGACGATCGCGACGACAAAGCGGACCTTGCCGCATGGACTGTCCAATGGCCATCGTCCATTTCAGGGCGATCCAACGTCACCCAGGAACCATGATGCCCACTCCCTCTCGCCCGCTTCGCATCGCCATCCTCGGCGCCGGCAAGATCGGTAGCGCGTTCGCGTTCCATCTGTCGCGCACGGGCCAGCACGACGTCACCGTGATCGCACGACCAGGCTCGGCACGGCTGCAGCAATTGCGGCGTGACGGCGCGATCATCGATGTCGATGGCGCACGCGCCCATGTCGGCGTGGCCGAGCTACTGGACGAGCAGGTGCCGTATGACCTTGTCATCGTCACACTGCTGGCACACCAGATCGATTCCTTGCTGCCGAGCCTGCAACGCAGTGCTGCGACATGCATCCAGTTCATGTTCAACACCTTCGACCCGGAGCGGTTACAAGCGGCGATCGGGAATGAGCGCTGCGCCTTCGGCATGCAGTTCGTGCAGTCGACGCTGCTGTCCGATGGCCGGCTGAAAGCGAAGGTCGATGGCGCCGGTCAAAAGACCATCATGGACCAGTCGCGTTGGGTCGATGTTTTTAACGCCGCTGGTCTCCCCGCTGCTCTAGAAAGCCAAATGCCGCTATGGCTGCGCTGCCACGTTCCCATCTGTGTCGCATTCGAAAGCGTCGCCGTCGCGGGCGAGCGGCGCGGCGGCGGCGCATCCTGGCAAGAGGCCGTCACTCTGGCGCGCGGCGTCTATGCAAGCTTCGCTCTCATTCAGAGCCTCGGGTATGAACTGTATCCCGCCACGAAAAGACGCATCGCCGGCAGCCCGACATTGCTTGTCGCGGCTGTCCTCTGGACCATGTCGCGCATACGTTCATTTCGCGAGTTGCTGGCGAGCGGAGAGAACGAATGCCGTGCTCTGGTGGACACGATGGTCGCCGCTGCGCCGCCTGCGACCCGGCCAATGGCGATAGCCGATGTCGAAGCGATGAAGCCGTCATAGCCCCGTTCCAGCTTCTATCCGCATCGATGATGAAGGACGCGCTGTTGCACGACTGCTTTGCCCGAAAGCGGCCGGTGCCGGCCGTCAGCGTCCCTGACGGGTCGGCAGGATGGCCGCGAGGGCTTCGAAGGGCTGCTTGCCCGCTGCGGCGGCGACAGATGAGAGGGTTTCACTGGGTGCTGCGACCTCAAAACCCTTCTGTCGCAATGCACCGATCAATGCATCAGGCGTCCTGTGAAAGATCGGCGCGAGGTCGGACAGTGGCGCCTGGGTCATGAGCGCCGTGGCCTGAAATGCGGGGTTGCCGCCGCGGCCTCGCGGGCTGGTCAGGCTGTTATAGGCGAATGGCACCGCAACGATCACGCAGGCTGCAAGCGGCAGGATCAACCTCCCTCTTTTCGCGTACATCACCAGCGCCCGCCAGTTCTTCCACATGTGAAATGCAAACGGCGCCAGCAACACCATGCTGAGCCATTCATGCATCGAATGGAAAGCCGCCTGTTGCCAATGGAAGAACAGGGCGATGCCGGACACCGCCGAGACCAGGAAAAGCCCCGTCGTCAGCGGCGTCGCAAAACGCTGCATGAAGCGGGCGACAAGCGTTTCACGCGGGGCCGGCGACTGGTTCGTCATGATGGCGTCGCTCGTCGACATGGCACTATCCTCTGAAAGAAATCACGGCAGTGACCTGGATGCCAGGACCACTGCCGTTCTCAAACTTAAAGCTTCAACTTCGCCGTCAGGATGAACGTCCTGCCCGGCCCGGGCTGGGCAGCACCAAATCCCGACAGGCTTTCGAAATTAGTCGTGTTCAGGATATTCCAGATATTGGCCTGCAGGGTCAGTTGCTTGCTGACCTTGTAGCTCGCCATCGCATCGTAGCGCCAATAATCCGGGACCTTCGCCGTGTTCGCGGCGCTCGTCCACCGATCGCCGGTGTAAAAGGCGCTACCGCCCACGGTGAACGCCTCGGTGATCGCGTAATTCGACGACAACGAGAATGTGTTGTACGGCACATTCGCAATAGCGTTGCCCGGCGTGTTGGCGAAGGCACCAGTGGACGTTCGTACGCTCTCGAGCACACGGCCGACCATGTAGGTGTAACCGCCGAACACGCTCCACTTTTCGGTGAGCTTGCCGGCGATACCGAGCTCCACGCCATCGACGCGTGTTGTACCGACCTGTGCGTAGGTGTTCAGAGCCGCATTGACGGTCTCGATCGCATTGTTCTGTGTCACCCGGAACACGCCGCCCGTCAGGCTGAGCCGGTGATTGAACATGTCGTATTTGCCACCAACCTGATACGTCTCGTTGGTAGTCGGCGGCAGATTCTGCTGTCCATTGGTGATGGTCAGATATTCACTGCTCGGATCGAACGACGTCCCGTACATGAAATAGACGCTGGCGTCCTGCACCGGATGAACAACGGCACCGGCGCGGTAGCTGGTGAAATTGATGCTGTTGATGACCGTCGCGGGCACCCCGGTCGGCTGCAGGGTGGCCGAACTGATGGTCGAGGTGTCCTGGCTGACGCTCAGATAGTCCTGGCGTATGCCGGCGAGCAGGTCGAGATATTGGTTGATCTTGACCTGGTCGCCGAAATAGACGCCGACACCCCGGCCGACCGCCGACACGTCCGACCCGGTGGCCGCTGGAACGCCGGGACTGACGAAAGGATCCGGATTCAGCACGTTGACCAACTGATAGTTGTAAAACGAACTGGGCGTCGTCCCGACCGCGTAGGTCTGACGAAACTGGTCCCGGGTCTCCTGATTGAGTTCGATGCCCGTTGAAATCGTGTGTTCGAACGGCCCGGTGTCGAAGCGCCCGGTCACTCCGGTCAAATTCGTCAACAGCGAGTTCTGCGTGTGGTTCTGGAAGTAGTTGCCGTTGTTGACAAAGACATTGGCGAGATTCGTCGCGGGCGTGAGCGTCACCGGCGTGCCCGCCGCGTTGACGAGATTGGTGCCGGTCGCACCGCTCACCTGCGTGCCGCGAACGCTCACATAGCGATCGATATTCGAATAGCGCGTGTCGTTGTTGATTTTCCAGTTGTTGGAAAGGTCATGCTCCAGGCTGAGCGTCGCGATATGCGCATCGACGCGCTCGTAATCATTGACCGTTCCAAAGAACGTATTCTTCGAAACCGGCGCCGGCTGGCCGTAGGCCGTGCCGAAAAAGGATCCCGGGATGATCGGAATGCCATAGTCGGGGACGTTCTCGTCGTGCTGATAGATATACGAAAACGTCGCGCGGGTGTCGTTGCTGAACTTGTAGCTCAACGACGGGGCGACGCCGACGCGCTTGTTCTGCACATGGTCGCGGTCGGCGACGTCGCTGTCCAGACCGACCCCTGCCACGCGCGCGGCGACATTGCCCCACGACCGGTTGACATCGAACACCGTGCGGGCGCCCGGCGAGCTATACGCCGAGATATCGACATTCGTGAAGTCATTGCCGAACTTTGGCAGTTTGCTCGTCATGTTGACGACGCCGCCGGTGGAGCCGCGACCGAACGTGAACGAGGATGGCCCCTTGAGCACTTCGATGTTGTCGACCGAGAAATTGTCGCGCGTGTACCAGCCCGGATCCCGGATTCCGTCGCGGTAGAAATCGTTTCGCGCGCTGTAGCCATAGATGTTGATGTTGTCGCCCTGCGATCCGCCCTCGCCGCCGAAGAAGGAAATGCCGGGAACATTGTGGAGCGCTTCCACCACTGTCGATGACTGCTGATCGTCCATCAGCTGCCGTGGCACGACCGTGATCGCCTGCGGTGTGTTGAGCACCGATGTCGGGATACGCGAGATGCCGCTGCCGCCTGGGTTATAGGTGCTGTTCGGCGATGCGCCACCGGTCCCCGATGCCGTGACCGCGGGCGCCGCCGGCTGTGTCTGGATCGCAGGTGTCCGACGCGCCGCCCTTGTCGCCGAGGACGTCGAGAGCTGTGAGCGAGGGCGCGGGTGCTTCTTCTGCGCTGGAGCATCCACCGACACCGGCGGCAGGGGCGATGCCTGCTGCGCATTGGCGCCTGCACTTCCAAGGATCAGCGAGGCGAGACCGATGGCCTTGCCGACGCCGGCCGTTCCGGTCTTCACGCTGATGAAACGAGACGAGGCTCCGTTACGGCCAAATCTATCGAAGGTCTTAATTCCGGTCGTGCCCAAGACGTGCCCCGCAAGCTTACAAATTCCAGAGGCGCGACAAAGTCACACATTGCCCCTGCTGTTCTCTTGCACCTGCCCCCTTCCGCCGCAATGATTTCCGCTTTTGGACAAACTAGAATCCCTCGAACAAATCCTGGCAACGATTCGATGCGCTCCGCCGTTTCAGTCGATCGCGTCGTCGTGCTAGACATCGCTTGCAGTGATATGGCATGTGCCGGACCGATGCCCACGCAACGCTTCTGACTGTTCAGACAATTGTTCGGTGATTGCCGGAAAACTCTGCAAGCGACGGCTCGGCAGCAGAAGTGTTTTCACCAATCAAATAGCTCGCGAGAAACTTCTCCCGCTGATAGATCCCGCGTCGACTCACAACCAGGTAGTGCTTGATCATGTTGGTTCATATTCCAGAGGTGCTCACCAAGGAGCAGGTCGCACGCTGCCGGGAAGTCATGGACAAGGCGGCCTGGATCGACGGCAACGCAACCTCGGGTCATCAGTCCGCCAAGGCGAAATTCAATCTTCAGCTTCCGGAAGGCAGCCCCGGGCAACAGGAACTCGGCGCCATGGTCATCCAGGCGCTGAACAAGAACAGCCTGTTCTTTTCAGCGGTGCTGCCGCACACGATCTTCCCGCCGCTGTTCAATCGCTACGACGCGGGCATGACCTTCAACACCCATGTCGACAACGCCGTACGCCTGTCGCGCGAAGGCGTCAGGATCCGGACCGACATATCGGCGACCTTGTTTCTGGCCGAGCCGGATGAATATGACGGCGGCGAACTCACCATCGAAGACTCCTACGGAAGCCACGGCGTCAAGCTGCCCGCCGGCGATCTGATTGTTTATCCCGCCGACAGCCTGCATTCGGTGTCGCCGATCACGCGTGGATCACGCGTGGCGTCGTTCTTCTGGGTTCAAAGCCTGATACGTGACGTGCGCCAGCGGACGCTTCTGTTCGATCTCGACAACGCCATCATGCAGTTGACGAACGACGTTCCGGATCACCCATCGCTGGTGGCGCTGATGGGCTCCTATCACAACCTGCTTCGGCTCTGGACAGAGATGTAGGCAGGCCGCCGCGCGATCGCCGCAACACCATCGCGCTCGGCCCGATCAGCGACCGGCAGGACAGGCCGCGCCGCTCTTCACCCATGCCGCAACGAGGGCGCCCGCCTGATCCTGCGTGCCCGGAGCGGGCGTGCGGCCGAAGCCCGGATGCCAGGCCCAGCCGACCAGCGTGTCCTTGCCGATATGATCGATCAGGTCCTCGACCTTGCGGCCGCCGTTGCGCGCGGGATCGCTGATCTGCGCGCAGATCTCGGCGACCGTCTTGCCTTCCCACGCCATTTCCAGCGGCGCGAGATGCCATTCGGGGTGGCCGGGCATGCGGCCGGGATCGAACTTCGCGGCCTTGTGGCAGGAGTCGCAGCGCATCGCTGCGACGCCATGGCCGTCGGCGCCGCGCGTCACCGGCGGTTCGTGCAGGCGCATGGCATCGCCCTGCCGCGGGCGGTCGCCGGCGGGATGGCAATTGGTGCAACGCGGATTGGTCAGCACCTTGCCGAGCTCGGTGAAGATGGCGGCGGAGCGCGCATTGGTATCGGCGATGCCGTTGAAGCTCTCGGGAGATGCGAGACCTTTCGACGGCGCCTGACCGGCGGCATAGGCCGCGATCATGCTTGTGGCCAGCGTCGCGACGATGACCAAGCCCTTGAGACGCGTTGCGGGTTTCATCCGCGCGCCTCCGCTAAGAGATAGCGCTTGGCGTCGCCGAGGACCACGTCGCGGACGGCCTCGTGGTATTTGATGTAGCCGGTGCAGCGGCACAGATGGCCGTCGAGCGCCTCGGCGATCAGCTCTTCCAGGCCGGCGCGCGGCACCGGGGTCTTTTCCAGTCGCTCCAGCAACACCTGACCTTCGTTGAGAAAACCGGCGGTGCAATAGCCGCACTGGAACGAGAAATGCGTAATGAAGGCCTTCTGCAACGGCGACAGCTCGCCGTTCCTGGCGTGACCTTCCACCGTGCGGATGGTCTTGCCGTGGAAGCTCGCGGCGGACACCACGCAAGTGGGGCTGGTGTGGCAGCTGCCGTCGGGTTCGTCGACGATCACCGCGCAGCTCAGGCACTGCGCAGCGCCGCAGCCGAATTTGGTGCCGGTCATCCCGAGATATTCGCGGAGATAATCGTTCATGCTGAGGTCGTCGCGCACCTCGGTGGGGGCGTGGACCTGTCCGTTGATGGTGATGCCAAGTGTGGTCACGCGAGTGCTCCCTTGAGCATGGCCTGTGTCACCGGCAGAGCCGGAAAGCGATGTCCGATGGCGTCGTTGATGGCGTTGAGCAGAGCCGGCACGATGGGGATCATCACCACTTCGGCCATGCCCTTCGGGGCTTCGTCCGGGGTCGCCGGCGGCAGGATTTCGAATTCGGCGTCGCGCAGCGGCAGGTCGGAGCCGCGCGCCACCAGATACTGGCCGAGATTCCACTGCCCGTTGCCGGGGCCGCCCTCGAACGGCGGCAGCGTTTCCAGCAGCGCGTAGCCAACGCCCATGGCGAAGCCGCCGTGGATCTGGCCGAGCACCACCTCGGGCACCAGCGCCTGGCCGCATTCGGACACGGTGTAGGCCTTGGCAATGCGCAGCGCGCCGGTGGCCTTGTCGATCTCGACGCGCACGACCGTGCCGCACATGGAGGTGTAGGCGGTGCCCATGCGGTTGTTGTCGGTGGGCGGAAACACCACGCTGCTGCGGTTGATGCGCGCAAAGGCGCCGGCGCCGCGGCGCAAAGCGAGGCCGTCGATCTCCGCGCGGTACTGCTCGCCGTCGACCGGGAAGCGCGCGCGCGACCATGACCAGCGCGAGAAACCGTGCGCCACCGCGCCGGTCACGAGGTTGCGCGCATGCGCCGTGGCGGCGAGCTTGGCCAGCCGCAGTGGCGGCAGGCCCGCCATGGTGAGTTGGCCGTCGGTCCACTGCGCCTTGTCCCAATCCTTGGCGCGCGGATCACGCCGGGTGATGCCCCACAGCGACAAGGCCGCCGGCCACAGGCCGAAGCGGAAGATGGCACGGGCGGCTTCTGCCGCGGCGTGGGTGCCGACATGGGCGCCGATCGAGGCCGAGGTGGCCGAGCTGATCGCCGGCACCCAGCGCGGATCCCGCTGGGCCTTGTCCTGGGTCTTCTGGTCCATGGTGTAGCTGTCGCCGGACGTCACCAGCTCGAGCGCATCGAATACGCCGACCTGCGACACTGCGACTTCATCGGCGATGCCGCCGAGATGCTGCGCGACGCGGTTGGCCAGCGCCGTGCCGATGCCGTTGCCCATTTCCACGTGATCGCAATAGATCGCGATGCGGCCGTCGGGGCTGAGCTCGACGCGGCCGTTGGAGCAGTCGCCGCCGGTGCCGTAATCCTTGGTGACGCAGGCCACGCCGGTGCCGACCAGCACGCCGCTCGCCGCGCGCGCCTTCTCAGCGGCACGCTGCTGCCAGATGGCGTGCTTCTCGAGCTTGTCGAGCATTTCGGGCGTGCGCACCGAGACGATATAGGGATTGCCCGTCATGGTGCGGCCGTCGGGCCTCAGCGCGTTGCGGCGGCGGAAATCGATGGGATCGATCTTCAACTCGGTCGCGGCCTCGTCGATCAGCACCTCCAGCGCCGTCATGCTCTGCAGCGAGCCGTAGCCGCGCATCGAGCCTGCGGTGACGCCGCGGGTGTGCTGCGCCACCGTGGTGACGTCGACCTTGGGCACGTCGTAGATACCGATCGCCGCGGTGGCGCAGCAGGTGGCGACGTTGGGCGAGAAATTGCAGAGACCGCCGCCATCGAGCACGTGATCGGCGGCAAAGGCCTTGATCTTGCCGGTGGCGCGATCGACCGACATCAGCGAGCGCATCTTGACGGCGTGGCGCTTGATGCCGCCCTGGAACTGCTGGTAGCGGTCATGCGCCAGCCGCACCGGATGGTCCGGATAGAACATCGCCGCCAGCGTGGCATAGAGGATGAACGGCGTGTGGTCGCGGCCGCCGAAGCCGCCGCCGACATAGGCGAAGCCGGTGTTGATGGCGGCCGGCTTGAACGGCGCCTTGGCCTCACCGAGCAGGAAGGCGATGGCCTCGGACGCCTCATAGGGCGACTGCACGCCGAGCACGAGTTCGAGCGCCTTGGTCTTGGCCTCGTACCAGCCGATGCCGGATTCCGGCTCGAGGAACATCGGATCGACGGACTGGGTGTCGAAGGTGCGGTCCAGCACGAAGTCGGTGTCGGCGCCTGCGGTGATCTCCGAACGGATCTTGTCGCCATAGACGGCGGCCTTGGCATAGACCGGATCGGTGCGCTCGGTGAGCGACGACCATACCGGCAAGGACGACGGCTGCACGCGGCCCGGGCTGAGCCAGCCGGCCAGCAGCGGCGAATAGAGATCGGGCGCATCGGTCGTGGCGCCGGCGACGCGGGTGAAGCGATAGGCGGCGTAGTTCGGCAGATCGACCGGACCAGTCTCCTCGCCGTATTGCACGAAGGTGTTGTCACGCAACAGCAGCCGTGCGCGGTCGTAGGCGTCGAATTGATCGAAGATCAGCAGCGCGACCGGCTGGCCCATATAGATCGGCGTCTTGCCAACCGGACAGAACAGATCGCCCGCATAGAAGGCCGGTACGCGGGCGTTGATCTTGGCAAGATCGGTCGACGTCACGACGACGGTCGGCTTCGCCGGGCCGCCCAGCCGTGCCAGATCCATGCCGAGATAGACGCGGGTCGCATCGGGCGCGCGCACCAGCAGCGCGTGCGAGGTCTTGCCCGGCCATCCCGGCAGATCGGCCGCGCGGAAATCCGAGGCGTAGAGTTTCGATCCCGTCACCTTGGCGACGCCGTCGACGCGGCCGGCGGCGCCCACCGCCGGATTGTATTTGCCGCGTCCCGGAAGCGTCTCGCGGTCGGCAAACGCGACCGGCTCCGCCATCGCCAGCCGCGACATGCTCAGCGCTATGCCGCCGGCCGACATCCATTTCATGAACTCGCGTCGCGAGGATTGCATGCGTCCACCTGTCATCGAAAGCTGCGGATCAGCTTCACGGGTCTATTTGAGATCGGCGATGGTGGCGGGGCCCGGCCCGGTGGTGATCAACGTCGGCCACTGGTGCGAGCCGAACGGCACCACCGGCGGCAGGAACGGCGTCATACCGCGCTTGGCCGATTCCGAGATGATGGCGGCGCGCGCGTCGCCCCCCATCAATTCGTAGTCCATCAGATGGTAGTTGCCGAAGAACAGCGATCCCACCGAACGATCGGCGATGATGCGGGTCAGCGAATCCAGCATGTCGGCCTGGGTCGTGGTGAAGGACACGGTCTCGATCAGCAGCAGGCGGTCGTTGATCGCTTCCGGCGGGAAGAACTGCGCGAGCACGCTGAAGATCACGTTGTTCTGGCGCGCCACATAGATGGTGTTGCTGGCGGCATAGGCCTTGTCCCAGTCGGGACCGAGCATCTTCTTCCAGTCGCCGAGCACGGTCATCCAGTGAGCGACCTGGGTCTGCGCCGCCCAGGTGACGTTCCTGGCGAGGAACGGCGCCTGCTTCTTGCCGAACGCCTCGAGGGTCGCGAACGGGATCTGGCCCTTGGCCAGGCATTCGTCCATGAATGCGAGATTGTTCTGCAGAATGGTGCGGTTGTTGTCGCGCCAGTCGGCCTGCATCGGCGTGAGATCGAGGCCGTCGAGCGCCGACTGCATGCGGCTGCGATAGGCCGCCATCGAGCCGCGCCACGACTTGTTGTCGGGATTGTTGACGTATGGCCCGACCACTTCGGCCAGTGCCATGGTGCTGTGGCCCACCGACTTCAACAGCTGATACACCATCGGCACCGACGGCGCATCGAGCGGTGGCTTGCCGGGCTGATACAGCGTGAAGCGGCCGCCCGCGCCGGAGAACAGGCCGAGGATCACCGGATGCTTGGCGAGGATGTTGGTGCGGAATTCCTTGGCGGCGTCGCCATAGAGTTCGAACATGCCGCTGTTGAGTGCCAGCATGTCCTTGGTCGCCGTCTCGGCGGGCGTCGTCGTGGAGAGACCGGAAATCGGATCCATGTAGGACGGCAACGCCTGCGCCCAGGCCGTTCCGGCGTGACCAAGCAAAATTGCCGCAAATGCCGCCACGGACGTAAACCTCATGACGGCGAATCCCTTCAGGCAATTTCACAAACGAATGCGCTACGCGTACCGCTTAATGCCTTAACAAACTGCGGACGCGGGAAAAGAAGTCACAAAGTATTATTGCGGGCATGTATGTACCGAATGCCTCGTCAAACGTAGCTGCGACGACGTTGCTCGCAAAGCATACGCGTCTTTCATGGCAACGACTTGGCGCACGCGCAAAAGCGTCCGCTTCATGCAGAAGCGGACGTTCCGATGCTGTCACTGATTGATTGAACTGCAGTGGGCGGCAACCGGCGCTCAAGCCGTCGCCGCCCACTTGCGACTACTTCATCGTCGGCATGACGAATTCGGGCCCCTGCGCGATGCTGGTCGGCCAGCGGGTGGTGACGGTCTTGAGGCGCGTATAGAAGCGGATGCCTTCCGGACCGTGCATCGAATGATCGCCGAACAGCGAGGCTTTCCAGCCGCCGAAAGAGTGGAAGGCCATCGGCACGGGGATCGGCACGTTGATGCCGACCATGCCGACGCGGATGCGGTGCGCAAATTCGCGCGCAACGTCGCCGTTCTGGGTGAAGATCGCGGTGCCGTTGCCGTATTCGTTGTCGTTGATCATGCGCGCCGCCGTGGCGTAGTCGGGTGAGCGCACCACCGCGAGCACGGGTCCGAAGATCTCTTCCTTGTAGATCTTCATGTCCGGCGTGACGTGGTCGAACAGCGAGCCGCCGATGAAGTAGCCACCCGTGTTGGACCGGAAGTCGCGGCCGTCGACGACCAGCTTGGCGCCTTCCTCCACGCCCGAATCCACATAGCCGCGGACCTTGTCGAGATGCTGCTGGGTGACCAGCGGCCCCATTTCGGATTCGCCATCGAAGCCCGAACCGACCTTGAGCGCGCGGATCTTCGGCTCCAGCTTGGCGATCAGCGCGTCCGCCGTCTTATCTCCCACCGGCACCGCCACCGAAAACGCCATGCAGCGCTCGCCGGCCGAGCCATAAGCCGCGCCCATCAGCGCATCCACCGCCTGATCGATATCGGCGTCGGGCATCACCACCATGTGGTTCTTGGCGCCGCCCAGCGCCTGGCAGCGCTTGCCGGTGCCGGTCGCGGTCGAATAGATGTAGCGCGCGATCGGCGTCGAGCCGACGAAGCTGATCGCCGCGACATCGGGATGGTGCAACAGCGCGTCGACGGCTTCCTTGTCGCCATGCACGACATTGAACACGCCGGCGGGCAGACCTGCTTCGGTCAGCCATTCGGCGATCAGGAGCGATGCCGACGGATCGCGCTCGGAGGGCTTCAGCACAAACGTGTTGCCGCAGGCCAGCGCCACCGGGAACATCCACATCGGCACCATGACCGGGAAGTTGAACGGCGTGATGCCGGCGACGACGCCGAGCGGCTGGCGCACGCCATAGCTGTCGACGCGGGTGCCGACATTCTCGCTGACTTCGCCCTTCAGCAGCTGCGGCGCGCCGATGGCGAATTCGACGACTTCGAGGCCGCGCTGGATTTCACCCGTGGCGTCCGACAGCGTCTTGCCGTGCTCCGAGGTGATCACCGCCGCGAGTTGCTCGATACGGTCCTCGCAGATGCGCAGGAACTTGTTGAGGATGCGCGCCCGGCGCAGCGACGGGGTATCGCCCCAGCTTTCCGCTGCGGCAAAGGCGGCAGCCACCGCGGCATTGACATCGGCGGTGCCGGCAAGGGCCACCGTGGCGGTCTGTTCGCCGGTCGCCGGGTTGAAAACGGGCGCGCTGCGGCCGCCGCCGGCTACCTGCTGTCCGCCGATATAATGCTTGATTTCCGAAGCCATGAAACTCTCCCTGGTTGCTGCGGCGGGTTTGCGCCGCTTGCCGGCCCCGGACAACGCGAAGTATTGCGGCTTCGATGTGCAGCAAATAGAGTCCGGCGATGGATTGGGACAAGGTTCGCATATTCCTGGAAGTCGCCCGCACAGGCCAGATTCTCGGCGCCGCCAAGCGGCTCAAGCTCAACCACGCGACCGTCGCCCGTCAGCTCACCGCGCTGGAAAAAGACCTCAAGACCAAGCTTTTGAACCGCCAGACCACCGGCTCGTCGCTGACGCCCTCGGGCGTCGCGCTGCTGGCCGCGGCGGAGCGGGCGGAATCCGAATTGCTGCGCGTGGGCACGCAACTCACATCGGCCGCGGGCAAGGTGGCCGGCACCGTGCGGATCGGCGCGCCGGACGGGCTCGGCAATTATTTTCTGGCGGACCGGCTCGGCGGCTTCGCTGCGGCCAATCCGGATCTGATCGTCCAGCTCGTACCGCTGCCGCGCACCTTTTCGCTCACCAAGCGCGAGGCCGACATCGTGGTGACGCTGGAGCGCCCGGACGAGGGCAAGCTGATCTGCACCAAGCTCACCGACTACACGCTGAGTGTCTACGGCTCGCAGGATTATATCGCGCGGGCGACGCCGATCCATACACCCGACGACCTCGCCGACCACCTGCTCATCACCTATATCCACGACATCATCTACAGCCGTGCGCTGGACTATGCGTCGACCTTCGGCGAGCTGATCACGCGGCGTTTCGAATGCGGCAGCGTGGTTGGGCAGCTGGAAGCGGTGCGTGCCGGCCACGGCGTCGGCATCCTGCATGATTACGCGGCGCAGCTCTATCCCGAGCTCACGCGCATCCTGCCGGCGAGCCGTTTTACCCGCAGCTACTGGCTGGTCTCGCATCCCGACACGCACGACACCAGCCGGGTGCGCGAGGTGCGCCGCTACATCGGCGCCCGGGTCCGCGAGGCGCGCGACCGCTTCATCGTGCGCTAGACGGCGGCCTGCGCGTCACACCGCGCAATAGCGTTCCTGGATGTCCTTGTCGGCGAGCAACGCCGCCGAGCTGCTTTCATAGACGACCTCGCCCTGGTCCATGATGACGGCGCGATCGGCGAGACGCAGCGCCCATTCCACGTTCTGCTCCACCAGCAGCAAGGTGACGCCCTGGTCGCGCAGCTTGCGGAACAGCACGCCCATCTCCTCCACCAGCACCGGCATGATGCCTTCCGACGGTTCGTCGAGCAGGATCATCTTCGGCCGGGCGATGGTGGCGCGCGCGATCGCCAGCATCTGCTGCTCGCCGCCGGACATGGTGACGCCCTCCTGATCGAGGCGCTCCTTGAGGCGCGGAAAACTCTCGGCGATCTCCTCGATGGCATCGCGCTCGTCGATCTTGCCGTTGCTGGCGACGAGGCCGAGCTGCAGGTTTTCGCGCACGGTCAGCCCCGGAATGATGCGGCGCTCTTCGGGCACGTAGGCGAGGCCCAGGCGAAAGCGGTCATGGGCGGCCATCGACGTGAGGTCGTGGCCGTCGAAACGCATGCCGCCCGTCGTCTTCGGCATCAATCCCATCACCGAACGGATCGTGGTGGTCTTGCCGGCGCCGTTGCGGCCGACCAGCGCCACGACTTCGCCCTGCGCGACCGAGATCGACACCCCGTGCAGCGTATGGCTGGCGCCGTACCAGGCGTTGAGGTCCTTGGTTTCAAGCATAGCCATCGTTCTGTCCCAGATAGACGCGACGAACCTCGGGATCCGTCTGGATGTCACGCGGCGAGCCGTCCGCGATCAGCCGCCCATGATGCAGCACGAGGATGCGGTCGCTGAGGCCAAGGATCATCTTCATCTTGTGCTCGACCAGCAGGATGGTGCGCTCGGCCGCCAGCTTCTCCAGCAGCGCCACCATCTCCTTGGTCTCTTCCGGGCCCATGCCCGCAGTGGGCTCGTCCAGCAGCAGCAGCTCCGGATCGGAGATCAGCGCGATCGCGATCTCCAGCGCGCGCTGCTGGCCATGGGCAAGGAATTTTGCGGTCTCGTTGCGTTTGGCGGCGAGGCCCACGGCGTCGAGCGCGGCATCCGCCTTGGCATCGAGTTCGGCAAACGCGTTGCGGTTGGTCCAGATATTATAGCGCGACCGACCGGCCTGCGCGGCGACGCGGACATTTTCGTGGACGCTGAGATCGGGGAAGATATTGGTGATCTGATAGGAGCGCGCGATGCCGCGATGGACGAAGTCGTGCGGCTTGGTGCCTTTGAGGTCGGCGCCCTTGAAGCGAATCGAACCGCTCGACGGCGTCTGCACGCCGGACAGCACGTTGAAGAACGTGCTCTTGCCGGCGCCATTGGGACCGATGACGGAGGTGACGCGGCCGGGGCGGAAATCCGTCGTCACGCCCTGCAGCGCGACGAAACCGCCGAACTTGACGCCAATATTATCCACGGCGAGAAGCGGCGCGTTCATCGCATCACCCTGGTCAGGAAGGTGCCCCAGATGCCCTTGGGCAGGAACAGCACGAACAGCACGAAGATGGAGCCGACGATGATCTGCCAGTGCGACGTCCACAGCGAGAACACGTCTTCCATCACCAGGAACACCAGTGCGCCGATGAAGGGCCCGAAGAAGCTGCTGGCACCACCGAGCATCGTCATCATCACGATCATGCCGGAGGACTGGTAATGCAGCGAGTCCAGCGGCACGAAGGCGAGGGGCAGCGCCGACATCGTGCCGCCGAGCGCGCAGATGGTGCCCGACAGCGTGAAGGCGAGCAGCTTGGTGCGCTCGACGTCGTAGCCGCAGGTACGGGCGCGGCGCTCGTTCTCGCGGATCGCCTCGATCGCAGC
>JBEVEC010000169.1:0-17926 GCA_040512975.1 Tardiphaga sp. | reverse complement strand
CAGGGCGCCGACACGCCGGCCGCGGCCGCGAAACAGGCCGATATCGTCGTCAGCGTCGTCGTCAATGCCGCGCAGACCGAAGCGATCCTGTTCGGCGCCGATGGCGTCGCAAAAACGCTGGCGCCGGATGCCGTGTTCATCTCCTCGGCGACGATGGATCCGGATGTGGCCCGCCGCCTTGCCAAACAGCTTGAAGCTACCGGCCGGCACTATCTCGACGCCCCGATCTCCGGCGGCGCGCAACGCGCGGCCGAAGGCGAACTTACCATTCTCGCTTCCGGCAGCGCCGCCGCCTTTGCCAAGGCTCGGCCGGCGCTCGATGCCATGGCCGCAAAGCTCTACGAGCTCGGCGACAAGGCCGGGCAGGGCGCCGCGTTCAAGATGATCAACCAGCTCCTCGCCGGCGTGCATATCGCCGCGGCGTCGGAGGCGATCGTGTTCGCGGCCCAGCAGGGCCTCGACATCAACAAGGTCTACGAGGTGATCACCGCCTCGGCCGGCAACTCCTGGATGTTCGAAAACCGTATCCCGCACGTGCTCGACGGCGACTATACGCCGCGCAGCGCCGTGGAGATTTTCGTCAAGGACCTCGGCATTATTCAGGACATGGCGCGCGCGGCAAAATTTCCGGTGCCGGTGTCGGCGGCGGCGCTGCAGATGTTCCTGATGACCGCCGGATCGGGCATGGGCCGCGACGATGACGCCTCGGTCGCGCGAATCTACGCCCGCGTCACCGGGACCAGATTGCCCGGCGAGCCGGACTGACACAGACAGGAACCGCCCGATGCCGCGCTTCGCCGCCAATCTCAGCATGATGTTCACCGAACATCCCTTCCTCGATCGCTTCGATGCGGCGGCCAAGGCCGGCTTCACCGCGGTCGAATTCCTGTTTCCCTACGAGCATCCCGTCGAGGCCATCGCCGAGCGGCTGCAACGCAACGGCCTGACCCAGGCGCTGTTCAACCTGCCGCCCGGCGACTGGAATGCCGGCGAAAAGGGCTTTGCCGCGCGGCCCGACAAGTTCGACGATCTGCGCCAGAGCATCCACACCGCGCTGCCCTATGCCATCGCCACCGGCGTGCGCCGGCTGCATCTGATGGCCGGGATCGCCGATCGCAAGGACCCGAAGGCCGTCGAGGCGTTCCGCAAATCCGTGGAGTGGACTGCCGATTTCCTCGGCGAGCACGGCATCGACGTGGTCATCGAGCCGATCAACGGCCGCGACGTCCCCGGCTATTTCCTCAATGACTTCATGTTCGCGCGCGACCTGATCGCCGACATGGCGATTCCCAATGTCGGGTTGCAGTTTGACATCTATCACTGCCAGATCCTGCACGGCGACGTCACCATGCGGCTGCGCGAGATGTTGCCATGGATCGGCCATATCCAGATCGCCAGCGTGCCGTCGCGCCATGAGCCGTCCGGCGAGGAGCTGAACTATCCATTCCTGTTCGCCGAGCTCGACCGCATCGGGTACGAGCATTTTGTCGGCTGTGAGTATCGCCCGGCGGGCGACACCGTCGCCGGGCTCGACTGGTTCGCTCCTTATGCCGGAGCGAAAGCATGACCTTGGCGCTCGGCTGCATCGCGGACGACTACACCGGCGCGTCCGATCTCGCCAACACGCTGACGCGCTGCGGCCTGCGCACCGTGCAGACCATCGGCATCCCGGCCGACGACCTCGCGCTGCCGGATGTCGATGCCGTGGTGGTGTCGCTGAAGAGCCGCTCGATCGCGGCAAGCGATGCCGTCGCGCGGTCGCGCGCCGCCGACAGATGGATCCGCAGCCGCGGCGCCGAGCATGTGCTGTTCAAGATCTGCTCGACCTTCGACTCCACCGATGCCGGCAATATCGGCCCCGTGATGGACGCGCTGCGCGTCGATGCCGGAGACAATATCGTGCTGGTGACGCCGGCTTTTCCGGAGACCGGCCGCACGGTCTATCAGGGCAATCTCTTCGTCGGCACCGTGCCGCTCAACGAGAGCCCGCTGAAGGACCATCCGCTCAACCCGATGCATGACTCCAATCTGGTGCGCGTGCTGGCGCGACAGAGCGCGACCAATATCGGCCTGGTCGACCTCGGCCTGGTCGCGTCCGGCGCCGATGTGGTGCGCGCCCATCTGGATGGCCTGTCTGAAAATGGATTTGGCGCGGCCATCGTCGACGCCGTATTCGGCCGCGATCTCGAGGTCATCGGCGAAGTCGCGCTCGGTCATCGCCTGTCGGTCGGCGCGTCCGGTCTTGGACTCGGCCTTGCGCGCGCATTGGTGGCATCGGGACGCGTCAAAGCGGTGACCGACGACGCCGCGCAGGGACCGCCCGTCGGCGGCCTGGCGGCCTGTCTTGCGGGCAGCTGCTCGCAGGCGACATTGCAGCAGATCGCGCATGCCGAGACACTGATGCCGGTGCTGCGTCTCGATCCCGAACGGATGCTGGAGGGCAATGAGGAGGTGCAGCGCGCGCTGCGCTGGGCCGGCGACAGGCTCGGCGACGGCCCGATGCTGATCGCCAGCAGCACGACTCCGGACCGCGTTGCGGCACTGCAGGCGCGCCACGGCCGCGACCGGGCCGGCCACGCCATCGAGCAGGCGATGGCCGATATTGCCGAGGGATTGGTCGCCGCCGGCGTGCGGCGGCTGGTGATTGCGGGCGGCGAAACCTCCGGCGCCGTGGTCGATCGGCTACGGATTCCCGGCTTTCTGGTCGGCGCCGAGATCGCCGCCGGCGTGCCGGTGCTGCGCGCGGTCGGCGCCGGGCGCGACATGTTGCTGGCGCTGAAGTCCGGCAATTTCGGCGGCCCCGCGTTCTTCCGGGATGCGCTCGACCTGATGGATTGACCACGGCTTACATGTCTCGCGGCGGCTCTGCTGTCTTTGCCAACTGTCCGGTGCCGAGCATATCGGCCGCGACGCAACTGCGAACGTCTTCTTAACTTAATACCGCGATAAGTCGATCAGCGGAGATCGGCGTGGTCGCCGCGGATATTCGACTGATTGCCGCAGTCGCAAATAAGAATTCGCCCCAATTATTTCATCGCTTGCCAACGGTTCACACCGAGGGATCGAAGAGTCATGCTTTCCAATCTGTCCATTCGCGTCAAAATTACCATTGTCATTGCTTTCCTGCTTCTCGCCATGACCGGCATGGGGTTGCTCGCGGTCAACAAGATGTTCGATATCAATGCCAACGCCGAGGACATCCAGAATAACTGGCTGCCCAGCGTTCGCGCGCTCGGCGCGCTGAAGGCAGGAACGATGACCTACCGCACGACGGTGCGTGCGCACATGCTCGGCGAAACCGCCGCCGACAAGCAAGCCATGGACAAGCGGCTGGTCACGACCGTGCACGAGATTGCCGGATATCGCCGCGACTACGAGGCGCGGATCTCGTCGCCCGAGGAACGCGCGCTCTACACCGAATGGAGCAGGAGGTGGGATGTCTATATCGCCGGCGCCACCGAAGTCGTCGCGCTGTCTACGGCAAGCGTCGGCAAGGGCGTTCATGATGCGCAGACCCTGAACCAGACCAAAGTGAATCAACTCGGCAAGGACGCCGACGAGGTGCTCGAAAAGGACATCGAGCTCAACGACAAGGGCGCCGCCGCAGCCGGCAAGGCGGCGTCGGAAGGCTTTCACTCGGCGCTCACGGAAATGGCGGTCATCCTCGGTTTGTCCGCCATCGCCGGGATCGGTATCGGAATTTACCTGGTCCGCGACGTCTCTCGCGGCATCGCCTCGATCGTCAAGCCGATGGAAGCGCTGGGCGCGGGCGACCTCTCCGCCGTGGTACCGCATCAAGGCATGAAGACGGAGATCGGCAGCATGGGCACCGCGCTGCAGGTCTTCAAGCAGGCGCTGATCAGCAAGCGCGAGGCAGATCGCGTCGCCGCGAACGACGCCGAAGAGAAGATCAAGCGCGGCGAGCGTGTGAACGAGGTGACGCGGCAGTTCGAGTCGATGATCGGAGAGATCGTGCAGACCGTGTCGTCGGCGTCGACCGAACTCGAAGCCTCCGCCAGCACGCTGACGGCCACCGCGGAGCGTGCGCAGCACCTCACCTCGACGGTGGCCGCCGCTTCGGAGGAAGCTTCGACCAACGTGCAGTCCGTGGCCTCCGCCACCGAGGAAATGGCCTCGTCGGTTAACGAGATCAGCCGCCAGGTCCAGGATTCCGCCACCATCGCCAGCCAGGCCGTCGGCCAGGCGCGCAAGACCAATGATCGCGTCGGCGAACTCGCCAAGGCGGCGGCACGCATCGGGGACGTCGTCGAACTTATCAACACCATCGCCGGGCAGACCAATCTCCTGGCGCTGAATGCCACCATCGAGGCGGCGCGGGCAGGTGAGGCCGGCCGTGGCTTTGCCGTGGTTGCCTCGGAGGTGAAGGCGCTGGCCGAGCAGACCGCCCGGGCCACCGGCGAAATCAGCGCGCAGATTTCAAGCATCCAGTCGGCGACCCAGGAGTCCGTCGATGCCATCAAGGAAATCGGCGACACCATCGGCCGGATGTCAGAGATCGCATCCACCATCGCATCCGCGGTCGAAGAGCAGGGCGCGGCGACCCAGGAGATTGCCCGCAACGTACAGCAGGCGGCGCAAGGCACGACGGAGGTATCGGCCAACATCACCGACGTGCAGCGCGGCGCGAGCGAGACCGGGGCAGCGTCGTCGCAGGTGTTTTCGGCGGCAAAATCATTGTCGATCGACAGCGACCGTCTGAAGGTCGAAGTCGGCAAGTTCCTCAGCGCGGTCCGTGCGGCCTGATCTTCGGGCCACCTCATACCGACCGGGCGACGGCAACGCCGCCGCCCGCGACGCCAGCAACCTTATCCGCCGGTGAGTTGCATGGGAGCCGGGTTACTTCGCCGCGTTGAAGTGTCCGACGCGACGCTTGCTGCGCGCAGGATCGCCCAATTCCAGCGCGGCGCGCCGCCCGAATGGGCAGGCCCACGCTGACGGAATGCGCATTACCAAACCTTCATCTTCGCTTTAAGCCTAAAACTGTTGTGCGGCGGCAACGACACACCGCAAACATCGGAAATGTCGCGGAAGTGAAGCGTCGTTCGGCCGCGTTCATTGGCTATTGGCGCAAGATTCGCTTAAATCTCGGCAACCGCCGGGCGGATTGGGGTGAGGTGTCGCGCTGCCCGGCCGTAGTGGTGAGCCTTATACCAGTGTCGTTCGAGAGTGACTGCGCACACCGGCGCGCGCTTTCGGCGGATGCATCGAGGACCGTCTATCCATGATCGCGTTGGTACGTATCGCCCTGACCCGGCCCTACACGTTCGTCGTGCTCGCGCTGCTGCTGCTGATCATCGGGCCACTGGCCGCATTGCGGACCCCGACCGACATCTTCCCGGAAATCCGCATCCCCGTCATCGGCGTGATCTGGCAGTATACCGGCCTGCCGCCGGACCAGATGGCCGGCCGCATCACCACGCCGTTCGAGCGTACGCTGACGACGACGGTCAATGACATCGAGCACATCGTCGCCAATTCCTATGCCGGCTTCGGCATCGTCAAGATCTTCTTCCAGCCCAATGTCGATATCCGCACCGCCAACGCGCAGGTCACCGCGATCTCGCAGACGCTGCTGAAGCAGTTGCCACCGGGCGCCACGCCGCCGCTGATCCTGAACTACTCGGCCTCGACGGTGCCGATCATCAACCTCGCCGTTTCGGGCGAGGGACTGAACGAACAGCAGCTGCAGGACATCGCCTTCAACCAGATGCGCACGCCGCTGGTCACCGTGCCCGGCGCCGCGATCCCGTATCCGTTCGGCGGCAAGCAGCGCCAGGTCACCATCGATCTCAATCCCGGCGCGCTGCAGTCGCGCGGCCTGTCCGGCCAGGACGTCGCCAATGCGCTCGCCGCGCAGAACCTGATCACGCCGGTCGGCACCCAGAAGATCGGCGGCTTCGAATACACCATCAACCTCAACAACTCGCCGCTGAAGATCGATGAACTCGGCAACCTGCCGATCAAGCAGGTCAACGGCGCCATGGTCTATGTGCGCGACGTGGCCAGCGTGCGCGACGGCAACTCGCCGCAGACCAACATCGTCCATGTGGACGGCAGCCGCTCGGTGCTGATGCAGGTGCTGAAGGCGGGCTCGGTGTCGACCCTCGATATCATCGCCGGCATCAAGCAGAAGGTCATCGACTTCAAGCCGTCGCTGCCCGACGCGCTGAAGATCGCCTATGTCGGCGATCAGTCCGGCTTCGTGCGCGGCGCCATCTCCGGCGTGGCGACCGAAGGCGCCATCGCCGCGCTTCTGACCTCGATCATGATCCTGCTGTTTCTCGGCAGCTGGCGCTCCACCATCATCATCGCGGTGTCGATCCCGCTGTCCATCCTCGGCGCCATCATCATGCTGTCGCTGATCGGCGAGACGCTGAACATCATGACCCTGGGCGGCCTCGCGCTTGCGGTCGGCATCCTGGTCGACGACGCCACCGTGACCATCGAGAACATCAATTACCACCTCGAGAACGGCAAGGACGTTGAGCCCGCGATCCTCGATGGCGCCAACCAGATTGTGGTGCCGGCCTTCGTCTCGCTGCTGTGCATCTGCATCGTGTTCGTGCCGATGTTCTTCCTCAACGGCATCGCGCGCTTCCTGTTCGTGCCGATGGCCGAGGCGGTGATGTTCGCGATGCTGTGGTCGTTCTTGCTGTCGCGCACGCTGGTGCCGACCATGGCGAACTACCTGTTGCAGAAGCACGTCCATCACGAAGGCGAGAAGCCCAAGACCCGCAATCCGCTGGTCATGTTCCAGCGCGGCTTCGAGGCGCGCTTCGAGAAGATCCGTGCCGGCTATCACGGCCTGCTCGACATGGCGCTCGGCCGGCGGCCGATCTTCGTCATCGGCTTCCTCTCCTTTGTCGCCGTGTCTTTCCTGCTGGTGCCGTTCCTCGGCCGCAACTTCTTCCCGGCCGTCGATGCCGGCAACATCCTGATGCATGTCCGCACCCAAGTCGGCACCCGCGTCGAGGAAACCGCCAACCAGTTCGCGGATATCTCCAAGGCGGTGCGCAAGATCATCCCGTCGGACGAGATCGAGACCATGACCGACAATATCGGCCTGCCGGTGTCGGGCATCAATTTGACCTATAACAACACCGGCGTGATCGGCTCGCAGGACGGCGACGTCACCATCAAGCTGAAGGAAGACCACAAGCCGACCGCCAACTACATCCAGGCGCTGCGCGAGCAGCTGCCGCGCCAGTTTCCGGGCGTCAGCTTCGCCTTCCTGCCGGCCGACATCGTCAGCCAGATCCTCAATTTCGGCGCGCCGGCGCCGATCGACCTGCAGATCCGCGGCGCCAATCTTGCCGACAACTTTGTCTACGCAAACAAGCTGCTGACCAAAATCAAGCGCATCCCGGGCATCGTCGACGCGCGCATCCAGCAGTCGCCGAACAATCCCGGCTTCAACATCGATGTCGACCGCACCCGCGCGCAGTATGTCGGCCTCACTGAGCGCGACGTTACCAATTCGCTGGTGGTGAACCTCGCCGGCTCGTCGCAGGTCGCGCCGACCTACTACCTCAATCCCGACAACGGCATCTCCTATTCCATCGTGATGCAGACCCCGCAATACAAGATGGATTCGCTGGGCGCGCTGGAGACGCTGCCGATCACGGCGGTGAACGCCACCACCACGCCGATCCTCGGCGGCGTCGCGGACATCAAGCGCTCGGCGTCCAACGCGGTCGTGTCGCAATACGACATCCAGTCGCTGGTGCAGATCTACGCCACCACCCAGGGCCGCGACCTCGGCGCCGTGGCCAACGACATCAACCGGGTGGTCGCCGAGACCAAAAGCGAGGTACCGAAAGGCAGCAACGTGGTGCTGCTCGGCCAGGTGCAGACCATGAACTCGGCCTTTGCCGGCCTGCTGTTCGGCCTGCTCGGCGCCGTGGTGCTGATCTATCTCTTGATCGTGGTCAACTTCCAGTCCTGGTCCGATCCGTTCGTGATCATCACCGCGCTGCCGGCCGCCTTGGCAGGCATCGTCTGGATGCTGTTCACCACCCAGACGACGCTGTCGGTGCCGGCGCTGACCGGCGCCATCATGTGCATGGGCGTCGCCACCGCCAATTCGGTGCTGGTGATTTCCTTCGCTCGGGAGCGCTACGCGATCCTCGGCGATCCGATCGCCGCGGCGTCGGAGGCCGGTTTCGTCCGGTTCCGCCCGGTGCTGATGACGGCGCTCGCCATGATCATCGGCAGGGCGCCGATGGCGCTGGGCCTGGGCGAGGGCGGCGAGCAGAACGCGCCGCTCGGCCGCGCCGTGATCGGCGGCCTGATTTTTGCTACGATTGCAACGCTGATGTTCGTGCCCGTCGTCTTCAGCATGGTCCACAAGAAGCAAGAGCCCGCGCCAGAGGCAGGCTCGCCGGAGTTGTCGCATGTCCACTGAACAGAAGCCGCCGGTGTCCCGCCGCAAGCTGGGTTTCGTCGGGATCGTCGGCCTGTGCGCCGCCGGCGCCATCGTCGTCACCGGCATCATGGCCCGGGCCAAGAGCGACAGTGACCTGAAGACCTGGACCGAGGATCAGGCGATCCCGAGCGTCGCTGTGGCGCCGCCGGATGCTCGCGTGCTCAACGCGACCCTCGACCTGCCGGGCCGGCTGGAGGCCTATAACCGCGCCCCGATCTTCGCCCGCGTGTCCGGCTATCTGAAGAGCTGGAGCGCCGACATCGGCGCCCAGGTCAAGACCGGGCAGGTGATCGCCGAGATCGAGGCGCCGGACCTCGACCAGCAATTGCTGCAGGCCCGTGCCGACCTGGTCAGCCAGGAATCCAGCGCAAAACTGTCGGAAGCGACCCTGAACCGCCGCAAGACCCTGGTGGCGGCGAATTTCGTCTCGGCGCAGGAGATCGACGAGCGGACGGCGGACCTCAACAACAAGCGCGCCGCGGTGAATTCCGGCCAGGCCAATGTCGAGCGCCTCGAGGCTCTGGCCGGCTACAAGAAGATCACCGTGCCGTTCGACGGCGTGGTCACCCAGCGCAACACCGACGTCGGCGCGCTGATCTCGGGCGGCACCGGCACCGGGGCGGCGATGTTCGTGATCTCCGACATCCGCAAGCTGCGCGTCTATGTCGACGTGCCGCAGAATTACGTGCCGTCGATCAAGATCGGTGCCAAGGCGATCATCACCGTGCCGGATCACCCCACGAAGACCTATCCGGCCACCGTCGAGGCGTCGTCGCAGGCGGTGGATGTTGGCTCCGGCACCACGCGCATGCAACTGGCGCTCAACAACGCCAATGGCGAATTGCTGCCGGGCGGCTATGCCAATGTGAAGATGAGCCTGGCGCGGGACTCGGCGCCGCTGCACGTGCCGGCCAGCGCCTTGATCTTCGACCGCAAGGGCACCCGCGTCGCCACCGTGACGTCGGATGACAAGATCCTGTTCAAGACCGTGACCATCGCCCGCGACCTCGGCCGCGACATCGAGATCGGCTCCGGCCTCGCTGCCGAAGACCGCATCGTCACTGCGCCGCCCGACGGCCTCAACGACGGCGACAAGGTCCGCATCACCGGCGACGGGGTCAAGGTGAAGCCGACCACGGTGTCGGAAAAGCAGGACGCGAAGGGGTAGGGCGGTCTTCCTTTCTTCCCCCCCCCCCCCCCCTCGTGGGGGCGGGTGAATTGAACGCACGAAGTGCGTTCAAGAAGAAAGAGGGGGAGCCACAGGCGCTGCCTTTGCAGCACCCCTCATCCGGCCGGCCTTCGGCCGCGCCACCTTCTCCTGCAAGGGGAGAAGGAAAAGGAGACATTCCCGCCGCGGCCCCTCTCCCCAACCTTCTCCCGCAAGCGGGAGAGGGAGCCGGTTGCCAGCGCGTTGGAGGCAGTGACTCGGCCGCAAGTACAGCGCGCCCCCTCTCCCGCTTGCGGGAGAGGGTCGGGGAGAGGGCGCCACACCGGCAGCCTATCCAGCCACCCGCCACTCCAGCACGCCATCGTTCGCCGTGCTGATCGCCCCCGTCGCCCCCACCGGCGACCTGTCCTGATCCATCAAAAACGCCAGCGTCGCCGTGTCCTGCACTGGCACCCTCGCCAGCGCGCGGTCATCGCCTTCCGTGCGCAGAATGACCACGCCATGCTCGGCGTCGCCACCCCGCCCGAAGATCACCGTAAAACTCTCCACCCTGCCCATGCCCGACGCCGCGGTGACGAAGCGCGGCACCGGCGTGCGGTTGCGATCGGCTTCAGCCTGGACGCTGGTGTCCTGCACCAGTGCTGCGTCCGGCGCCTGTCGCGACAGCACCAGCGCATGATGCTTGGTGACGAAACCGCCCTGGCCATACAGCAGGCCCGTGTTCGCCCCATCCCGGATCCGCCGCACCATCGCGCAGGCCGCATGCGCCATGTAGTCGTTCAGCGGCGCGCCGAAGAAGGTCAGCCCGCCGGTCACCGTGGGCATCACGTCGGCGCCGAGCCCGAGCGTCCGCCGCGCCATTTTCGGCACGCAGGGGAAACAGCTGTAGAGCTCGATGGCGTCGAACGCCGCACCGTCGCCGCCGGCCAGCGACATCGCGGCTTTCAGCACCGCATTCTGCGCATGGCTTTCCACGTACTGGTCACGGTCGAGATAGTCGCGCGGCTCCTCCGCCGCGGCGCCGCCGACCACATGCACCATGCGATCCTCCGGCACGCCGGCGGCACGCGCCGCGGCCAGGCTGGTGACGATGATCGCGGCCGACTGGTTGACCATGGGATTGGCGACCATGAGCTTGGTGTAGGGCCAGGCGATCAGCCGGTTGTCCGGCGAAGGCGTGGTGATCTCGTCGGGCGTAAAAGCGCGTTTGATCCAGGCCTCGGGGTTCTGCGCCGCCACCGCGGCGTAGCGCGACCATAATTCGCCGGACTCGCGATGCGCCTCGCGCGGCGTCTGGCCCCAATGCGCCGCCGACGCGGCCTCGTAGAACGGATACACCGTCACCGGCTTGGCGACGCCCAGCGTCGTCGCCATCGGCTTCTGATAGTTGGCGCCGCGCATCGGCTCCGGCGCGTCATGGGCGAACGGCGTCCACGGCAGCGTCACGCCGGCGCGCTCCGCCTTGGTGGCCGTGCCCTGCGACTCCGCACCGACGATCGCCGCCACGCGGGCCTCGCCACGCGCAATGCGCTGCGCGGCTTCATGGATGTAACGGATCGGGCTCTCGCCGCCGACCGGGCCGTAATGAGCGTGCTTCGGCGCGATGCCGAGCTTTTCGCTGAGCTGCTTTTCCGGCGCATCGTAGCGCCAGCTGAGGAAATTGACGATGTCGAGGGAGTCGATGTCGGCCAGCAGCTGCGCGCCGGCGTCGTGCTCGGCGCGGCGCAGCGCCCGTTCCATCAGCGCCAGCGGCTCAAGGCCCTGGGCCAGGTCTTTGGGGTGATCGGAAAATTCGCCGACGCCGACGATGACGGGGATGAGGTTGTCGGGTCGGGCCATTTTCTTGTTCTCTTTGTTGGCGGCAGAGGTGTCCCCGAAACGCTAGCGCATCTCCGAAGCCATTGCCAACCGCGCCTCTTCCTTCTCCCACCAAGGGGAGAAGGAAGAGCCCGTGATTCCAGGCTTGCGCTTTCGCCGCATGAAGGAAATGCTCCGCGCATAAACATAAAAACATCCGGGAGCGAACACATGGCCAATGCACAGCCGCAATCCGTTCCAGCGCATCGCAGCAATCCGTCGCACGACACCGACGTCATCATCGTCGGCGCGGGCTTCGCCGGCCTCTATCTCATCCATCGCCTGCGCGGCCTCGGCTTCACCGTCAAAGCCTTCGAGCAGGGCGGCGACGTCGGCGGCACCTGGTACTGGAACCGCTATCCCGGCGCGCGCTGCGACGTCGAGAGCATGCAGTATTCGTTCTCCTTCGACGACGAATTGCAGCAGACCTGGGACTGGAGCGAGCGCTATGCGCCGCAGCCGGAAATCCTGCGTTATGCCGGCCACGTCGCCGACCGCTACGACCTGCGCCGAGACATCACGTTCGACACCGCGGTGACCAGCGCGGTGTTCGATGCGCGCGCGGTCCGCTGGACCGTGACCACGTCAACCGGCGAAGCCGTCACCGCGCGCCATGTCGTGCTCGCCACCGGCTGCCTGTCGAACGCGCGCACGCCGCAATTCCGCGGCCTCGAGGATTTTCAGGGCGACGTCTATCACACCGCGCACTGGCCGCATCGGCCGGTGGATTTCAGCGGCCGGCGCGTCGGCCTGATCGGCACGGGCTCGTCGGCGATCCAGTCGGTCCCGCTGATCGCCGAACAGGCGATGTCGCTGACCGTATTCCAGCGCACCGCGAATTTCAGCGTGCCGGCGCGCAACGCACCACTGACCGACGACGAGCGCCGCGCGTTTCGCGACGACTATGCCGAGATCCGCCGCCGCGCCCGCGAGGAGTTCAGGAACGGCATCGTGCAGCCGCTGCCGGACCGCGGCGCGCTCGACGATCCCGACGACGTGCGCCGCGGCAAATACGAGCAGCGCTGGGCCTCTGGAGGGCTGACATTCATGGGCGTCTACAACAACCTGGTGCTCGACCAGCAGGCCAACGACACCGCGGCCGCTTTCATCCGCGCCAAGATCGCGGAGATCGTCCAGGATCCGCACACCGCGCGCCTGCTGCAGCCGGACAGCCATCCGGTCGGCACCAAGCGCATCTGCGTCGACACCGACTACTACGCCACCTTCAACCACCCCCACGTCAAACTCGTCGACGTCCGCGCGCATCCCATCGAGCGCATCCTGCCGCATGCGGTGCGCGCCGGTGGACAGGATTACGAGATCGACGCGCTGGTGTTGGCCACCGGCTTCGATGCGATGACCGGATCGGTCGCCAGGATCGACATCCGCGGCCGTAGCGGACAGACGCTGAACGACAAATGGGCCGAGGGACCGCGGACCTATCTCGGGCTGATGAGCGCCGGCTTTCCCAATCTCTTCATCGTCACCGGCCCCGGCTCGCCGTCGGTGCTGTCCAACATGATGGTGTCAATCGAGCAGCACGTCGACTGGATCGCCGACTGCCTCGCCTATATGCGCGACCGCAGCGTCGCCACCATGGAAGCGACGCATCCGGCCGAGGACAAATGGACTGCCCATGTGGACGAGACCGCCGCGGGCACGCTCTATCCGCAGGCCAATTCCTGGTACATGGGCGCAAACATTCCCGGCAAGCCGCAAAGCTTCATGCCCTATTGCGGCGGCGTCGGCGCCTACCGCCGGATCTGCAACGAGGTCGCCGCAAATGACTACGAGGGTTTTGCAATGACCGTCGTCTCGCAGCCGCGTGTGACGGCTGCGTCTTGAGAGCGTGCTGCTTCGCGCAATGTCAGCAACCTGACCTCTGCTACCGACACAGCAGGACCGGAATACCCTTATCGCAACACATAACCACGCGTCCTCACAAAGTGATTGCAATCTCCAGATGTCTTCACATAGATAGCAACCCGTCGCCGATCGAACGGCTACGCTACGCGGATGAAGCGTAGCGCTCTGAGCGCACTCATCGTCACATGCTTTCGACGGCGCCTGAAGACCTTGCAACAGAACAGTCGTCAATATTCATAGTGGAGGACGTCTTATGACCGAGATCGTCTCGTCGCGTGAATCCGCCGTTGCCCCGTTGTCGTCACCGCCACGTGCGTCGGCGATGCGCGGTCACCGCAATTGCCTGCATTGCATTTTGCCGCCGCATGTCATGAAGAAGCTACTCGATAGCGAGGACAGCGAGATCCGTCAGGCGGCCCTCGACACCATTGTTGCGAGCGAACAGCTGCGCGGCGAGCGCAACGTGCGGACTCTGTTCGCATCGTCCTCGGGACCGGCCGATGGCCGACGCACGATCTTCGCGTGCAACGGCAGCACCGATCTGCTCTCCGCCGAGCTGGCAAGGTCGGAAGACGGCGCGCCGTCGGGTGATGGCTCCGTGAACCGCGCCTTCGACGGCCTCGGGAAGACCTACCAGTTCTACAAGTCTGTGCTCGGGCGGAATTCGATCGACGATCGCGGCATGCGTCTCAATGGTTACGTTCATTATGGCCGCCGCTACAACAACGCGTTCTGGGACGGCGATGAAATGGTGTTCGGCGACGGCGACGGCAAGCTGTTTACAGACTTCACCCAGTCACTGGACGTGATCGGCCACGAATTGACCCATGGCGTCACACAATTCACCGCGGGGCTTGTCTATCACAAGCAGCCCGGTGCACTGAACGAGTCGATGTCGGACGTCTTCGGCAGCCTGATCAAGCAATGGAGCCTGAAGCAGAGCGCCAAGGAGGCCGACTGGAAGGTCGGCGCAGAAATCTTCACGCCGAAGATCGGGAAGGATTGCCTGCGCTCGCTGAAGGAGCCCGGCAGCGCCTACGACAATCCATATCTCGGCAAGGATCCGCAGCCCAACCACATGAAGAAATACGTTCAACTGGCGGATGACGGTGCGCATGACTGGGGCGGCGTCCACATCAATTCCGGCATTCCCAACAAGGCGTTCTATCTCACGGCGACCAAGATCGGCGGCAATGCATGGGAAGCACCCGGCCATATCTGGTATCAGGCCTTGAAAGCGTCCAGCGATCAGACCAACTTCCAGCAGTTCGCCGACATGACGGCGGTGCAGGCCGGTGTGTTGCACGGCGCGAACAGTGCCGAACAGACCGCGGTGGTGGCGGCGTGGAATGAGGTGGGGATCAGGGTTCAAGTCCAGGCTGCAGCATCCGGGCGCATCGCCGAGGATGCGTCGCACGAGAACTTGTCCGATACCCTGGCGCTTCTGCTGGGCAAGGTCGAAGTCATCCAGGCGCAATTGAGAAAGCTGAACGGCGATGCGGACGAGGGCAGGAAAGTTGCGTAGGCTTGTTGCTTCATGTCATCGGCGGTCCTGCCGTATGCAGTCGGTGGACCGCCGATGAATATCTCGCTCGCGACCCATGGCGGCATGGCGGCCGCAATCCACATGCGGGCGCCGCCGCGCGTGCTGTCCGTCGACGGCCTCGCCGCGCCGGAAGCGGACGCCCTTATCAAGCTCGTCGATGCCGCGAAGCGCGCGCCGCCCGCAGCCGCGCCGAGCGGCGCGATGCCGGACGCCATGAGCTACACCATCACCATCGACGATGGCGGCGAGACGACCGTGCTGAATCAGTCGGACCCGAACCTGACCACGGAATTTTCAGCACTGCTGGATGCCATCGACAGGCATCTGCCGTGATGGTGCGGCTTCCTTCCTTCTCCCCTTGTAGGAGAAGGTGCTTTCGCGAAGCGAAGGCGGATGAGGGGTAGCCACAAGCGCTGACCCTGCGGCACCCCTCATCCGACCGCGCTGCGCGCAACCACCTTCTCCTACAAGGGGAGAAGGAAGATGAGTCAGAACGCGGTATATCCGCCGTCGATCACGAACGTATCAGCCGTGTGATACGACGACGCCCCGCTCATCAGATATACCGCAATGCCGCCGAAATCCGACGGTTCGCCGAACCGCCGCACCGGGATGCGCGGCATGACATTGGCGACGAACTTCTCGTTGGCCATGATTCCGGCGGTCATCTCGCTCTTGATCCACCCCGGCAGGATCGCGTTGGCCGTGACGCCCTGCCGCGCCAGTTCGACCGCGAGCGCCCGCACCAGCGCGTTGATGGCGGCCTTGGTCGCTGCGTAATGCTCGTTGCGCGCGGTGCCGAAGATCGAGGCGAGGCTCGAGGTCGCCACCAGGCGGCCGAACTTGTCGCCGGCCTCGGCGCGTGCGGTCATGTGGCGCGCCGCGACCTGGAAGACATGAAACACGCCGTCGAGATTGGTGGCGAACATCTCGCGCCACTGCTGCTCGGTGCGGTCGATGAAGGCGTGCCGGCCGCCGCCGCCGATGCCGGCATTGGCGAAGCAGCCGTCGACGCGTCCGAACCGTTCCAGCGTCGCGGTCATCGCCCCTTGCACGGACGCTGTGTCGGTGACGTCGCAGACGCGGGTGTCGATGTTGCCCGCGGCGTCCGCCATGGTCGCGGCCGCGGCGGCGTTCTTGTCGGCGTTGCGGCCCCAGATCGCGACGTTGCAGCCGGCCGCGGCCAGTGCCTGGGCGATGCCGAGCCCGATGCCGCCATTGCCGCCGGTGACGACGGCCACGCGGCCGGTAAGATCGAAAATGCCGGTGGTCATGAGCGTGTTTCCTCAGTGTCTGCGCACGTTAGGCCGTGCGTCGGGTGGTGGTCTGGTGTTCGGCCGGGAGCATGGACAAGCGCATCCGGAAAATCAAATATGCGCGCCACATTCAGCCCCCACCGCGGAGCAACACGCGGACCACTGCGCGAGGAAAATTATGCAGTTCAAACACGTCACCCTCGACATCGACGGCGCCGTCGCGATCCTCCGGCTCGACCACCAGGAGGTCATGAACGCCGTTTCGGTGGACATGCTCGGCGGGCTGTCCGAGGCGCTCGACGCCATCGAGGACCGCAAGGCCGAGGTGCGCTGCCTCGTCCTCACCGGCGCCGGCCGCGCCTTCTGCACGGGCGCCAACCTGCAGGGTCGCAACAACAACGTCACGTCGTCGCGCAGCGGCGCGGGCGCGACGCTGGAGACCGCCTTCCATCGCTTCCTGCGCCGGCTGCAGGGCCTGCATTGCCCGATCGTCACCGCCGTAAACGGTCCCGCCGCCGGCGCCGGCATGAGCTTCGCGCTGATGGGCGATCTGATCCTGTGCGCAAAATCGTCCTATTTTCTGCAGGCGTTTCGCCGCATCGGGCTGGTGCCGGATTGCGGCTCGACCTGGCTGTTGCCGCGCATCATCGGCAAGGCGCGCTCGGTGGAATTGTCGCTGCTGGGCGAGAAGCTGCCGGCGGAAAAGGCGCTGGAATGGGGCCTGGTCAACCGCGTGCATGACGACGCGGTGTTGATGGACGAAGCGATGAAGCTTGCGCACGATCTTGCCAACGGGCCGACGGTGGCGCTGTCGCTGATCCGCAAACTGTACTGGAAGAGCTCGGAAAATTCCTTCGAGGACCAGATCAATCTCGAAGTGCAGTCGCAGCGCATCGCCGGCGCCACGGCGGATTTCAAGGAGGGCGTCGGCGCGTTTCTCGAAAAGCGTCCGGCGAAGTTCACGGGCAATTAGTCGGATAAGTCGAGCGCAGGAAGGGGCTACTTCCCCTTCCACTGCGGCGCGCGCTTCTCGGCGAACGCCTTCGGTCCCTCGACATAATCTTCCGACGCCACCATCGCCTTCACGGCCGGGTATTCACGCTGCTCGGCAATCGCCTGTTCGAGTGACACCGCCATGCCGCGCCCGATCACCTGCTTGGAGGCGCGGATCGACATCGGCGAATTCTTGCAGATCGCCTCGGCCCAGCGCTCGGCGGCGGCGAGCGCTTCGCCCTGCGGCACCACCTCGTTGACGAAGCCGAGCTCGAGGCCTTCCTGCGCTTTTACATGACGGCCGGTCATGATCATGCCCATGGCGCGCTTGAGGCCGATCTGGCGCGGCAGCCGGTGCAAGCCGCCGGCCATCGCGGCGAGGCCGACTTTCGGCTCGGGCAGCGCGAACACGGCATTCTCCGAGGCGATCACAAGGTCGCAGGCCAGTGCGATCTCGAAACCGCCGCCCATCGCCACGCCGTTGACGGCGGCGATGATCGGCTTGTCGCAGTCGAACCGCGCGGTGAGGCCGGCGAAGCCCGACGTGTTCCAGCCGCGCTTGCCGCCGGCAGCCTGCCATTTCAGGTCGTTGCCGGCGCAGAACGCCTTGTCGCCGGCGCCGGTGACGATGGCCACCCACTGCTCGGGATCGGCGGCGAAGTCGTTGAACACCTCGTGCAATTCGTTATGCGCGTCGGTGTGCAGCGCGTTGTAGACCTCCGGCCGCGACAGCGTGACGATGGTGATCGGTCCCTTGCGGGTGACGGTTGAGAATTGCAGAGCCATCAAGGCCT
>JBEVEC010000092.1:0-12009 GCA_040512975.1 Tardiphaga sp. | reverse complement strand
TATTGCGCGGCCAGCACCAGGAACACGAACAGCACGCAGATCGGGAAGATATACAGACCCGCATTGCCGCCCGACGCCTGCTGGTATGACAGGTCGGTCCATTCATAGGCAAAGCCGCTCGGCAGGGTCTCGTCCGCCAGCTTCTTCATGATCGACAGCGCGGTGGCCGAACTCGTTCCCGGCAGCGTATCGCCCTGCAGTTCCGACGACGGATAGAGGTTGTAGCGCGCGACGCGGTCGGGGCCGGCGGCATCGCTGAAATTGACCACGCTGCCGAGCATCACCATCTCGCCGGCCGCGTTGCGCGTACGTAGCCGCGCCAGGTCGGTGGCCTCCTTGCGGAACGGATAGTCGGCCTGTGCGGTGACGCGATAGGTGCGGCCGAGGATGTTGAAGTCGTTGACATAGGTCGAGCCGAAATAGGTCTCGATCGCCTCCGTCAGGTTCTGGATCGGCACGCCGAGCATCTGCGCCTTCTGGCGGTCGATGTCGACGAATACCTGAGGCGTGTTGGCAGAGAACGGCGAGAACACCGCGGTGAGTCCCGGCGCTTTTCGCGCGGCGTTGACCAGCTCGTCGGTCGCCGAAGCCAATAGCTCGGGGCCCCTGCCCTGGCGGTCCTCGATGCGCATCGCGAAACCACCGCCGGTGCCGATGCCGGGCACCGCAGGCGGCGGCAGCACGATAATGAAGGCGCCCTCGATCACCGACAGCCGCTTGCGCAGTTCGGCGGTGATCGACGCCGCGGTAAGGCCTTTCTTGACGCGCTCCTCGGGGTCCTCGAACACCGGGAACATGGCCGCGGCGTTGCCGGACTGGGTGAAGGTCGCGCCCGACAGGCCGGCCAGCGCCGGCATGCGCGCGACGCCGGGCGTATCCAGCGCGATGCCCTCGATGCGCTTGACGATCTCGGTGGTGCGCGCCAGCGACGAGGCGCCGGGCAATTGCGCGACCACGATCACGTAACCGCGGTCCTGCGCCGGGATAAAACCTTGCGGCGTGGAGTACAGCAGGTATCCGGCCGATCCGATCAGCGCGACGTAGATAATAAGCATCAGCGCAGAATGCCGGATCACGAAAGCTGCCGCATCGCCGTAGAAATGCGAAAGCCGGTCGAAGCTGCGGTTGAACACGCCGGTGAAGGCGGCCCAGCCGCGCCCGAGCACGTTCCAGCGCGCCGGCTCGGTCTTCTCGTGATGCGCCTGCAGGATCAGCGACGCCAGCGCCGGCGACAGCGTCAGCGAGCAGAAGCAGGAGATCGCGGTGGCCACCGCGATGGTGATGGCGAATTGCTGGAAGAACTGCCCGGAGATGCCGCCGAGAAACGCTGTCGGCACGAACACCGCGCACAGCACCAACGCGATCGACACCAGCGCACCGCCTACTTCCGTCATGGTCAGCAGCGCCGCGTCGCGCCGGTTGAGGCCCGCCGCGAGATGCCGCTCGACGTTCTCCACCACCACGATGGCGTCGTCGACCACGATGCCGACCGCGAGCACCAGGCCGAACAGCGTCAGGTTGTTGATGGCGAAGCCGAGCGCCGCCATCACGGCGAAGGTGCCGACCAGCGACACCGGGATGGCGATGATCGGGATGATCGCCGGGCGCCAGCCCTGCAGGAAGATCAGCACGACGATGACCACGAGCGCCATCGCCTCATAGATCGTCTTGATCAGTTCGGAGACCGACTGGGCGATGAATTCGGTGGGATTGTAGCCGATGTTGTAGTCCAACCCCTTCGGAAATTCCGTCTTGAGCTGAGCCATCGCGTCTTCAATTTTCTTGGCGGTCGCCAGCGCGTTGGAGCCCGGGCGCTGATAGACCAGCATCGCCACCGCTTCCTTCCGCAGCAGGAAGCCGTTGGTGGACGACGACAGCGCCCCGACCTCGACGCGCGCCACGTCGCGCAGCCGCACGATCTGGCCGCCTTCGCCGGACTTCACCACGATGTCCTCGAACTGCGCGGGATCCTTGAGCCGGCCGGTGAAGGTCAGATTGGGCTGGAAGGCGCGGTCGGCGATCGGCGGCTCGGCGATCTGGCCGCCGGCGATCTGCAGGTTCTGTGCGCGGATCGCGGTCAGAACGTCGCCCGCGGTCATGCCGAGGGTGGCGATCTTGTCGGGATCGAGCCACAGCCGCATGGAGTAGTCGCGCGCGCCGAAAATGGTGATGTCGCCGACGCCGTCGAGCCGCAGCAGCGGATCGCGCACCTGCCGCAGCGCGTAGTTCGAGATGTAGAGCTGGTCGTAGGTGTTGTCCGGCGACAGCATGAACACGACCATCATCAGGTCGGGCGAATTCTTTCGCGTGACGACGCCGATGCGCTGCACCTCTTCCGGCAGCCGCGGCTGCGCGATGGCGACGCGGTTCTGCACCAGCACCTGCGCCTTATCCAGATCGGTGCCGAGCTTGAAGGTCACGGTGATGTTGAGCTGGCCGTTCGACGTGGCCTGGCTGTAGACATACAGCATGTCCTCGACGCCGTTGATCTCCTGCTCGATGGGTGTCGCCACCGTGTCCGACACGGTCTGCGCGGAGGCGCCGGGATATTGCGTGGTCACGACCACGGTGGGCGGCGCCACTTGCGGATATTCCGCCACCGGCAGCGTGGTATAAGCAAGCGTGCCGACGATCAGCAGCACGATGGACAGCACCATCGCGAGAATGGGCCGGTTGATGGACAGGCTGCCGAGGTTCATGGCTTGGCGCCGTTCGCAGGAGCTGCCGCGGCGGCGGCCACTTTCGGCGTCACCTTGGCCCCGACCCGGGCACGCTGCAGGCCGTCGACAATCACCCGATCGTCGGGCTTCAGGCCCTCCTTGATGACGCGCAGTCCGTCGTCCAGCGGACCGAGCGTGACCGGCCGTGCTTCCACCGTATCGTCGGGCTTCACCACCATGACGATCTTGCGCGACTGGTCGTTGGCGACCGCGGCGTCCGGGATCAGCAGCGCATCATAGGCGCCGCTGGCGATCACGCGGACGCGGGCAAACTGACCGGGCAGGATCGACAGATCGTGGTTGTCGACGACGGCGCGGCTGCGCAGCGTGCCGGTGCCGGCATCGAGGCGGTTGTCGAGGAAGTCCATCTTGCCCTCGCGCGACGGCTTCGTCTCACCCACCAGCGTGATCTGCACCGGATTGGGCGTGTCGCGCGAGCTCGGTCGCTTGCCTTCGAACCACAGCCGGCTGTTGCGCACATAGGTCGCCTCATCGGTATCGAAATACACATAGATCGGACTCATCGACACGATCGAGGTCAGCAGCGTGGCGCCGCTCTCGCTGCCTTGCACCAGATTGCCGACCGTCACCAGATGGCGGCTGACACGGCCGTCGATCGGCGCCACGACCTTGGTGTATTCGACGTTGAGCTGCGCCTGCTTCAGCACGCCTTCGGCCTGCAGCGTCGCGGCCTGCGCCGCCGCCAGCGACTGCGTGCGCTGATCGAGGATGTTCTGCGAGATCGCTTCGGTCCGCACCAGCGAGGCGGCGCGGTCGATTTCCTTCTGGGCCAGCACGATCTTGGCCCTGGCGTCGTCGAGCTGGCCCTGCGCCTGCTCCGCCGCCGCTTGGTACTGCCGCGGGTCGATCTCGTAGAGCACATCGCCGGTCTTGACGATGGCGCCGTCGGTAAAGGCGACCTTGGTGACGAAACCGGTGACGCGGGCGCGGATCTGCACCTGCTCCACGGCGTCGAAACGGCCGGTAAATTCATCCCAGTCGGTGGTGGATTTCTTGACGGGATTGGCGACCGTGACCGCGGGTGGCGGCGGAGCGGCCGCCTCTTCTTTCTTGCCGCAGCCGGCAAGCAGCAACGCGGAAATAACGGAGACGGCGCACGCGATGCGGGCGGACGAGATATTTTTAGCGTCATATAATTGAGCTAAATGAATTGAGTTCTTCAAAGCGCTTGCCCCCGCCGCGACCCTCGATCCCTGCATCTTGCGCCATATCAACGCGACATCAAGCGAAATAATACCGTCATGTCCGAGCGTAATGACGCGCTGGTCGCGAAGCGCGGGCTACGCAGTGGCGCGCTGATCGGCTATGATCCGTTTTTGTCGTCCTGAAGGATCAAGCGTGCTCTCTGTCGAACTCGGGATCGTCGTGGTCCTGATCGTGGTCAACGGACTGCTGTCGATGTCCGAACTGGCGATCGTCTCCTCGCGCCCTGCCCGTCTTGCGGCCCTTGTTGAAAAGGGCGTCACCGGCTCGCGCCGGGCGCTGGCGCTGGCATCGGACCCCGGCAAATTCCTCTCCACCGTGCAGATCGGCATCACGCTCATCGGCGTGCTGTCCGGCGCGTTCTCCGGCGCCACGCTGGGCGCGCGGCTGACGGCGGCTTTACTCGACTTCGGCGTCGCCAAGGGGCTCGCCGATACGCTCGGCGTCGGCATCGTGGTCACGATCATCACCTTTGCATCGCTGATCATCGGCGAACTCGTGCCGAAGCAGATCGCGCTGCGCGACCCCGAGGCCGTGGCGGTGCGCGTGGCGCCGGCGATGGTAATGCTGGCCAAAGTGTCGCTGCCTTTGGTGTGGCTGCTGGATCGCTCCGGCAAGGCGATCCTGTTCCTGCTCGGCCAGCGCGGCCGCGCGGAGGACAAGGTCAGCGAGGACGAAATCCGTTCGCTTGTCACGGAGGCGGAAACCGCCGGTGTGCTCGAGCCCGGCGAGAAGGAGATGATCGCCGGCGTGATGCGGCTCGGCGACCTGCCGGTCGGCGCGGTGATGACGCCGCGCCACGAGGTGGCGATGATCGATCTCGCCGATCCCCGCGAAGCGATCGACGCCGGCCTGCTCGGCAGTAGCCATTCGCGCTTTGCCGTGTTCGACGGCGACCGCGATTCCGCTTTGGGCATCGTGCAGGCCAAGGACCTGCTCGACGAGTATCTGGCGGGACGCACGCCCGACATCCGCGCGCTGGTGCGCGAGGCGCCGGTGATCCCTGACACCGTCGACGCCCGCGACGTGGTGGCGATCCTCCGGGACTCTCCGTTTCACATCGGCCTCGTGCATGACGAATACGGCGTGTTCCAGGGCGTGGTGACGTCAGCCGATATCCTGGAATCGATCGTCGGCTCCTTCCACACCGAGGAAGGACCGGCCGAACTCGCCTGGCACAAGCGCGAGGACGGCTCCTATCTGATCTCAGGCTGGATGCCCGCCGTGGAGTTCGCCGCTTTGCTCGGCCTCGAGCTGCCGCTGCAGTCGCGGCCCTACCAGACCTTTGCAGGATTTTTGCTGCAGGAATTCGGCCGCATCCCCGACGTCTCCGACACCGTGGTGTCGCACGCCTGGCGCTTCGAGATCATGGACATGGACGGCCGCCGCATCGACAAGGTGCTGGCCAGCCGGGTGACGGAAGAAGCGCTGGGGTAGCCGCGTTGTTGGGGTAGCAAAAGGCAAGCCACCCCACAGCTGTCATCGCCCGACTTGATCGGGCGACCCAGTATGCCAGGGCGCTCATGGTTGAAAGCGGGCGCCCTGGAATACTGGGTCACCCGCTTTCGCTGGTGATGACTGCAGCATCTGGAGTGGTGGCGTAGAGAATTCTCGCGTGGCGGCGCTGCGCGTCGCGCAGCTTACATCGTATACAGCGGCGCCAGCGCGCGGACGTCGGCGAGTTTCTCCAGGTTGTTGACCTGGTCGATCAGTTGGTCGGCCTTTTCCTTGCCGATCACCGGCGCGATCAGGTCGCGGGTCTTGGCACTGACGGCCTCGGTGGAGAGCGGGTTTTCCTTGGTGCCCGGCGGAAATTTGGTGAAGTGCTCGACCTTCTTGCCGTCGGTCATGGTAACTTCGACCACGGCGCCGCGCGGCGCGGTGGGGTCCATCAGGGCCTTGTCACCGACCACCGTCACCTTGGCGCGCTGGGCGAGGATCGCGGGATCCTTCATCAGCGCCTGGTCATGGCTGTCGACGAACGATACCGCGCCCTTGACCAGCGCCACCGCCACGAGATGCGGGCAGTTGACGTCGGGCATCGCGCTGGTGCCGACGATGCCGGTGGCATCCGACGGGATCCTGACATTGATGCTCTGCACATTGGCCGGCGTCAGGCCGTACTGCTTGCGCAGGTTCAGCGTCGCGTCGAGCGGCGACTGGATGGGATAGCCCACCGAGAAGGTCTTGATCGCGGTCTCGGTGACGTAGAACAGCTTGCCGAGACCCGCGAGCATCTCCTCCGGCTTCGGCTCCGTCGACAGCGCGATGAACAGGTTGTGCGTGCCGTCGAGCACGTCGTGCACGCCGGTCAGGCCGGCCTGCACCATGGTCACCGCGGTCAGGCCGTTGCGGGCACCCATGCCGGCGAAGTCGAACGCCTTCTCGACATGGTCCTCGTCCTTGACCCAGCTCCACAGGCCCGCCACCTGCTGCGACGAATAGGAGATGGCGTAGCGCATGCCGGTTTCATCCAGCCGCGCCAGCGACGCCGCGGCGCCGAGCGAGCCGAAGGTCGAGCTGGTGCCTTCGGCGCTGCGATGGGTGCCGCGCACGAGGTCGGGCCCGAGCGCCATCAGCAGCCGGCAGCACAGGTCATAGCCCAGCGTCACGCCGCGGATGAACTCCATGCCGGAGCGGCCGCCGCTGGCCTCGGCCATCGCCAGTGCCGACGGCACCACCGAGCTGCCGGGATGCGCCTTGGTGACCGGCTCGAAATCGTCGGTCTCGTCGGCATGGGCGCACATGGCGTTGGCGAGCGCGGCATTCACCGCGGTGGTGCGAAAGTTAGATCCGACCACCGAAGCCTGCGCGTCGCCGCCGAGGCCGCGGACATATTTCAGCGCCATCTCGCCGGGATGCATGCGGGCACCGGACAGCATGGCGCCGAAGGTGTCGAGGATGCGGTGCTTGGCGGCGGTGACCACCGCGTCGGGCAGCGCCTGGTCACGCGCCTGCACCATGTAGCGGGCGAGCCGCCCGGTGACGTCGGCATCGGCCGCCGCGGCGGCGCGCAGCAAAGATGGCGACAAGGTCATCGCAGTGAGCGCGGAGGCGGACTGCAGCACGCGGCGGCGCGACGGAGTGTGACGGGGCATGGGCGGCTTTCGGAATGATGGAGTGACGATGGGACTGAGAGTCGTTCGACCGAGGCCCTGGCCTCGGTCGGTTGGCGTTTGGACGTCGAGGCCGATGCCCGGCTTCAGGCGCCGGACCGCGCGCCGGCGCGCGGGATGTCGCCGACATCGGCCAGCGTCTCGAGCTTCCAGCACAGCTCCATGACGCGGGCGGCCTGTTCGCGCGGCAGGATGCCGTCCGCCAGGTCCATGAATTTGCGCTCGAGGTCGGCGTTGCTCATGGGCTTTTCCACGCTGCCGATGGAGTGCTCGATCCGCTTGGTCAGCACGCGGCCGTCATTGAGCTGGACCGACATTTCAACCTGCTCCGGCTTGATCGCGCCATCGACCACCGGCATGACCTTCTGGCGCAGCGCAATGGTCTTGGGGTCCTGCACGGCGCGGTCGCTGAACTGCTTCTCGCCGCCGGCGCCTTCCAGGAAGGCGATGGCCACCGCATGGTAGACGCTGAACTTGCCTTCGAGACCCTCCTTCGGGGTCTTCTTGCCGGTCAATTCGAGCACCAGCGGGTGCACCTTCATGTCGACCTGCTTGATCATGTCCGGCGACAGCTTGTTCTCGTCCTTGAGTTGGATCGCTGCGTCGATCAGCGGATGCAGGACGATGCCGCAGGCGAACGGCTTGTAAGTGTTGAGCGCCGCTTCATAGCGCTGGCCGAGGCCGTCGGTGATCTCGGCATAGTCTTGCTTGGTGCTGATGGCATTGGCCCAGCCGCGCTTGGCCTCGATCATGCCGTCCGAGCTGGTGTAATTCTTCTGTGCCAGGATGGCGGCGAGGATGCCGTTGCTGGCGGCGCGCCCGGGATTGAAGCTCTTGTTCATCGACCCGAAGGATTCCCGCAGGCCGACAGGCTGCGAGGCCGCAAGCCCCAGCGCCCAGATCATCTGCTGCTCGTTGAGGCCGAGCAGCTTGCCGGCCGCCGCCGCCGAACCGAACACACCGGCCGTGCCGGTGATGTGCCAGCCGACGTCGTAGTGGTTGGGATAGACCGCATTCCCGATCCGGCATTCGGTCTCGACGCCGAGCACCAGCGCGTTGAGAAAATCCTTGCCCGACACCGGCTGCATTTCGGCGATCGCAAGGATCGCCGAGGCCACCGGGCCGGCCGGGTGGATGATGGTCTTCAGGTGCGTGTCGTCGTAATCGAAGATGTGGCTGGAGACACCGTTGATGAAGGCCGCATTCATGATGTCGAAGCGTTCGCTGCGGCCGAACAGCGAGGCCTTGGCCGGGCCGGAAAACGGCCCCAGCGCCGAGGCTGCGATATCGACCGTCTGATGATGCGAGCCGCCGATGGCGACGCCCACCCAGTTCATAAAGGTGCGCACGCCTTCCTTGCGTACATTTGCCGGCAGGTCGTCATATTTGGCGTTGACGATATAGTTCGCGAGAATCTGGGTCACGCGCGGTGGCACGGCGGGTACCGCCTTCGGCGCATCAGCCGACGGCGTTTCGGCGGCGCTGGCGACACGCCCCGCTGCAGCCACGACGGGAAGTGCGGCCGCGGCCTGCAAGATGGTTCTGCGATTGGTGAACGCCATGGTTTGCTCCGAACTGTCGCCGTGCCGGGCGATCCTTTGTGAATGCGGCAATACACTTCCGACGCATCGACAACAACATGTTCGAAATCAAGTTCAGGTCAAATCCGCGATTTATGCATGGAATGGCAGCATTATCCGGTATTTATCATTTGTCTCATAAATGGACCGGACCTAGCTTTTGCGCCAATCAAGGTTGTGACGCGCTCAACGCGCGCCGACACGGATCAAACAGTTTCAGGGCGGGACGCTACAGAGATGCGCCGACGCGATCTTCTTGCCGGAATGGCATCACTCGGATTAGCCCAAGCAATCGGCAGCCGTCAGTCAATGGCCGCCGATGAAGCATCGATTCCGGAAATCGCCGGTCCCGATCTCAACACCATCCCGCCGACGTTTCATGCGCCCGCCGGCAGCGTCGATACCCACACGCATATCTTCGGCCCCAACGCCGTCTATCCCTTCGCGGCCAAGCGTCCGTATTCACCGCCCGACGCTGGCCTCGACATGTTCCGCAAGCTGCACGCCGCGATCGGCGTCGAGCGCGCGGTGATCGTCAATGCGACGGTGCACGGCTTCGACAACCGCGTGGTCACCGACGCCATCGCCCAGAGCGGCGGCAAGTATCGCGGCGTCGCCAACGTCAATGCGGCGATGTCGGATGCCGACCTCAAGGCGCTCGACAAGGGCGGCATCCGCGCCTGCCGCTTCGCCTTCCTGAAGCGCCTCGGCGGCGTCGGCGACATGAAGGCTTTTCGCACGCTTGTCGACCGCGTGGCCGCGATCGGCTGGCACATCGACATCTATCTGGAAGCTGGCACGATCCGGGAATTCGTTCCGGTGCTGAAGGCGATGCCGGTGACCTACGTGCTCGACCACATGGGCACGATCAGCGCCGCCAAGGGCCTCGACGATCCGGAATTCAAGGCGCTGCTCGACCTGCAGGCCGGCGACGACAAATGCTGGGTCAAGATCACCGGCCTCGAGCGCGCCTCCGCGGGCGGCGCGCCGTTCCACGACGCGGTGCCGTTCGCCAAGAAGCTGATCGACAATTCGCCCGACCGCGTGCTGTGGGGCACCGACTGGCCGCATCCCAACGTCAAGATCATGCCGAATGACGGCACGCTGGTCGATCTCATTCCGATGTTTGCGCCGGACGCCGCAATGCAGCGGAAGTTGCTGGTGGCGAATCCGGAGAAGCTGTTCGGGTTCGATCCGGTGGGGTGAGCTGAGACTCGGGAAAGCTGAGCCTCTGGTGAGCCGAAGCGCCCACCTCAACCATCAGACGTCATCCCCCGGCTTGACCGGGGGACCCAATATTCCACCGAACGCGCTTCTAAAACATGGGCCCCAGGTACTGGGTCCCCCGGTCGAGCCGGGGGATAACGGGTGTTAGTGAGGCGGCGCAGTGCTTAACCGCACTCACCGCTACACCACCCTACTCAATCACCCGCCCGAACTTGTTCGACGTCGGCAATCCCGTCGCCTGCCGGCCCGCATCCGCGCGGTTGCCGCGCCAGTCGGCAAGCTCTTTCCAGCTCATCGTCCGGTCGCGACCGGCGGAATCCTTCCACGTCAGGCCTTCCTTGGCAGTGAAGGTCGCCACGTCCGACAACGAGGCGCTGGTGTATTTCTGCAGCCGCACGCCGCGGCCGCGGGCCATTTCCGGCACCTGGTCGAGCGGGAACACGACCATCTTGTGGTTGGTGCCGATCACCGCGACCTGATCGTTGCCCTCGTTGACCACCGTCAGCACGCGCGCCTCGTTGGGCATCTCGACATTCAGCACCGTCTTGCCCTTGCGGGTGTTGCTGACGCAGTCGTCCTCGTTGACCACAAAACCCTGCCCGTCATGGCTGGCGATCAAGAACTTGCGGCCGCCCTTGTGCACGAACATCGACGCGATGGCGGCGTCGCCCTCCATGTCGATGAACAGGCGGATCGGCTCGCCGTGGCCGCGGCCGCCGGGCAGTTTCGATACGTCGAGGGAATAGAACCGGCCGTTGGTGGCCAGCAGCATCAGCTTCGATGTGGTCTCGGCGAAGAACGCCTTGTCGAGCTTGTCGTCGGTCTTGAAGGTGAGGTTCGACAAGTCGGCAACCTGCCCCTTCAGCGTCCGCACCCAGCCCTTGTCGGACACCACGACCGTGACGGGTTCGCGCTCGACCAGCGACTCCTCGAGCGCCGCAAGATCGTGCTCCGGCGCGTCCGCAAACACGGTGCGGCGCTTGCCGAGCGGCGTCTTCGGCCCGAACATCTCGCGCACCTTGCGGACCTGCTCGCCGACCTTGGCCCACTGCTCGGTCTCGGACTTCAGGATCGCGTTGATGCCCTTGAGCTCGCCGCGCAGCTCCTTGTCTTCCTTTCGGATCTCGAACTCTTCGAGCTTGCGCAACGAGCGCAGCCGCATGTTCAGGATCGACTCGGCCTGCAGCTCGGTGAGGCTGAACGCCTTCATCAATGACGGCTTCGGCTCATCCTCGGTGCGGATGATCCTGATGACCTCGTCGATGTTCAGATAGGCGATCAGGTAGCCGCCGAGCACCTCGAGGCGGTGCTCGATCTGCTTCCTGCGGAATTCGGAGCGGCGCAGCAGCACGTCGCGCAGATGGTCGAGCCATTCGCGCAGGCATTCGGCGAGGCCGAGCACTTTGGGAATGCGGCCCTTCACCAGCACGTTCAAATTCAGCGGAATCTTGCTCTCGAGCTCGGTGAGCCGGAACAGCGATTCCATCACCAGCGCGGGATCGACGTTGCGGTTCTTCGGCTCGATGACGACGCGGATGTCCTCGGCGGATTCATCGCGGATGTCGCCGACCAGCGGCAGTTTCTTGTCGTTGAGCAGTTCGGCGATCTTCTCGATCAGTCGCGACTTCTGCACCAGCCACGGAATCTCCGTGACCACCACGACCCAGGCGCCACGCGCGCCCTCTTCCACCGTCCACTTGGCACGGGTGCGGAACGAGCCGCGGCCCGTCGTATAGGCCTCGGCGATCGCTTCCTTGCTGTCGATGATGATGCCGCCGGTCGGGAAATCCGGTCCCTTGACGAAACGCATCAGCGCTTTCGATTTGGTATCCGGCTTGTCGATCAGATGCGCGGCAGCGTCGCAGAGTTCGGCGACGTTGTGCGGCGGGATCGAGGTGGCCATGCCAACCGCGATGCCCTGCGCGCCATTGGCGAGCAGGTTCGGGAAGCCGCCCGGCAGCACCGACGGCTCCTTGGTCTGGCCGTCGTAATTCGGGCGCAGCTCGACGGCGTCCTCGTCGATGCCTTCCAGCAGAAGGCGCGCGACGTCGGTCATGCGCGCTTCGGTGTAGCGATAGGCCGCGGCGCTGTCGCCGTCGATATTGCCGAAATTGCCCTGGCCGTCGACCAGCGGATAACGCG
>JBEVEC010000137.1:0-6835 GCA_040512975.1 Tardiphaga sp. | reverse complement strand
GCCGGCCACAAGACCAGCGTCAGCCTCGAAGAGGCTTTCTGGAACGGCATGAAGGAAATCTCGAACATTCGGGACATGACGTTGTCGGAGCTGGTCGGAGAGATCGACACCAACCGTCAGCAGGGCAATCTGTCGTCTGCGATCCGGTTGTTCGTCCTCGATTACTTCCGGACTCGCGCCGTGCCGCAGCAACGGACGCAGGATCACAGCCTCTCTGCCTGAGAGCTGGATGGCCTGAAGATGAAGCGAGCCCTGCGCTCGCCTTTCTGTCGGGCTTTTTCGTCAGGTCATCGCGACAGCGTCGCGGCGGGCGGCGTCAACACGAGCGGCGCGGCCGGTCGCGGTCTGGGTGTGCGTATCGCCCCCGGCGCCGGACGGATCTCGATCGGCGCCGGCAGTGGCGCGATTTGCTGACTGAGCACGGGTGGTACGGCTGCGGGTGGTGTTGCAACGGCCCGTGGCGCCACCAGCCTGGGCACCGGTCGCCGTGCATCGCGGCCAGTCGCGCTTGTATCAGGCGTGGTCAGGATCGGCGCCGATGGCGTCGGCGCGGTTGCGAGCGGCGCGGACGATGTCGGCGCATCTTGCGCAGGTGTTTCTGTCGGCGGAACGGCAGTGCGAATGGCAGCACTCTCGCCTTTTTCCAATGCATCCAGCCTGCGCGTCTCGCGATCGATCGCGCGCACCGCCAACCATGATGACAGCGCGGCCACATCGATGGTGCGTTCGAGCCGATCCGGCGATCCTGCGGCAAAGATCTGAATCTCGGGACGCACATTCGATGACCCCGCAGCCGTCCCGGTCAACGCAATGCGCAGATCGGCCTGGTCGGCGATCATGTCGAAGCCGCCCGACAGGATGGCGCGAGCGCCGTCGCCATCCAGCGTCGTCGCACTTATGCGCAAACGGCTGTCCTTGATCTCCAGCGGAATCTGGACCGTCGTCAGCGCGAGCGCGCCTGAGGACAACGACGTCGCGACGATCTGCCGCAGCTTTGCGTCGTCGGTCGCCTGTCCCGTATCGCTCGCCCGAATCGCGATATCGAAAGCCTTCGGATTGAGGCCATCGATGCGCGCGCCGTCGATGCTCAGAAGTCCGTTGCCAGACACGGCGCCTTCGAGCGCCGCGGCGCTGCGGCCCTGGCTTGCCAATGTCAGGCGGAGCGTCGCCTTGCCGGCAGGCGGGCTGAGCCCGCGATACCGCAGAGCCGTCGCGTCGGCGCCGTCCAGCGTCACGCGCGCGGCGACGGCATAGCCGCTGGCAGTCGAACGAAGATCGAGATCGGCAACGAGGTCGCCGCCACCGATCTTGCCTTTGATGGCGTCGACCGTCAGCGACTGCCCGTTGCTCTTGAGCACCGCGCTGACGGGACGCAATTCGCCGCCACCGGGCAACACGCCCTTTGACGCCTGCAACGCCAGCTGGCCGCGCCAGCCATGAAGCAGGCCGCGTGCGAGCGGTTCGCTTCCCTCACGTCCGCGTCCCCCGATCGCAAGCCCCAAAGCCGGCGCCAGCTCGATGCTGTCCAGGTTGAGGTCGCCGTCGACGGTGGGCTCGGTGCCCATGGTCAGCGCAACGCGGCCGCGCAATCGCGCGCCCGCAACGGTGCTGTCGAGATCGTCGAAGCTCAGCCGGTCGCCGTTCAGGGTCACCTTCGACGACAGGCCGATCGCCTGTACGGCGGGATCGGTCGGCTTCAGGTCGAACAGCGGCGCCAGGTTGGCGCGACGCACCGCCAGCGCGACGGTCGCCTTGCGCTGCGCGGTCCAGATATCGGTATCGCCCTGCATATCGGCATCGAGTTCGGCACCGGAAAACTTCGCGGTGACCCGCAGTGGCTTCTGCCAGGCGCCCGCGGCCGAACCTTCGAACCGCAACGGCGCGTCGCCGGCATTGATTGCGTCGCCGAGGCCCAGCAAGGCGACAAGCTGCCGCCCTTGCCCGGCCGCCTTGGTGTCGAGCGAGATGTCGCTGCGTGACAACGCACCAAGATCGGCACCGCGCAGAGACGCTACCGTCGGCGCCGCCGTGAGCGTTGTGGTGCCCTTGACCTGCGGCAGATCGACATCGAGCACGGCGCGCGCCACCGCACGATCGGCGCGCTGCGGGTCCTTGCCCAAGTCGAGCGCCAGCTTGAACCGCGCCGGACCCGCGGCCGGTGTTACCGCATTCAGTCGCGCGGCAACCGCAGGCGCGATCGGGGCAAGCATGGTGGCGATCTGCCCAGTCGAGGCCGAGGTCGCGTTGACGGCGAGCTGGCCCGTCCCATCCATACGATCGAACGAACCGCTGCCTTCGATCATCAGGCTGCCGGGATCACCGACCTTCAGGCGGTCGAGCACGATCGTTCTGGCGCTGTAGTTCGCCGTCATCTTGAAAGGACGCATCTCCTGGCCGGCCGACACGGCGCGCCCGATGTCGAGCGACAGCTGGCCGGCGTCGGGCCATTCGGCCTGCTTGCCGCCGAGCGACCTGATCAGCGCTGATGCGGCATCGATGTCGAGCCGGTCCGCGGCGAGCGTCGCGTCGAGACGCGAGCCGCCGACGGCGACCGCCGTTGCATAATCGATCCGGCCCTCCACCGTGCCGCCGTCGATCTCGGCCTTCAGCGCTTCGAGACGCAGATGATCCGCCGCCGAACTGAGATTGCCACGAATGCGCAACGGCTTCTGGCTGCGGAAGGTGACGTCGCTGCGGCCCTGGAGCCAGGCGGCGAGCGTGTCGGGATCGGTCGAGTCGATACTTACGGCACCCTTGAAGCCTTCGGTCCCGCCCGGCTGCGCCGTGCCACCGCTGACCACGACGCGGGTCGCGCCCGGTGCGCGCAGTTCGAGACGATCGATCGCCCAGGCCTTGGGATCCGCACGCAGATCGGCGCCAATCGTCTGCAACGGACGCCCACCCAGCATGATCTGCTCGGCGCTCACTTCAAGCCGCGTCGCAAGTGGCGGATGTGGAATGTGAGCTAGTGCTTTCTGTAACGCAGCCAACGGCATAACGGGATCGTTTGATGCGGTTTCTTGCGCCAGCAGCCGATCGGCATCGAGCTGTTTCGCCGACAGCACGGCGTGCAGCAGCGGCGATGCGCCGAAGCGCATGTCGGCGACACCGGCAAAGCGCAGCGCGCGGTCCTCCGCGCCGTAACTCGCCTCGATGGTTTCGAACAAGGCGTCGGAGGGATCCATCTTGACCTTGGTCGCGATCCGCCACGGGGTCGGAATCGGATCGCCGGCGTTCTTGATCTTGAGACCGAGCGGGCTCGCCAGCGTCAGCGCGCCGTCGAAATGCGGCACGCGCGCCTCGAAGTTGAGGATGCCGTCGAGATCGATCGACAGTGGTCGCTCGCCGGGATCGATGGTCAGGCGGACGCGCGTGCCGCTGCTGTCGGCGGTTTGGCCGGACGAGAAGCGGAACGGATAGCGCGTTCCTGCCAGCTTGAAATTGCCGTCGCCGCGCATGGCGCCGGCGGCCAGCGATCGCACGTCGCCGCCGAAGGCGATGTCGGTGAGTTCGAGCGTGCTGCGGCTGGCGGCGTCGTGCAGCGCGAGGCGTCCGGTGACGTTCAGCCGGTCGATCGCCAGCGCACCGAGATTGAACGGGCCGGTGGCCGCGGGCAGTTCGATGCCGCCCTGGGCGTTGAGGCCGAGGTCGGCCGCGGCGCCGCCGATCGACAATTCCGTGGCGCGCCACTCGCCGCGCCTCAGCGAGCTCAGGCTGAATTCGACGTCGAGCCGGTCGGCGCGGATGCGGGCGGGATCATTGGCATTTCCGACCGTGACGGAGCGCAGGCGCAGCGACGGCGCCGGCAGCAGGCGCGCATCGAAGGTGCCGCCGACACGCACCGGCGCGCCGACCACCCGCGACGCTTCGGCCTCGAATTGCGGCCGGAATTGCGTCCAGTCGATGAAAAGCGGGCCGACCAGAGCGGCAACCAGCGCCAGGATGAAGGCAATCGCCAGGCCGAGCAGCGTCGTCTGCACGGAATCTCCCCATCAGCGGTCCGGCGCACAAGGCGACGGTCTGCGTAACAATGCGCATCTTGGACGTCGCCTGGACAAGCGGCAGCCGGAAATGCGCCGGAATGCACATCGTTATAGGGCCAAGTGCGGCGAAGTCACAGGGGCGAAACGTGTCGCAGGCGACGCAGCCGCGACCGGTCGCCCGTGCCGCTATAGCTCGCCAGCCCGGGCGGCAACGCCATGGGCGCGGTGCATGCGGCCGGCGACGGCGCGGACCTTGCCCGGCGACGCCATCCACACTGCCACGGTGGAGAGGATGCTTACAACAATGCCGAGGCCGAAAGCCACCGTGTAGGTGCCGTAATAATCGTGCAACAGGCCGGTCAGCAACGGGCCCGCGGCGCCACCGGCCAGCGCGGCCAGCATAAGCGTGCCGAAAATGCTGCCGAAATGCTCGCCCTGGAAAATCTCCGCGACCACGGCGCCCATGATCGAGGTGACGCCGTAGCCGAGCAGCCCCTGCGACACGACCATCACATAGACCAGCGCCATCTCCGGTACGAATTCCAGCGCGATCAGCGCAGCAAAGCAGATCACGAAGCCGAGGCCGCGGACGGTCCAGATCCATTCGCGGCCGATGCGGTCGGACAGATGGCCGAGGAAAATCTGGCCGGGCACCCCGAACAGGCTCACCATGCCCAGCGCCCAGGCCGCGAGGCTGGGACTGAAGCCAAGGTCGAGCAGATATTTGGTCTGGTGAACCTGCACGGCGTACCAGGCGTAAAGCCCGCCGAACAAACCCAGCGCGAGCCACCAGAACCGAGCCGTGCGCATCGCCCGCGCCAGCGTCCAGTCGACGCTGGCCCAGACGGGGTCGACTACATTGGAGCTGTGTCTGGCCGAGGCGGCCAGCGCCTGGTCGCCGTCCGGCAGCAAGCCCATGTCCTGCGGCCGCTTGCGCAGCAGCAGGTTGATCGGCACCAGCACCACGAGAAGCACCAGCCCGACAGCCGTGCACGCCGTCCGCCAACCGGCGCGCTCGATCATCGCCTGCACCCATGGCAGCACGGTCACGGACCCGGCTCCGACACCTGCAAACGCCAGTCCGATGGCGAGGCCGCGCTTGCGGTTGAACCAGTTTGGCAGATAGAGCGATTGGCCGGAATAGCCGAGGCACACGCTGCCGGCGCCGACCAGAACGCCGATGGTGAGATACAGATGCCAGGGCTCACTGGTCAGCGGCGCCAGCAGCAGGCCCGCGGCCATCAGCACCGTGCCCAATTCCATCACCGCGCGCGGTCCGCCGCGATCCATCAGCTTGCCCATCAGCGGGCTCATGATGGCGGAGACCAGAAAGCCGAACGAGAAAGCCCCGGCGGTGACGCCGCGGTCCCAGCCGAACTCCTGCAGGATGGGCGGAAAGAACAATGAGAACGACGTGCGCGCGTTGACCCCGATGGCCATCGTGACGAACGTGACCGCGACAATGACCCAGCCATAGAAGAACGGAAGCCGCATCGTGGGATGCCTTCTCATGAGTTGGCCCCGTCAGCAGGACAAACGCCGTGACCGCGTTGGCGCCGCCTAACAGCGACGCAATCAGTGCAGGCACTACCTACACACACAACCTATAAATGTTTAGCGATTTCTTTGCCGCCTTTGGCGAGCAACATCATGCAGCTTTTTTACAGCTGCACGATCTTTCCGGGGTTCAAAATGTTGTCCGGATCGAGCGCGCGTTTCAGCGCGCGCATCGCGTCGAGCGCCTCGGGGCCGAGCTCGGCCTTAAGGTATTTCTGCTTGCCCTGCCCGATGCCGTGTTCGCCCGTGCAGGTGCCGCCCATCGCCTGGGCGCGCTCGACGAGGCGATGCATGAAGTCCTCGGCGCGCGCGACCTCGTCGGCGTCGTTGCGGTCGCAGACCATCGAGCAGTGGAAATTGCCGTCGCCGACATGGCCGACGATCGGGGCGAACAGGCCCATCCGCGTGAGATCCTCTTCCGTCGCCGCAACGCATTCCGCGAGTTTGGAAATCGGCACGCAGACGTCTGTCGCAGCTACGTCGGAGCCCGGCCGCAGGCTCTTCACCGACCAATAGGCGTCGTGACGTGCCTGCCAGAGTTTGGTGCGATCCTCCGGCTTGGTGGTCCAAGCAAAATCACCGCCGCCGCATTCCAGCGCGATCTCGTGGAAATTGCGCGACTGCTCGGCAACGTCGGCTTCGCTGCCGTGAAATTCCAGCAACAGCAGCGGCGTCTCCGGCAGCGTCAGTTTTGAATAGGCGTTGCAGGCCTGGACCTGGGCCTGATTCAGCAATTCGATGCGGGCCACGGGAATGCCGGTCTGGATCGCCAGGATCGTGGCCTGGCAGGCGCCTTCCACGGTCGCGAACGAGCACGACGCGGCGGCGATGGTCTCGGGAATGCCGCGCAGCCTGATGGTCAGTTCGCTGATGATACCGAGGGTGCCCTCGGCGCCGATGAACATATGCGTCAGGTCGTAGCCCGCCGATGACTTCTTGGCGCGGGTGCCGGTCTTGATGATCTCGCCGTCCGCGCGCACCACCTTCAGCGCCATGACGTTCTCGGCCATGGTGCCATAGCGCACGGCATTGGTGCCCGACGCGCGGGTCGACGCCATGCCGCCCAGCGACGCATCGGCGCCGGGATCGATGGGGAAGAACAGCCCGCTGTCCCGCAATTGCTCGTTCAGCGCCTTGCGCGTGATCCCCGGCTCGACCACGCAGTCGAGATCCTCGGCGTGCACCGCGAGCAGCCTGTTCATGAGGCTGGTGTCGATGGAGACGCCGCCCAGCGGCGCGTTGAGATGCCCCTCGAACGAGGTGCCCGCGCCGAAGGGGATCACCGGCACGCGATG
>JBEVEC010000045.1:0-10227 GCA_040512975.1 Tardiphaga sp. | reverse complement strand
CCTACGCCGAGGACTTGCGATAGGACCTGCGCGGCAGCCCCATTCCTCCTATCATCCCGCCAAGGGGTGATGGGTCCCCGCCTCCGCGGGGACGACGGGCGTGGGTCTCCGGCGGCAAGCGTTACGCCGCCCTGACCTTGCCGAGGAAGTCATCCACGGCGGCACGCAGCAGGCTGGACTGGCCGTCCAATTCCCTGGCATTCGCCAGCACCATGCCGGCGGCCTGGCCCGTGGCTGCCGCGGCGGCGCTGACGCCGCCGATGTGTTGGCTAACATCGCTGGAGCCGGCGGCGACTGACTGAATGTTGCGGGCGATTTCCTGGGTGGCCGCGCCCTGCTCTTCCACCGCCGACGAGATCGTGGTGGTGATCTGGCTCATTTGCGCGATGGTGCCGGTGATGGCGTTGATCGAGCTCACGGCCTCGTTGGTCGAGGCCTGCATTGCGGCGACCTGTGCCGAGATTTCCTCGGTCGCCTTGGCCGTCTGGCTGGCCAGCGCCTTGACCTCGGATGCGACCACCGCAAAACCCCGCCCGGACTCGCCGGCACGCGCCGCCTCGATGGTGGCGTTCAGCGCCAGCAGGTTGGTCTGCGAGGCGATGCTGTGGATCAGCTGCACGACCTCGCCGATCTTCTCGGCGCCGCTGGAGAGCTGACGCACGGTCTCGTTGGTGCGTTCGGCATCGCCCACCGCCTTGCTGGCGATCTCGCTCGATTGCGCCACCTGGCGCAGCACTTCCGCCACCGAGGCCGACAGTTCTTCCGCCGCGGAAGCGACGGTGCTGACATTGTCCGAAGCGCGTCCCGATGCCGCGCCGACATTGGCGGCGCGCGAGCTGGCGTCGCTTGCCGCCGTGGCCATCGACTGCGCCGTGTTCTGCATGCCGGCGGAGGCCGTCGACACCGACTTGACGATGCCGTTGACGCTGCGCTCGAAGTCGTTGGCGATGCCTTCCATGGCGGCGCGGCGCTCGGCCGCGATGCGGCCCTGGGCCTCGGCCTCGACCTGTTCGAGGCCGCGCATGCGCAGCGCATTGTCCTTGAACACCTGTACTGTCGCGGCCATCTCACCGATCTCGTCGGCGCGGCCGACGCCCGGTATCTCGGCCTCGAGCGCGCCGTCGGCGAGCGACTTCATGCGCGCGCCGAGCCGGCCGAGCGGCTGCGTGATGCTGCGCCCGATCAGCCAGGCGACCACTGCGGCGACGGCGGCGATGCCGAGCATCGCGAGACCAAGCGCCCAGATGATCGGCTGAAGGTGCTCGTCGAGATCGTCGAGATAGGCGCCGGTGGCGATGAACATGTTCCAGCCCGGCAGCGCCGCGGCATAGCCCATCTTGCGCGACAGGACCTGGGCATTCGGCTTGGCGAATTCATAGATCAGCGTGGTCGAGCCCTTGGCCGCGACGCCGTCGCGAAACTCGCGCGTCACCGCGATGCCGTTGACCAATGTGTTGAGGCGATCCGATCCTGCCTTGAAGCCCGGCAGATGAACCACGATGCCGTCCATGGTGTAGATGAACAGGTAGTTGCCGTTGTCATAGGTCATTGTCTCGATGCGGCGGACCAGTTCGGCGGTCGCGGCGTCCTTGGTGAGCTTGCCGGCGGCAACGTCCTTCTGCAGGTTGGCCGCGACATTGGTGCCGATCTCGACGATGGATTTGAGCTGCTCGGTGCGCGCCGAGAGCATCTCGCGCTTGACCATATAGGCGGCGAGCACGCCAGCCGCACAGAAGCCGATCATGGTGACGGCGACCAGAATGACCAGCTTCGACGTAATACGAAGATTCTTGAATTTCACGGCGTATTCCCCCTCTGCCAGCGGCTGTAGCGCCACACGGCCGATCCCCGGGGAAACTGTAGCAGCGTAGTCTTTGCAAAAGTTTACCTATGCAACTTAGCAAAGACATGCCGGGATTCCATGGGGCGGAATTCCGGCATATGGTGTCGGTATCGGTGCGATGGCCGATCTGGCGACGTCCCGTCTAGAACGACAGCGCCTTGGCCTGCTTCACCTGGGGCAGCGCCTGCACTTTTGCGATCACCTCGGCGGGCACGTCGCCGTCGATCTCGACCAGCGCGATGGCGTCGCCGCCCTGGCTCTGGCGGCCGAGATGGAAGGTGGCGATGTTGATCTTGGCATCACCGAGCAAGGAAGCGAAGGCGCCGATGAAGCCGGGCTTGTCCTCGTTGGTGATGTAGATCATCGAGCGGCCGAACTCGGCATCAACGCGGATGCCCTTGATATCGACCAGACGCGGCGCGCCGTCGGCGTAGACCGTGCCTGACACCGCGCGCTCCTGCTGGCCGGTGGAGACGCTGACGGTGATCAGGCTTTCATAGTCGCTCTCGGCCGCACGCACGACCTCGTCGACCACCATGCCCCGCGCATGCGCGACGCTCGGAGCCGAGACGACGTTGACGTCGCCCAGCATCGGCTTCAGAAGGCCGGTGAGCGCGGCCGAGGTTAGCGCCTTGATCTTCATCTCGGCCACCGCGCCCTCATAGGTGATGGTCACTTTGGCGATGTCGCTGTCGGTGAGCTGGCCGGCAAAGGAGCCCAGCTTTTCCACCAGTTCAATGAACGGCCGTAGCTTCGGCGCTTCTTCCGCGGTGATCGACGGGAAGTTGACCGCGTTCGAGATCGCGCCGGTCAACAGATAGTCCGACATCTGCTCGGCGACCTGCAGCGCGACATTTTCCTGCGCCTCGGTGGTGGAGGCGCCGAGATGCGGCGTGCAGATCACGTTGGGATGGCCGAACAGCACGTTGGTCGTGGCGGGCTCGGTGACGAACACGTCGAATGCGGCGCCTGCGACCTGCTTGGCATTCAGCGCGTCGACCACCGCCTGCTCGTCGACCAGGCCGCCGCGCGCGCAATTGATGATGCGGACGCCCGGCTTCATCTTGGCGATCGCCGCCGCGTCGATGATGTTGCGGGTCTTGTCGGTCAGCGGCGTGTGCAGCGTGATGAAGTCGGCGCGCCGGAACAGCTCGTCGAGCTCGACCTTTTCGACGCCGATGTCCTTCGCGCGCTCGGGCGACAGGAACGGATCGAAGGCGCCCTCTTTCATCTTCAGGCCGAGCGCGCGGTCGGCGACGATGGCGCCGATATTGCCGCAGCCGACCACGCCGAGCGTCTTCCCGGTGATCTCGACGCCCATGAAGCGGTTCTTCTCCCACTTGCCGGCCTGCGTCGAGGCATCCGCCTGCGGGATCTCGCGCGCCAGCGACAGCATCAGGGTGATGGCGTGCTCGGCGGTGGTGATGGAATTGCCGAACGGCGTGTTCATCACGATGATGCCGCGCGCGGTGGCGGCGGGGATCTCGACATTGTCGACGCCGATGCCGGCGCGGCCGATCACCTTCAGGCGCGACGCCTGCGCGATGATCTTGGCGGTCGCCTTGGTCGCCGAGCGGATGGCAAGGCCGTCGTAGTTGCCGATGATCTCGGCGAGCTTGTCCTTGTCCTTGCCGAGGTTGGGCTGGAAGTCGACGTCGATGCCGCGGTCCTTGAAGATCTGCACGGCGGCGGGAGACAAGGCGTCGGAAATGAGAACGCGGGGTGCGGTCATGGGTGTGATCCTGCGTGAAAAGGGATGACGTACAGCGACGGCAGCAGGCTCCCTCTCCCCACTGGGGAGAGGGCCGGGAGTGAGGGGGCGCCACAGGCATTGCCGTCGTGGCGCCCCCTCACCCGCCGAGAAGACGCGGCGACCTCGCCCCGGAGGGGAGAAGTGAAGAAAGTCAGGCCGCCTTGGCGAGCGAGGCCTTCATTTCGGCAAAGGCCCAGTCGATCCATTGCGTCAGGATCTCGACGTCCGTGGCTTCCACCGTCGCACCACACCAGATGCGCAAGCCGGCCGGCGCATCGCGGTAATGCGCGAAGTCGAAGCCGGCGCCCTCCTTCTCCACCAGGGCGACCAGCTTCTTGGAGAAGTCGGCCTGGGCATCGGGAGACAGCGCGGTGATCGCAGGATCGATCACCTTGAGGCACACCGAGGTATTCGAACGGATCGCGGGATCTTCCGCGAGGAAGTCGATCCACGGCGTCCGCTTCTGCCAGTCCGACAGCACCTTGGCATTGGCATCGGCGCGCGCGAACAGCGCCGTAAGGCCGCCGATCGACTTGGCCCAGTTCAGCGCGTCGAGATAGTCCTCGACGCACAGCATCGACGGCGTGTTGATGGTCTCGCCCTGGAAAATGCCCTCGATCAGCTTGCCGCCCTTGGTCATGCGGAAGATCTTCGGCAGCGGCCAGGCCGGCACGTAGCTCTCGAGACGTTCGACGGCGCGCGGCGACAGCACCAGCATGCCATGCGCGCCCTCGCCGCCCAGCGCCTTCTGCCAGGAGAAGGTGACCACATCGAGCTTCGGCCAGTCGAGCGGCTGCGCGAATGCCGCGGAGGTGGCGTCGCAGATGGTGAGGCCTGCGCGGTCGGCGCGGATCCAGTCGGCATTCGGCACGCGCACGCCGGAGGTGGTGCCGTTCCAGGTGAAGACGACGTCTGATGCGGGATCGACCTTCGACAAGTCGGGGATCTCGCCATAGCCGGCATGCAGGTGGGTCGCGTCCCTGAGCTTCAGCTGCTTGACAACGTCGGTGACCCAGCCCTCGCCGAAGGACTCCCACGCCAGCGTGGTGACCGGACGCGCACCGAGCAGCGACCACAGCGCCATTTCCACGGCGCCGGTGTCCGACGCCGGCACGATGCCGATGCGGTAATCGGCGGGCACGCCGAGCACCTCGCGGGTGAGATCGATGGCCAGCTTGAGCTTGGTCTTGCCGACCTTGGCGCGGTGCGAACGGCCGAGCGCCGATCGATCGATTTGTTGGGGGTCCCAGCCGGGGCGCTTGGCGCAGGGGCCGGAGGAGAAATGCGGCACGTGGGGCCGCGTCGCGGGCTTCGCTGCAGTCATGATCTATCCTTCCAGATAGCAAGCCTCCCGTTGGGGGGAGGTGTCCCGCCGCCGCAGATATGGCAACGGCGCGCGAGGGTCAAGCGACTTCGGGACTATCACGGGTGATTGATGGACCACCGGCAATGCCGGGTGCGCTGGCCGCCCCGAACGCGATCGGCTCCATCGTGGTCACACGGTCATCGCGCGGCAACAGGCCGGCTTCATCGAGCAAACCGCAGGCGTCGATCACCAGCTGCGCCGCACGGCGGCGGCTGCCGACGATCATCAGCATCTGGTTATCGGCCTTGACGACATAGTCGTTGCCGAGTTTCTCGATGGAATAGATGGTCATGATATCTTTCGGCGTCGCCGCGGACGTAACTAGATACGCACGCGTACGGCCGCCGTTCCTGCAAAACTGGCCGCGCAATGTCACTGGTTGATGCAGTGTTAATCGGATCGCAGAAATTCGCCGTCCGATCTTACCGCTAACTAATAAAGCTAATTCAACGCGCTTATAGGCACAAAAAAAGCGACGGACAATGTCCGTCGCTTTGTTACAAAGGTTTGTATCAAGTGGCTATTGGCCGACCTTGCCGGGAAACCCTGGGGCGCTTGCACTGTCGCCGGGCAATCCGGTCGGTGCGCGGGTTCCGACGGCGCCGGTGGTCACGCCCGACGGCGTGGTCGTCATGCCCGGCGATGTCGTGACACCGCCGACGGCCGGCGCCGAGGGCTGCGACAGCGGGCTCATGACAACGCCGGACGATCCGACTATGCCGCCGCTCGCGCCGACTCCTTGGGCCGCGGCCCACTGCATCGATGACAAGATGGCGGCGGCGGCCAGGCCGAATTTGAGGTAAGATTTCATGGCAGGCTCCTGTATCGAATTGATACGGGGCCAACCGCCGGCGCGCGACGCCGTTCCATGCACGACACGGTGAACAGCTTAACGATCGGTCAGAACCGCAGTACCATCCCGACATGGCTGTCGGCAAAGCCGAGCCGTTTGTAGAACCGCTGCGCATCGACGCGGGTATGATGCGTCAAGAGCTCGACGATCTTGCAGTGCCGCGCCTGCGCCTCGCCGATCGCCCAACGCACCAGCCGTTCGCCGATGCCGCGGCTGCGACAAGGGCTGGCGACGCGAACGTCCTCGATCAGCGCGCGCGGCGTGCCCTGCGAACTCAAGCCGGGGAGGATGCAGAGCTGCAGACAGCCGACGACAGCGCCGCCATCGTCCGCCACCATCAGCCGGATCTTGTCGTCGCGCGCGATCGCATCGAAGGCCGCAAGATAAGCCGCCGGCAACGGGTTCTCGATGCGCTCGCGCGCCTGGCCCAGCGCGTCATCCGCCAGCATTGCCACGATGGCCGCGACGTCCTCGCGGCGCGCCGGCCGCAACGTGATCGTGTCCGTCATTGAATGCCCAGTGCGGCTTCGGTATCGCCGATCCAGCGCGTGATCGAGCCGTATCCATCGAGATGAAAGCCGCCCTCATGGGCGACGCGGGTATAGGCGAACAGCGCCAGATCGGCCAACGTCACCTGATCGCCGACCAGAAAGCGCGTCGCGGCCAACTGATGCTCCATGCGGGCCAATGCCGCATAGCCGCGCCTGATCTTCTCGGGATCGAGATCGGACACGGCCTTGCCGAGGTACAGCATCTGCATACGGCAGACGGCGATATACGGCTCGTGGCTGTACTGCTCCCAGAACAGCCACTCATCCATCTTCGCAGCGTCAAAGGCATCCGAGGGAATGAGCGTGCTGCCACGCGCGAGATAGCGGATAATGGCGTTGGACTGCGCCAGCGCCCGGCCGTCGTCGAGCACCACGGTCGGCACCTGCCCGGCGGCGTTGAGCCTGAGAAATTCCGGCGTGCGGCTCCCGCCGTTCATGGTGTCGACCGCGACCCATGTGTAGGGCAGCGAAAGCGTGTCGCACACCCACTTCACTTTCAGGCAATTGCCGGAATTGAGATCGCCGTAGATTTTCATGACCGCCCCGCTCACCTGGCGCGAGGAGATCAGCAGCAGTTCCGATATCCGTCAAGGGCCGGACGGCCGCATGCGCAGCGCTGCCGCCATCACCGATCAGAATTTGTAGCCGACGCCGCCACGCACGGTGTTGATATTGGCGCTGATGTCCTTGATCTTCAGGAAGCTGATATATTCCCACTCGGCACGGGCGAACCAGCCGCCGGCCAGAGCGACTTCGGTCCCCAGACCGACGGTCCAGCCGCCGACGAAGCTGTTGGCACGGTCCTCTGACAAGGTTTGCTGCGGCCGGGTGCTTGTCGAAACCGTTGCCGTGTTGGTCGTGATGATACCGGAGAAGGGATCGATCGTCGATGTCGTGCGGTCGATGCGCGTGGTCACGTTGAGCGTGGCGGCGCGGGAGACTTCGGCGCGCCCCACGGCAGCGCCGCCAAACATGTAGGGCATGAAGTCGCCGACAGACCAGCCGGCCCGGAGGCGTAGCGTGATTGCATCCTGCACGTTCATCGTGGCTTTGCCATTCAGCGACGTGTAATAATAGTAAGTGTCGGTGTCCGGCTTCACCAGAGTTGGCGGATTGGTGATGATCAGCGACATCGTATTGCCGCTACCCGACTGCAGACCCGAGAAATGATTGTAGTTGGCTTCGATACCAACAACAGCGTCTTCCCACTGCCAGTTTTGTCCGACAAAGCCGCCAAATCCCGTGGCGCTCACGTGATTTTTCTGCAGCAGATCGAACGAGCCGACCGAATCCTGCAGAACGTCATTCTTGAGCATGGAATTGGTCAGCGACGTCGCTGCGTGGGTGAAGTCCATGTTCGCGTTGCTGTAGCCGAACTGGCCGCCGACATAGGTGCCCTCCCATGTTCGCGAGCTCCGGCTCAGCCCTTCCTCGAAGCCGCCGCGCAGCACCGGGAAATCCGGCATATCGGCAGCCTGGGCGGCTTGTATGGATTGCACGCTGGCAAGCAGCGCGGCGGCCATCATCAACTTACGCATCACGACATCCCCAACTCATCGAACTGCCGCAATCATCCGCTGTTAACCTTAATCAATGGTTGCAATCATACCTTCTGCACAAAACAAAACGGCGCGGAAAACATCCGCGCCGTTCAGGTCGTCCAGGGAAAGTGTAGTTATCAGCCCTTGCGGATCAGCGGCGGCGCATAGACCTGCGGCGCGTCGAGATTCCAGCGCACGCCGAGCTTCAGGTCATGCGAGGTGATGTCCTTGAACTTGAAGACGTTGTTGCTGGTAGTGCCGTCGAATGCGGTGAGCACGCCGGTCTGGCCCTCGCCCATGTTGACGTAGCTGTAGGCCAGTTCGAGGGTCATGCTCGGATTGACCTTGTAGGCCAGACCCGCATGCGCGGCCCAGGCGAGGTTCCACTTCGATCCGGTCGGCGCGCTGGCGAAGCTGGTGGTCGAGAACGGGATCGTGTTGGCGCCGGTGTCGGTGAAGTTTGCGATCGAGACCCGTGCTGCGCCGACGCCGGCGCCGATGAACGGCGTCACGCACCACCAGGTGCCGAGATCGACGTAACCGTTGGCCATGACCAGCCATTCCGACTTGGTGGCACCGTAGTTGTCGATGCCGTTGTAGGGCGCGCCGGCATTGCTGCCGGTGAACAGGTCGGTGGCCTTCAGGTTCGAATTGCCGCGGTACTGTCCGGTGACGTCGGCGCGGAACCAGCTGTTGAACTGGTAGCCGGCGCCGAGACCGAAGATGCCGGCGGTGTCGAATGACGACTGCTGGTTGAATGACGTGAGCTGCGAATAGGCGGACTCGCGGCCATAATGAACGTCCTTCACCTTTTGATTGCTGAAGCCGATATCGCCACGCAGATACCAGCCACCGAAATCTTCCACCGGCGGCGGAGCATAGGCCGGCTGGGCAATGGGCATGTCGGCGGCGAAGGCGGCGGTCGACAGCAGTGAGGCCGCGCCAGCGGCCAGAAGGAATTTAACGCTACGCATTGGCTTCGTCCTTTAGGGGCCAGTGAGGCAACTGATGGAGGCCTCACGCTCGGTAAACTTGCAAACGGACGATGACACCAATTTCTTAAGCGCCACTTAACCCTAACTATTAAGGTTGATTTTTGATGACGGAACTCGCGTTAAGGTATAGTGCCCACGCGACGACACAGTTACTAACAAGTGGTTACTATCAAACCGTGGGAAGTGTTCGCCGCATGCAACCGCGCGTCGTCCCTGCGAACGCAGGGACCCATAACCCCAAGGTCCATGATGGCAAAAGACGTCGACCGCCCGCTGCCAAAGCGATGCTTTAGCGTATGGGTCCCTGCGTTCGCAGGGACGACCATTGGCCAGCGCCTTGTTTACGATTACGCCGCTGCGGCGTTGCCGAGCGCATGCACGATGGTATCGACGACTTCCTCGACCATCACGCGGTCATCGCCCTCGCCCATCACGCGGATCACCGGCTCGGTGCCTGACGGGCGGATTAGCAAGCGGCCGTGGCCGTTCAAACGCTGCTCGCCCGCGGCGATGGTGGATTGCACCTCGGCATCATCCAGCGGCTTGCCGCTGCGATAGCGCACGTTTTTGAGGATCTGCGGCAGCGGGTCGAACAAGTGGCACACTTCCGACACGGGGCGCCCGAGCTTCTGCACCACCGCCAGCACCTGCAGCGCCGCGACGAACCCATCGCCCGTGGTCGCGTAGTCCGACATGATGATGTGGCCGGATGGCTCGCCGCCGACATTGTAGCCGTTCTTCATCATCTGCTCGAGCACGTAGCGGTCGCCGACCGCGGTGCGGATCAGTTCGATGCCCTGCCCTTGCAAGAAGCGCTCGAGGCCGAGATTGGACATCACCGTGGAGACGATGCCGGGCTTGGCGAGGCGGCCATCTTCCTTCCAGCTCTGCGCGATCACCGCGAGCAGCTGGTCGCCGTCGACCACATGGGCGCGCTCGTCGACGATGATGACGCGGTCGGCGTCGCCGTCGAGCGCGATGCCGATATCGGCGCGCATCTCGCGCACCTTGCGGCTCAGCGCCTCCGGCGCGGTGGAGCCGCATTCCTTGTTGATGTTGAAACCGTCGGGCTCGACGCCGATCGAGATCACATCGGCGCCCAGCTCCCACAGCGCTTCCGGCACCACCTTGTAAGCGGCGCCATGGGCACAATCGACCACAACGCGCAGGCCGTCGAGGCTGAGGTCGCGCGGCAGCGTGCGCTTGGCGAATTCGATGTAACGGTCATGCACGCCGTCGATGCGGCGGGCGCGGCCGAGGCTGGCGCTCTGCGCAAGCTTGCGGGTCAGATCCTCGTCGAGCAATTCCTCGATCTGCTTCTCGAC
>JBEVEC010000020.1:0-7705 GCA_040512975.1 Tardiphaga sp. | reverse complement strand
CGGATCAGCTTGCGGCCAAGCGCGGTGGACAAAACCTTGGCGATCTCGGTCTTGCCGACGCCGGCCTCGCCTTCGAGAAACAGCGGCCGGCCCATCTTCAACGCCAGATAGGTCACCGTGGCCAGCGAGCGCTCGGCCAGATAGCCGCGCGCCGTCAGCAGCTCCAGCATGCCATCGACGGAAGTGGGAAGCGCCGATGGCTTCGTCATGCAGGTACCGATCTTCGAAAGTGCGACCCTGACAAATATCAGGTCCGGTTGTTGGCGGCTTCGACGGCGCGCTTGGCCAGCACGCCGATCAGGTGGGCGCGATATTCGGCGCTGCCGTGCAGATCGCTGTTGAGGCCGTCGGCCGGCACCGTGAGCCCGTCGAGCGCCTTCGGCGAGAACCGCTTCTGCAGCGCGTCTTCGAACGACGGCACGCGGAACACGCCTTCCGAGCCGGCGCCGGTCACCGTGACGCGCACGCCCGACGGCAGCCGCGCCACGAACACGCCGACCAGCGCGTAGCGCGAGGCCTGGTTGCGGAATTTGATATAGGCGGCCTTCTTCGGCACCGGGAACGAGACCTTTGTGATGATCTCGTCCGGTTCGAGCGCCGTGGTGAACAGGCCCTGGAAGAACTCTTCCGGCTTCAGCTTGCGCTTGTTGGTGGTGATGGTGGCGCCGAGCGCCAGCACCGCCGCAGGATAGTCCGCGGTCGGATCATTGTTGGCCAATGACCCGCCGATGGTCCCCTTGTGGCGTACGGCAGGGTCGCCGATCAGCGCCGCGAGTTCGGCCAGCGCCGGGATGGCTTCGCCGACCACCGGCGATGCCGCGACCGCCGCATGCTTGGCCAGCGCGCCGATCACCAGCGAGCGGCCCTTCATCTCGATGCCGTCGACGCCCTCGATATGCGACAGGTCAACGATGACCGGCGGCGCCGCGAGGCGCTGCTTCATCACCGGCACCAGCGTGTGACCGCCGGCGATCAGCTTGGCGTCCTCGTTCTTGAGCAGCAGATTGGCGGCCTGCCGCACCGTCGACGGGCGATGATATTTGAATTCGTACATGGTGGATTCCCGGAACTCTGTGCGCGGTATGGCAGGCGTTAGACGAGATCGGAATTCGTCGGCATCGACGTCGCCATGGCCGAATCTTTCATAGACTTGGCGCCGGCGGCGATCGATTCGACGATGTTCTGATAGCCGGTGCAGCGGCACAGGTTGCCTTCGAGCTCCTCGCGGATCAGGTGATCCGACAGGTCGTGGCCCTTGCGGTTCACGAGATCGACCGCGGTCATGATCATGCCGGGGGTGCAGAAGCCGCATTGCAGGCCGTGGTGCTCGCGAAACGCCTCCTGCATCGGATGCAGCGGCGCGCCGTCGGCGGCGAGACCCTCGATGGTCTTGACCTCGTGACCGTCGGCCATGACGGCCAGCGTGGTGCAGGACTTCACCGCCTTGCCGTCGAGATGCACGACGCAGGCGCCGCATTGCGAGGTGTCGCAGCCCACATGGGTGCCGGTGAGTCGCAGGTTCTCGCGCAGGAACTGCACAAGCAAGGTGCGGGAATCGATGTTGCCGGTGACGGGATTGCCATTCACGATGAGGGAGATTTTGGCCATATGCACTCTCTTCACCCGCGCCCATTGCGTGGCAACGCGGTCATTAAAATCATTCCAAGCGGGATAATATGGCCCGTTCCAGGAATGAGCAACCGCATGGGAAGACGGGGCGCTGTGCAAATACGGGCGCTGAACCTGTGAAATGCCGCGCATGCTGCAGCGCCCTTCACCTCTCCCCGGGGGGGAGAGGTGAAGAGGCGCCGCTCAGCCCTGAACGGCCTTGGCGAAATTGGCGAAGAACTCGTCGGCGATCTTCTTGGCGGAGCCGTTGATCAGGCGCTGGCCGAGCTGGGCCAGCTTGCCGCCGATCTGGGCCTCGACATTGTAGGTCAGGAGCGTGCCGCCGTCCTTGTCGGTGAGGCCGACCACCGCGCCGCCCTTGGCGAAGCCGGCGACGCCGCCCTCGCCTTCGCCGGTGATCTTGTAGCCGTTCGGCGGGTCGAGATCGCTGAGCGTGACCTTGCCCTTGAAGCGCGCCGAGACCGGGCCGACCTTGATCTTGGCGGTGGCGCGGAAGCCGCCCTCCTCGGTCGATTCGAGTTCCTCGCAGCCTGGAATGCAGGCCTTCAGCACCGCGGGGTCGTTGAGCTTCTCCCACACCACGTCGCGGGGCGCTGCGAGCTGGACTTCGCCTGACATCGTCATGGCCATGAGAGCTTCTCCTGTATCGAACGCAGCCGGAATGAAATTGCCGGTTCCCAAGTAAAGCACGGATGGCGCAAAGGAAAGGCCGTGTGCGGATGGATGCGATGCGTTCGCGGTGCAGCAGGGCTCGCCCAGCCGGGGGATTGGCAGCGGCCGCGCGGAATGGTTAGGGTCCGCGCCCATGAGCACAGCCCTGTCCCCCCTGCTGGCGCCGCTATTGTCGAGCGCCGCCATGCGCGCCGTCTGCGACGACGCCGCCACCCTGCAGTCGATGCTGGATTTCGAGGCGGCGCTGGCCCGCGCCGAGGCCGCCATCGGCGTGATCCCGGCCGGCGCCGTGGCCGCCATCGCAGCCGCCTGCCGCGCCGAACAATTCGACGTGACGGCCCTGGCCGAGGCCGCGACGCGGTCCGGCAATCTTGCGATCCCCCTGGTCAAGGCGCTGACGGCCAAGGTGGCCAAGGCCGATGCCGAGGCCGGCCGCTATGTGCATTGGGGCGCTACCAGCCAGGACGTCATCGACACTGCCACCATGCTCGGCCTGCGGATGGCGATCGACGCCCTGCTCGAAGATCTCGACCGCGCCATCACCGGTTTTGCGACGCTTGCCAAGAAGCACCGCGACACCGCGGTGGTCGCCCGCACATGGCTGCAGCATGCCCTGCCGATGCCGTTCGGGCTGAAGCTCGCCGAATATGCCGCGGCACTGCAGCGCTCGAAGGGGCGGCTGTTGCGGCTGCGCGCCGAGGGCCTGGCGCTGCAATTCGGCGGCGCCGCCGGCACGCTGGCGGCCCTGGGCGACAAGGGCCTCGCCGTCGCCGAACAGCTGGCGAAAGAGCTCGACCTGCCGCTGCCCGACGCGCCCTGGCACACCCATCGCGACCGCATCGCCGAGGTGGCCTCGGTGCTGGCGATCCTCACCGGCTCCTGCGGCAAGATCGCCCGCGACGTCTCGCTCTTGATGCAGACCGATGTCGGCGAGGCCTTTGAGCCCGCCGGCGAAGGCCGCGGCGGCTCCTCGACCATGCCGCACAAGCGCAATCCGGTGGCCTGCGCGGCCGCGCTGGGCGCCGCGACCATGGCGCCGAATCTGGCCGCCACCATCTTCGCCGCCCAGGTGCAGGACCACGAACGCAGCGCCGGCCCGTGGCACGCCGAATGGCCGACCTTGCCGACGCTGCTGCTGGTGACCTCCGGCGCGCTCGCCGCCATCGTCGATATCGCCGAAGGGCTCGAGGTCGACGCCGACCGGATGGGCGACAATCTCGACGCGACGCACGGGTTGATCATGGCCGAGGCCGTCACCTTTGCGCTGGCCGACAAGCTCGGCAAGAGCGACGCCCATCATTTGGTCGAAGCCGCCACCAAGCGCGCCGTGGCGGAGAACAAGCACCTGCGCGAGGTGCTGATCGCTGATCCTAAGGTCACGGCGCATCTCGACGCCGACGCCATCGCCAAACTGTTCGAACCGATGAGCTATCAGGGCGCTTCGCAGGCCTTGATCGACAGATTGCTCGCCTCTCTCGATTGAGATGTTTACGGAGAATTGCCCATGCCCATGATCGACGCCGATGGCTGCCTGCTCAATGTCTCGGTCGACGGCCGCGACTCCGGTCCGACGCTGGTGCTGTCAAATTCGCTGGGCTGCACGATGGCGATGTGGGAGCCGCAGATGCCGGCACTGACAAAGCTGTTTCGCGTCGTGCGCTACGACCGCCGCGGCCACGGCAAGTCCGGCATGAACGGCCCGGTGACGCTGGAGCGCTACGGCCGCGACGTGCTGGCGATCCTCGACGATCTTAACATCGACCGCGTGCACTGGTGTGGACTGTCGATGGGCGGCATGGTCGGCCAGTGGCTGGGCGCCAACGCACCGGAGCGCTTCGACCGCATCGTGCTGGCCAACACGTCGAGCTACTATCCGGATCCAAGCAACTGGCTCAACCGCATCAAGGCCGTGCGCGAAGGCGGCATCGCCTCCGTCGCCGACGCGGTGATTTCAGGCTGGCTCACCGCCGATTTCCGCGAGGCGCATCCGGACGTCGCCGCCAGGATGAAGGCGATGCTGATGGCGTGCCCGGTCGAGGGCTACCTCGCCGCCTGCGAGGCGCTCTCAACCCTCGACCAGCGCGCGCTGCTGCCGCAGATCAAAAGCCGCACGCTGGTGATCGCCGGCCGCCAGGACCAGGCCACTCCGGTGGCGGCCGCCGAATTCATCCGCGCCAGCATCCCCGGCGCCAGCATGACCCTGCTCGACGCCGCGCATATCTCCAACGTCGAACAGCCCCACGCCTTCACCGACGCCGTTGTCGGTTTCCTGTCGCAGCGGTAGCGGTCTTCACCTCTCCCCACCGGGGAGAGGTGAAGACGGCGCCGCTGCCGCTTTGGCAACTACTACAATTCGGAGATCACCATGGACGAAACGCAACGCGCCGCCGATGGCACCGCGAAACGCCGCAAGATTCTCGGCGACGCCTGGGTCGACAAATCCGCCGCCAACAGGAACGCCTTCAACGCCGACTTCCTCGACCTGATTTCGCGCTATGCCTGGGGCGAGATCTGGACGCGGCCACATTTCGACGACCGCACAAGGCGGGTGCTGGTGATCGGCACCATGCTGGCGCTCGGCCAGTGGGACGAATTCCGCATGCATGTGCGCGCGGCATTGACCGAAGGCGGCTTCACGCCCGACGACATCAAGGAAATCCTGCTGCAGCAGGCGATCTATTGCGGCGTACCGGCGGCCAATCATGCCACCAAGGAAGCGTTCGGCGTGATTCAGGAACTCGGGTTGCTGAAGGGATAGAAGTCCGGCGCGGCGTGGTCGGGCGCATCGTTGTCGGCATGGTCGCGCAGCAGCGGCGGCTCGATCGCCATCAGCACGGCGCAGCCGAGCAGCATCAGCAGCTCGGTGATGTGCAGCCGCATGGCGACGATTTCGCCGATCCGCGACGCCATCATCATGCTGGCGAACGAGATCACGCTGCCGAGTGCGATCGCGACGCCCAGCGCCTCGTCATAGCCGCCCGACTTGCGCACCGAGGCGCGTGTGGCGAACACCAGGAACACGGCGAAGAACGCCACCACCGTCAGCTTGCCGATCGCCAGCAGCCACGCATAGCGCACGGAGCCCATGCTGGAGACGTGGAGAAAATCGCTGAGATACAACGCGATCGAGATATTCGGGCGCTCGTAGAGACCCTGGATCGGCGAGATCATGATCCTGAAGGCATAGAAGCTCCAGGTCGGAATGAAATACAGCGCCAAAAGCGCGCCGTTCACCGTCGAAATCCGCCAAGTCTGTGATCGCGAAGTCTGCTGCATGCCGCCGTCCGCCCGATTGCCGGCGATTCCGAAGGGAATCGCCGCCGATGGCGTGACCTAACGCCGCCTCAACCGGCGGGACAACGTCAACCAATCCTTAACCTTACTCGCGGGATTGCGGGGATATCGACGCCCTTCGGCGAGAAACGGGTTGCAAACGGACAAGCCCCGCCTTCTGGCGGGCCTGTGTTTCGGAGTTGCCGGCATCACCGCCGCGCTAGCGCTGCTTCGGCTTGCCCTGCTGGCTCCCCTGCCTGTTCTGGTCCTGCGATTGCTGGCCGGGCTTCTGCCCGCCGCCCTGCTGACCTGGCTTCTGGTTCGGGGTCTGGCTCTGCTGGCCCGGATTGTTCTGGCCGGGATTGTTCTGGTTCTGATTGGACATTCTGCAATCTCCTTCGTTGAACCGCTCAACCCTCCTACAATGCACCGCGCCGTCGGATGTTGCTGTTCCGTTGTGATCATCGCAGGGCCGTTCCGGGGAGTTATCGTGGCACCGGAACGACGTTCAACGCGGCAAAATTTCGCCACGAAAAACAGCATGTACAGCCCAGATTCACTGCATGGTGCCCCGTTGCCGCCCCTCGGCCCCGCTGTTAGAAAACGACACAGCGACGCGAGGTTCCGGCTGCCGGAACGGTGCGGCGTTCTCACGCAAAACGGCAGCGCATGGACTATTTCGCCCAGCAACTGATCAACGGCCTCGTGCTCGGCTCGATCTATGGCCTGATCGCCATCGGCTACACGATGGTCTACGGCATCGTCGGCATGATCAATTTCGCCCATGGCGACGTCTTCATGATCGGCGGCTTCATCGCGATGATCTCGTTCCTGATCCTGGTGTCGCTCGGCCTCACCGCGATCCCGCTGATCCTGCTGATCGTGCTGCTGGTCTCGATGGCGATCACCGCGCTGTATGGCTGGACCATCGAGCGCATCGCCTATCGACCCCTGCGCCACTCCTTCCGCCTGGCGCCGATGCTGTCGGCGATCGGCATGTCCTTCGTGCTGATCAATTTCTCGCAGGTGTCGCAGGGCGCCCGCGTCAAGCCGATCCCGCCGGTGATCACCGGCGGCTATACGTTGCATGAAGGCGTCGACGGCTTTGCCGTGCGGTTGTCCAACGTCCAGATCGTGGTGGTGATCACCACCGTGGTGCTGCTGGCGATCTTCACCTGGCTCGTGTCCCGCACGCGGCTCGGCCGCGACATGCGCGCCTGCGAGCAGGACCAGACCATGGCCTCGCTGCTTGGCGTCGATGTCGACCGCACCATCTCGATGACCTTCGTGATCGGCGCCGCCCTCGCCGCCGTCGCGGGCGTGATGTACCTGCTGTATTACGGCCTGGTCGATTTCTTCATGGGCTTCGTCGCCGGCATCAAGGCCTTCACCGCCGCGGTGCTCGGCGGCATCGGCTCGCTGCCCGGCGCCATGCTCGGCGGCCTGCTGATCGGGCTGATCGAGACGCTGTGGGCCGCCTACTTCTCCACCGAATACAAGGACGTCGCCGCGTTCTCGATCCTGATCGTGGTCCTGATCTTCCTTCCGACCGGCCTGCTCGGCCGGCCCGAAGTCGAAAAAGTCTGACGGGCCGGACGTGGCAACACCCGCCCCCACGCCATCCGCCCGCGGCTATGACAGCGCATTCATCTTCAAGAAGGCGCTGATCTCGGCGGTTGTGGCGCTGGTGCTGTTCTCGCTGATGATCGGCGTCCGCACCGAAGCCGGCGAAAGCGGACAACTGGTCTACTGGACGCGGTTCGGCGACCTCGCCGTCATGGTCGGCGTCGTGTTCGTCGGCTCAATTGCCATCGAGCTGCTGCGGCACTGGTGGGGACCGGTCGAGACCGTCCGCGTGGCGCCGCCCTCCGTGACGAAGACCCTTGCTCTCGCGGGCCGCGCGCTGGTGCCGGTGCTGCTGATCTTCGCCTTCCTGATGCCGGTGATCTTCTACGACCAGCGCTACATCCTCGACCTCGGCATTCTCGTGCTGACCTTCGTGATGCTCGGCTGGGGCCTCAATATCGTGGTCGGCCTCGCCGGCCTGCTCGACCTCGGCTATGTCGCGTTTTATGCCGTCGGCGCCTATTCCTACGCGCTGCTGGCGACCAATTTCGGCCTGTCGTTCTGG
>JBEVEC010000344.1:0-7085 GCA_040512975.1 Tardiphaga sp. | reverse complement strand
TCGGCTACCTCACCGGCTTCGCGCCGGCGCTGAAGCTGGTCGGCCAGACCACCATGCGCACGGTGACGGATTATTCCTTCGGCGTGATCCCGATGTTCCTCTTGATGGGCGCCTTCGTCTCGGTGTCCGGCATTAGCCGCGAATTGTTTCGCGCCGCCAACACCTTCGTCGGCCACTGGAAGGGCGGCCTCGGCATCGCCACCATCGCCGCCTGCGGCGGCTTTGCTGCGATCTCCGGCTCGTCGGTGGCGACGGCCGCGACCTTTTCCGCGGTGGCCTATCCCGAAATGCGCCGCTTCAATTATCCGCAGTCGTTCGCCACCGGTGTCATTGCCGTCGGCGGCACGCTCGGCGCCATGCTGCCGCCCTCCACGGTGCTCGCGGTCTACGGCATCATCACCCAGCAGGACATCGGAAAACTGTTCATCGCCGGCATCGTGCCGGGCCTGCTCGCCATCGTCATGCACATGATCACCATCGCCATCATCGGCGTGGTCAAGCCGGGCTTTTTGCCGGCCGGGCCGAAGGCGTCATGGCGCGAGCGCGCCGCGGCGATCCGCGACGTGTGGTCGCCATTGCTGCTGTTCGTGTTCGTGATCGGCGGGCTCTATGGCGGCTTCTTCATTCCCACCGAGGCCGGCGCGGTCGGCGCCGTCGGCGCCTTCATCATCGGCGTTGCCCGCGGAAAACTGACGCGCGAGGGCATTTTGCAGTCGCTGCTGCAGGCAACGCGCACGGCGGCGGCCGTGTTCACCGTGCTGATCGGCGCGCTGTGCTTCGGCTATTTCCTCACGGTGACGCAGACGCCGCAGCACGTCACCGAATTCCTTACCGGCCTCGGCATCGGCCCCTACGGCGTGCTGGCGCTGATCCTCTTGATGTATCTCGTGCTCGGCTGCCTGATGGACGCCATGGCCATGGTGATCCTGACAGTGCCGATCGTGTTCCCGGTGGTGATGGCGCTCGGCTTCGATCCGATCTGGTTCGGCGTCGTCATCGTCATGACCGTCGAGCTCGGCCTGATCCATCCGCCGGTCGGCATGAACGTGTTCGTCATCAAGAGCGTGATCAAGGACGTCTCGATGTCGACGATCTTCAAGGGCGTGCTGCCCTTCGTGGTGACGGACCTGATCCGGCTGGTGCTGCTGATCCTGTTTCCGGCGATCGCGATCTGGCTGCCGATGCGGATGATGGGATGACGCCATGACCACGCCGACGCTCGCGACGAAATATGTCTTCAGCCTCGCCATCCAGGTCGGCTCGCCCGTCGTCGCCGGTGACTTCGGCCACGGCACCCGCCGCGTGATCCCGATCCTCGGCGGCACCGTGGCAGGCGAGGGCATTGCCGGCCGCGTGTTGCCCGGCGGCGCCGACTTCCAGATCATCCGCCCGGACGGTTTTACCGAACTCGAGGCAAAATACGTCTTCGCACTCGACGACGGCGCGGTGATCTATATCGAAAACCTCGGCATCCGGTTCGGGCCGAAACATGCACTGGACGCCATCGCGCGTGGTGAGGCGGTTGATCCCGCACTGATCTATTTCCGTTCGGTGCCGCGGTTCCAAACTGGGCATCCGCAGTATCGCTGGCTGATGCAAAATCTGTTCATCGGGGTCGGTTCCCGCCACCCGGACCGGGTTGAACTGGCGGTGCACCAAGTGCTGTGAGCGCCGTGCTTTTTCCCTCTGCCCCCGCAAGAGGCAGGGAGACGGCAACAGTTGGGAAGATCATGCCGGATTGACACGGAGCGCGATCGTTATAAGGTATAACTATTCATAGCAGGACATATCCGTCATGGTCGCCACGCTGCTCCATATCGAAACCGCCGGTCGCGTGCTCACCATCGGTCTGAACCGCGCCGCCAAGCGCAATGCGCTGAACGATGCGATCATTCTCGAACTCGAGGCGACATTCGCCACGCTGTCGGAAGACATCGGCGCGGTGGTGATCCACGGCATCGGCGACAATTTTTCCGCCGGCCTCGACCTGTCCGAACTCACCGAGCGCGACGCCACTGCGGGGCTGATGCATTCGCGGATGTGGCACCGCGCCTTCGACGCCATCCAGCATGCCCGCGTACCGGTGATCTCCGCGCTGAAGGGCGCGGTGATCGGCGGCGGGCTTGAACTGGCCTGCGCCACCCATATCCGCGTCGCCGAGCCGTCGGCCTTCTACGCGCTGCCGGAAGGCTCGCGCGGCATCTTTGTCGGCGGCGGCGCGTCGGTTCGGCTGCCGCGACTGATCGGTGTGGCGCGGATGGCCGACATGATGCTGACCGGCCGCGTCTACAGCGCTGCCGAGGGCGTCGCGATCGGCGTGACGCAATATCTGACCGAAGAGGGCGGCGCGTTCGCCAAGGCCGTCGCGCTCGCCGAGCGCGTGGCCGAGAACGCGCCGTTGACAAATTACGCCGTCATGCAAGCCTTGCCGCTGATCGCGGAAGCCGCGCCGCAGACCGGGCTGCTGCTGGAATCACTGATGGCCGGCGTGGCGCAGAGCGACCAGGAAGCCAAGCGCCGCATTCAGGCCTTTCTCGAGCGGAAGGCCGGCAAGGTTCGGCCCGGCTGACGCCGCACGGGTTCGACGCATGAACAATCAATAAGCTGCGCAAAGCAGAGACATCGGGATGGAATACGGGATGGCAGTCACAGCCGGGACTAGCGACGACATCGTCACGCTGCAGGCAAAACCACCGCTGCGGCCGATTTCGTTCGGCACCATCGACGTCGCGATCACCCGCGAAAGCGACGGCACCATTCATCTGCGGCCGCGGACGCAACTCGCCGCCTATCCCGACCGCATCACCGACCCGCTGCACCACTGGGCCGAACACGCACCCGACCGCGTGTTCATGGCCGAGCGCGGCGAAGGCGGTGGTTGGCGCGAGGTCACCTATGCGCAGATGCTGCAGGCGGCGCGGCGCATCGCGTCGGCGCTGCTGGCGCGCGGATTGTCGGCCGAACGGCCGGTGGTGATCCTGTCCGGAAATTCGGTCGATCACGCGTTGCTCGCGTTCGGCGCGTTCTATGCGGGCATTCCCTATTGCCCGGTGTCGCCGGCCTATTCGCTGGTCTCGAAGGACTACGGCAAGCTCGGCTATCTGATGAAGCTGCTGACCCCCGGGCTGGTGTTCGCCGACGACGCCGATGCCTTCGCCGACGCGATCCGCCTTAACGTGCCTGCCGATTGTGAGGTCGTTACTGCGCACGGTGCGCTGCCGGATCGCAAGGCGACCATGCTGGCGGACCTCCTGAACACGCCGGAGGCGGAAGGCCTCGATGCTGTCAACAAGGCGATCGGCCCCGACACCATCGCAAAGTTCCTGCTGACCTCGGGCTCGACCGGCAATCCGAAGGCGGTGATCAACACCCAGCGCATGCTGTGCGCCAACCAGGTGATGCTGCGCGACACGCTGGCCTTCCTGCAGGACGAGCCACCGGTGATTGTCGACTGGCTGCCGTGGAATCACACATTTGGCGGCAATCACAATATCGGCCTGGTGCTGCTCAATGGCGGCTCGATGTATATCGACGCCGGCAAGCCGACGCCCGCCGGCATTGCGCAGACCGTGCTAAACCTGCGCGAGATCTCGCCGACGGTGTATTTCAACGTGCCCAAGGGCTACGAGTCGTTGCTGAGCTATCTGCGCGACGACGACGCGCTGCGCGCAAAATTCTTCCACCGGCTGCACGCGATGTTTTTCTCCGGCGCCGGGCTGTCGCCTTACGTGTGGGAGAGCCTCGACGCGCTGTCGGTGCAGCAGACCGGCGTCCGGGCGCCGATGCTCACCGGGCTCGGCGCCACCGAGACCTCGCCGTTCTTCATGTGCGTGACGCCGACCACCAGCCGCTCCGGCCATGTCGGCCTGCCGGTGCCAGGCAACGACGCCAAGCTGGTGCCCAACAACGGCAAGCTCGAGGTTCGCGCCAAGGGGCCGAACATCACGCCGGGCTATTGGCGGGAGCCGGAGCTGACAGCCAAGGCGTTCGACGAGGACGGCTACTACAAATTCGGCGACGCGCTGAAGGCGGTCGATCCCGACGATCTGACGGCGGGGTTCGATTTCGACGGTCGCATCTCTGAGGATTTCAAGCTCGGCAGCGGCACCTGGGTCAGCGTCGGCCCGCTGCGCGCGCGCTTTGTCGGCACCTGCGCGCCCATCGTGCGCGATGTGGTGATCGCCGGCATCAACCGCGACGAACTGGCAGCGCTGGTGGTGCTCGATCTCGACGGTTGCCGGGTGATCAATCCGGACCTGCCGGTCGGCGACATTGCCGCCGCGGCGCACGATCCCGCGGTACGCTCCGCGTTCCGCGAGCGGCTCGGGCAGTTTCTCGCCGGCGCGACGGGTTCGTCGACGCGCATCGCAAAAGCCGTGCTGCTGGATACGCCGCTGTCCATCGACCGCGGCGAGGTGACCGACAAGGGCTCGGTCAACCAGCGCGCCGTGCTGGAGCATCGCGCCGGCTTGATCGAGGAGATCTATGCGGGGACGGAGTCGGCGAGGGTGATTGCGGTCTAGCCTCACGCGGTCATTCCGGGGCGCGGCCGCCGCCAAGCGGACGCGAACCCGGAATCCCGGCGTGGTGAAAAAGAACAGATGAACATCCGGAGATTCCGGGTTCGCATGCCGACGGCTGGGCCGCCGTCCTGCGCCCCGGAATGACGATCTGAAAACAAGGGAGACTCACCATGCAACTCGCCAACCAGTCCGCCATCGTCACCGGCGGCGCCTCCGGCCTCGGCGCGGCCACCGCGCGAAAGCTCGCGGCCCAGGGCGCCAAGGTCGCGCTGTTCGATCTCAACACGTCACTCGCCGAAACCGTCGCCAAGGAGATCGGCGGCACGGCCTTCACCTGCGACGTCTCCGACGCCGCGTCCGCCGAAGCCGCCGTCGCCGCGGCCGCACAGGCCCACGGCCCGGCGCGCGTGCTGGTGAACTGCGCCGGCATCGGCGTCGCCAAGCGCGTGATCGGCCGCGACGGGCCGATGGCGCTGGCGGATTTCGACAAGGTCATCCGCATCAACCTGATCGGCTCGTTCAACATGATCCGGCTCACCACCGATCCGATGTCGAAGCTCGAGCCGCTCGACGGCGGCGAGCGCGGCGTCGTGATCTCCACGGCGTCGGTGGCCGCCTATGACGGCCAGATCGGCCAGTCCGCCTATTCGGCCTCCAAAGGCGGCATTGTCGGCATGACATTGCCGATCGCGCGCGAGATGGCGCAGTTCGGCATCCGCGTGCTGACCATCGCGCCGGGCCTGTTCATGACGCCGCTGCTCGCGGGTCTGCCGCAGGAAGCCCAGGACAGCCTCGCTGCCGCGATCCCGTTCCCGCGCCGGCTCGGCCATGCCGACGAATTCGCATCTCTCGCACTGCACATGATCGACAATCCGTATCTCAACGGCGAGGTGGTCCGGCTCGATGCGTCGCTGCGCATGGCGCCGCGCTAACCACACTTTGCTATCAAGGCCCCCAACCTAAAGAAGGGGCTGAAAGCACGGCCAAACTTTGCTTTAGCTACCTCATAAACAAAAAGCCTTCAGGGAGAGATTCATGACCAAGCATCACCTGGCGATGGCGGCTGTTGCCGCGTCCTTGGCGCTCGCTACGCCGGCCATCGCACAGACGGCCGAAATCACCATCGGCATCACCACCTCGACCACCGGCCCCGGCGCGGCGCTCGGCATTCCCGAACGCAACGCGCTGGAATTCGTGCCGAAGGAAATCGGCGGCGTGCCGCTGAAGGTGATCGTGCTCGACGACGGCGGCGACCCGACCACGGCGACCACCAATGCGCGGCGTTTCGTCACCGAATCCAAGGCCGACATCATCATGGGCTCGGCGGTGACGCCGCCGACCATCGCGGTGTCCACCGTGGCCAACGAAGCCGGCGTGCCGCATTTCGGCCTGGCGCCGTTTCCGATCACCCCGGAACGCATGAAGTGGTCGGTGGCGATGCCGCAGCCGGTGCCGATCGTCGGCAAGGTCATGTACGAGCACATGAAGGCGCACAACATCAAGACCGTCGGCTATATCGGCTATTCCGACAGCTACGGCGACCTCTGGTTCAATGACCTCAAGACCCAGGCCGTGCCGATGGGAATTGCGATTGCCGCCGAAGAGCGTTTCGCGCGGCCCGATACGTCGGTCACCGGCCAGGTGCTGAAGCTGCTGGCGGCCAACCCCGACGCCGTGCTGATCGGCGCCTCCGGCACCGCCGCCGCGCTGCCGCAGACCGAGTTGCGCGACAAGGGCTACAAGGGCCTGATCTACCAGACCCATGGCGCGGCCTCGATGGACTTCATCCGCATCGCCGGCAAGTCCGCCGAGGGCGTGCTGATGGCCTCGGGACCGGTGATGTATCCTGAGGGGCAGGCGGACAGCGCGCTGACCAAGAAGCCAGGCATGGCGCTCAACACCGCCTATGAGGCCAAATTCGGCCCCAACAGCCGCAGCCAGTTCGCCGGACATTCGTTCGACGCCTTCGAGATCCTCAAGCGGGTGATCCCGGTGGCGCTGAAGACCGCCAAACCCGGCACGCCCGAATTCCGCGAGGCGATCCGTCAGGCGCTGCTGAGCGAGAAGGAAATGGCGGCGAGCCAGGGCGTCTACAATTTTACCGAAAAAGACCGCTACGGCCTCGACGACCGCTCCCGCATCCTGCTGACGGTCAAGGACGGCAAATACGTGCTGGCGCAGTAGGCCCTTTCTTCCCCTGGTCGCGGCTTTCAGCCGCTTCCCATGGCTGCCGATATTGGCTACCAAAGCCGGCCCCAGGGCCGGCTTTCGGCCGTCTGCGCAGCGCTGCGCAACCGTCACCCGTGCCATCGACCGACTGATTTGCTGTCGTATTCGGCGCGATCCGATTCAGAGAGAAAGAAACGACCATGTCCAAGCTTCATCTGGCGATCGCGGCCGTGGCCGCCGCGCTGGCCGCAGCGCCCCCGGCCCGGGCCCAGAGCCCCGAGATCACCGTCGGCATTTCCGTTTCCACCACGGGCCCGGCCGCGGCGCTCGGCGTGCCCGAGCGCAATGCGCTGGAATTCGTGCCGAAGGAGATCGGCGGCGTGCCGCTGAAGC
>JBEVEC010000242.1:0-4497 GCA_040512975.1 Tardiphaga sp. | reverse complement strand
CGCGTCGCGCCCTGCACCTCGGTGATGCCCTTGAGCAGCATCTGCCACATCCGCGACAGCACACGCATCGACAGTTTGGAGGCAAAGTCGCGCGCCCGCAGCCGCTCGGTCTCGCCGAAGGCGACGTTGTCGGCGGTCGCCGGCACGATCTTCACGCGGGTGACGAAATTGACAAATTCGGCGAGGTCCGAGAGCACCACGATCGGATCGGCGCCGACATCGGATTGCTCGCGGACTTCACGGAAGGCGCTGGCGATGTCGCCGCGCGCCAGCGAATCGAACAGGTCGATGACGCGGGTGCGGTCGGCGAGGCCAAGCATCTGCCTGACGGCATCGGCGCGCACGGTGCCCGCGGCATGCGCAATGGCCTGATCGAACAGCGACAGCGAATCGCGCACCGAGCCTTCGGCCGCGCGGGCGATGATGCCCAGCGCTTCCGGCTCGACCTCGACGTTTTCCTTGCCGGCGATGTTGGACAGATGGCTCATCAGCACGTCGGCGTCGACGCGGCGCAGGTCGAAACGCTGGCAGCGCGAAAGCACCGTCACCGGCACTTTGCGGATTTCGGTGGTGGCGAACACGAATTTGGCGTGTTCCGGCGGCTCCTCCAGCGTCTTCAGGAAGGCGTTGAACGCCGCCGTCGACAGCATGTGGACTTCGTCGATGATGTAGACCTTGTAGCGTGCGCTGGAGGGCGCGTAGCGCACGCTGTCATTGATCTGGCGGACGTCGTCGACGCCGGTATGGGACGCGGCGTCCATTTCCAGCACGTCGATGTGCCGGCTTTCCATGATCGCCTTGCAGTGGATGCCATGGGTCGGCATCTGGATGGTCGGGCCCTTGGCCGAGCCGTCGGCCATCTCGTAATTCAGCGCCCGCGCGAGGATGCGCGCGGTGGTGGTCTTGCCGACACCGCGGACGCCGGTGAGAATCCAGGCCTGCGGAATGCGGCCGGTCTCGAAGGCGTTGGAGACGGTGCGGACCAGGGCTTCCTGGCCGATCAGATCATCGAAACTGCCGGGGCGATATTTTCGGGCAAGCACGCGGTAGGGCGTGGCCGCAGCGGGGGCGGCCGTGAGCGTGCTGGCGATGTCGAGCCCTGCTTGAGGTTCATCGGAAGGAGGCATGCCAGCATCGGTCATCGAGGAATCCGCAATGTGTTGTCTCAAGTGCCGGCTTGCGGAACATGTGGCGCATCCGGCGCGGACCGAGCCTAGGTCCGGCCATCGATGGCGCCTGCCCTCCGAGCGCGCGTCCCGCTGCATCAGCTGCGCAGGACGCTGAATTTGCTCGATAAAACAAGTAGGAGACTGACGAGCGACCCGATCCGGATCTCGTTAGGGCTGCTTCCTTCCGGACCTGACCCGATTGGCGAGTGGCTCGTCCACCGCCAATCTCCCGGTCCTTATTTGGGGCCAAAACATCCGGAAAGCAAGCGCGGCGGAAGCCGGGCTGCGCGCCGCAAAAAGCCGTGGATGGGACACGCCGTTCAGGGCACGACAGAGGTTGTCTGCGCCGCCACTCTCTGCAACGTTGCGGTGAAATCACGAGAGTCCTGATGCCGTCTCCCCCGACCTGGTCGCTGCACGAACAGCTGCAAAAAGACACCATCGACATCGGCGACCTGCCGCTGAGCCGCGTGCTGGTGGTGAAGGACGCGCATTATCCCTGGCTGATGCTGGTGCCGCGCCGCGTCGACACGGTGGAGATCATCGACCTCGACGACGTCGCGCAGAGCGCCTTGATGACGGAAATCAACCGCGTCGGCCGCGCGCTCAAAGACATCACCAAATGCGACAAGCTGAACATCGCAGCACTCGGCAACGTGGTGCCGCAGCTGCATGTCCACGTCATCGCGCGCCGCAAGTCCGATGCCGCCTGGCCGCGCCCGGTCTGGGGCGTGATGCCGCCGCTGGCCCATGATGCCGCCGAGGTGCAGCTGTTCATCAGCGAATTGCGCCGCAAGATCTGGTTGGGTTGACCCTTATGACATCATCGCTGTTTCCGCTCGGCCACCCGGCCTTCGTCTCGCACCCGCTCGACCGCGCCGCGCCTTTGCGCTTCAGCGATGACAAGCTTTTGGCTCTTGAGGGCAAAAGCTCGTCGCGCGCCTATGTGGTGCACCGCGATTCGCTGGTGATGAAAAAGGATGGCGACACGCCGCGCGCGCTGCTGACCATCGACGAGGCGCTGAAATTCGGCGCCAATCCCGGCACCATCTTTCTCGGCTTGCGTGACGGCGATGCCGTGTTCGGCATGGGCATTTCGGCCGCCGCGGTCGAGGCGCTGCTGACCCGCGACGATGTCGCCGTGTCCGAGCTGCGCGGCATGGCGATGCAGGGCGTGGTGCCGCCGGACCAGCTCTCGGCGATCGCACAGGCCAAATCGCTGGTGTCGTGGCATCAGCGCCACGGCTTCTGCGCCAATTGCGGCACCCGGACAGCGATGGCCGAAGGCGGCTGGAAGCGGGTCTGCCCGAACTGCAAGACCGAGCATTTCCCACGCACCGACCCGGTGGTGATCATGCTGGTGGCCCATGGCGACCAGTGCCTGCTCGGCCGCCAGAAGCAGTTTCCGCCCGGCATGTATTCATGCCTCGCCGGCTTCGTCGAAGCCGCGGAGACCATCGAACACGCGGTCGAGCGCGAGATCTTCGAGGAAGCCGGCATCCGCTGCACCGACGTCGCCTATTACATGACGCAGCCGTGGCCCTATTCGTCGTCGCTGATGATCGGCTGCTCGGCCCGCGCGACCACCACCGCAATTACCATCGACAAAATGGAACTTGAGGACGCCCGGTGGTTTGACCGGGACGAGGCGATGCGGATGTTGACGCGCGACCACCCCGACGGGCTGGCCGGGCCGCATCCCTTCGCCATCGCGCATCACTTGCTCGGCCGCTGGCTGCATCCCGACCGGGCCTGACCACATAGGGACCTTCCATGAGCGCCACGCCTCTCCGCATTCTGTGCATCGGCCTGCCTGTCCGCGATCTCACTTTCAGCGTCCAGGCGGTGCCGGGCCGCGGCCAGAAATTCAACGCCGACAAGTTTGCGCAGATCTGCGGCGGCAACGCGCTCAACGCGGCAATCGGGATCAACCGGCTGGGCGGCCAGGCCGTGCTCACCGGCCCGATGGGCGACGCCGGCGAGACCGCAAGCCAGTTCATCTTCGATGATCTCGGCCGCGAGGGTGTCGACACCAGCCATCTGGTGCACATGCCCGGCCTGGTGACGCCGATTTCCGGGATCATGATGGACCCGTCCGGCGAGCGCACCATCATTTCGTTCCGCGATCCCAAGCTGTGGACCGTCAAGCTTCCCGACGCCGACGTGCTGCTGAAGGACTGCCAAGCGGTGCTGATCGAAAGCCGCTGCGCCAGCTTTGCCACCGCGCTGTGCCACGAGGCGCGCAACCGCGGCATCCCCGTGGTGGTCGATATCGACAGCACGCTGTCGCAGAGCGAAGGCCTGCTGACGGCGTCGTCGCATCTGATCTTCTCCGACGAGGCGCTGCAGTCCACCGCCGGCATCGCCGATAATCTCAAGGCGCTGCAGAAGATGGCGACGCTGACGTCGTCCTTCCTGGCCGTGACCCGCGGCCCGAAGGGCACGCTGTGGCTGGACGAGCACGGCCATCCCCAGGAAACCGCGGCCTTCCCGGTGCACACCGTGGATACGCTCGGGGCCGGCGACATCTTCCACGGCGCCTTCGCGCTGGAATTCGCCGGCGGCCGGCCGCTGCAGGACGCGCTGCGCTTCGCCTCGGCCGCCGCCGCGCTGAAATGCACGCGCAACGGCGGCGCCTTTGCCTGCCCGCAACGTGCTGAAGTGGAAGCACTTTTGGCTCATCCCAGCAGCGCGTCCCGTATCGGGGTATAGTCGGGCTTGCTTTGGAAGAATGTTCTATATATGAGGGATATCGACCCCTTAATTAGAACAAAGTTCTTCTCATGTCCGACATCACTGAAACCCTCGAGCCCACCCGCCGCCTTGACGCCATCGATCGAAAGATCCTGACGGTGTTGCAGGACGACGCTTCCCTGTCGGTCGCCGAGATCGGCGACCGCGTCGGGCTGTCCTCGACGCCGTGCTGGAAGCGCATCCAGCGCCTCGAGGCCGACGGCGTCATCCTGCGCCGGGTGGCGCTGGTCGACCAGAACAAGATCGGGCTCGGGATTTCGGTGTTCGTCTCGGTGGAAAGCGGCGACCATTCCGACGCCTGGCTGAAGAAATTCGCCGACGCCGTCTCGGCGATGCCGGAGGTCATGGAATTCTACCGCATGGCCGGCGACGTCGACTACATGCTGCGCGTCGTGGTGGCCGACATGCAGAGCTACGACGTGTTCTACAAGAAGCTCATCAGCGCCGTGGCGCTGAAGAACGTGACGTCGCGGTTTGCGATGGAGAAGATCAAGTCGGTCACGGCGCTGCCCGTGCCGCCGATGCCGGCGGGGTAAGTCCGCGCTGCTGTCTTCACCTCTCCCAGCATCTTGCG
>JBEVEC010000230.1:0-4855 GCA_040512975.1 Tardiphaga sp. | reverse complement strand
TTCCTCAACTCGCCAAAACTCCTGGATGGCCAGCTCCGCCTGCGCGCCGAGAAGCGGCTGCGTTTCGCCGGCCAGATGACGGGCTGCGAAGGCTATGTGGAGTCCGCCAGCGTCGGGCTGATGGCCGGGCTTTACGCGGCCGCCGACGCCAGCGGCCAGGCGCTGTCGCCGCCGCCCGCCACCACGGCGCTCGGCGCGCTGCTTGGCCACATCACGGGCGGCCACATCGAGGCCGCCGAAGATGCGGGACCGCGCTCTTTCCAGCCGATGAACGTCAATTTCGGCCTGTTTCCTCCGCTCGCCCAGGCGCCGACCAAGAAGCCCGACGGCTCGCGGCTGCGCGGCAACGAGAAGACCGTCGCCAAGAAGCAGGCGATGAGCGCGCGCGCGCTGGCCGACCTCGACGGCTGGATGGCCGCCCACCTGCCCGTCGCCGCGGCGGCTTGACCGGCATTTGATTCAGGACCGAGTGATGAGTTTGCCGAAGCAGGACACCGCAGCGCTGTCCGCCAATTGGACCGAGGGCGTGCTGCTCAAGCGCGACGTGTTCTCGACCGTCGAACGCGGCCGTTTCCGCCTGCCCGCCGGCGAGGTCGATGCCGTACTGCGCCGCCTCGACCAGGTGCCGTGGTGGTCGTTCATTCTGGCGCGCCATCTGTTCGCGCGTGAGAAGCACGCACTGACGCTGGCGCGCGATCTGCATGTCGGACCCGAGCTGCTATGGGCCGGCGACCGCGCGCTGGTGCGCGGCTTCATCGACGGCGTCGCGCTGCATCTGGCAAAACCCTATCAGGACGCGCGCTACTTCAAGTCCGCCAAGCTGGCGTTGCGAAAACTGCACCGCATGGGCGTCTGCCACAACGATCTCGCCAAGGAGCAGAACTGGCTGCGCGGCAGCGATGGGTTGGCCTATGTCACCGACTTCCAGCTCGCGGTTTGTTTCAAGTCGCGCAGCCAACTGTTTCGCATCGCCGCCTATGAGGACCTGCGCCATCTGCTCAAGCACAAGCGCTCCTATGCGCCGGAATTGCTGACGCCGAAGGAAAAATCGATTCTGTCGAAGAAGTCGCTGCCGGCGCGGATCTGGCTGATGACCGGCAAGAAGGTGTACCGCGCCATCACCCGCGGCATCTTCAACTTCACCGACCGCGAAGGCGGCGGCAAGCGCCTGGTCAACGACGCGCCGCCGCTCTTGGCAATCATCAAGCAGAACCCTGCGGTGCGCGACGCATCCATCGTCGCCTTCGCCGACCGTCGCAGCGGCGTCGGGCTCTATGCCTTCGTCGAGGCCGACGATGTCGCGCTGGAGAGCAAGCTGCAGAACGAACTGGCGGCCGCCAGGGGTGCCAAGCCGCCGGAGCATTTGCAGGTCGTGCAGGCATTGCCGCGCGACATGGCCGGCCGCATCCGCACCGAAGTGCTGCAGCTGGTGGCCATGAACCAGGTCGACCTGCTCGAGCCGCTGATGACCAGCGACGCCGACCGCGCGTTTCTGAAGGGCATCCTTGAATCGCGAAAAAACCTGCGCGACCGCTTCAATTTCGAAACGGCGGAGCACACTACGCCGAATTAGCGCGTGATCCGCACCTTTGCTTCGGCTTGCGGTGTCGGCTTTCGATAGTTCTCTTCCAGCTCTGTTGGAAAGGCGAGGCCGCCCACATGCAGATTGTCGACTTCGTTGAAGAGCTGCTGCCACAGCTGCACACTATCGGCGCGGTACCATTCGAACGGTTGACCGGTCCATCCGACCAGCGGTCTGATCGACCAGCCGACTTCGGCACAAACCACACCATACAGAACCAGCCAGATAGCTGAAATTTTGAGGGCGGATCGCGGCGCCAAGCCGCGAACGGCGTCGCGTCGCAGCTTGTAGTAAAAGGCAATCGTACCCGCCAGACCCGCTGCGCCAAACGCGGCATAGGAAGCGAGAATGACCAGCGTGTAGTTTCCCAGCGTATTGAGCAACGCCATCACCGGGGCGCAGCACGCCAGAAAAACAGCGCTGAAGACGATGCACGAAAACGCTGCGGTCATCAGTGACGACGCGCCGAGCTGCTTTTCGAACAACCGGCTCAGGAACAGCGTCGGATACAGCGCGACCATGGGGCAAATGATCAGCAGCGCCGGAACCTTGATGCTGGAGGACACCACCTGCATGATGTAGGGATTGCCGGGCATCAGCATGACGTAGGTCGTCAACGACGCGCCGAACAAGGCTGCGCAAACGACCGTCAGCGCCGCGCGCTTCGGCGCGCTCAAATGCTCAATGAAATTCAACGTTGCAATCGGCATTTGACGCGCCCCCGCCAATCCAGCGGACAGTCCTTCAGACGAATCGCCTGACTGCACCGCTGTACGAGATAGCTATCAACATCGACCGTCTGGGAAGTGACATTGTTGCATAGCAACATACCGCGAGCGGCTACGAAAACATTTTCAACTTTGACGCGCGCCAGAGCGTCCACAATGTCCGCAGCCGCGGGCGCTGATAAATCGCGAACGGATCGAACCCCTCCCGCGCCATTTCTGCAAGGTCACGCTGCGCCAAGGCCATCGGCAGAAACGCGGCGCGGGCGGCGGGCACAACGTTCGCCAGCATGTCCTGCGCGGTCGCCCATTGGGCCTGGGCGCCGCTGATCAACTGACCCAGCGTGGCGCGAATGCCCGGTGTGGGTTTGCCGAGAAACACCTCGGCGGCGCTGCTGCCGTTCGCGACCAGCATGTCCTGCGGCACGAACAGCTGGCCGCGCGCGGAATCGTACGGCAGGCGCGCGACGATGCGGGCAACGCCCTGCGCGAGCCCCGCATGTTCGGCGGCATGACCCGCAGCGTCGGAGGCATCGCCAAGGATACGTGCGGCGGCCACGAACAGCGTGCCCGACGTGTCGCGAAAATGGCTCTCCAGCACCGCAAGGTCCGGCATCGGGTCGTGGTAGAGATCGAACACATGGGCGTCGATCAGCTTCAACAGCCGGTCGACCGGCAGGTCATGGGCGCGGATAGCCTGCAGCAATTCGGCGGCGACGGGGTTTTGCTCGACATCGCCATGGCCTTGGCCTGCCAGCGCATCGGTCCACCATTGCAGCCGGATCTCGCCGGGCAGCGGTTGGCTGACCTGATCGCGGACGCGGCTGACTTCGGCGTTGAAGGCATAAAGCGCCAGCAGCGCGCGGCGCTTGTCGGCCGGTACGAACAGCGTCGCGGCATAGCGGTCGAAATCGTGGCTGCGCACGAGTTCCGCGCAAAACGCCGCGGCGCTTGGGTCGGCGCCGCTCACGGCACGGCGATGAGCGCGGCAGCCACGCGGCGGCCCTCGCCCATCATGATGTTGTAGGTGCGGATCGCGGGGCCCGTCTGCATGACGTCGGCGACCACCATGACGTTGCGCAGCGTCTCACGGAGATCGCGCGGCATGATCCAGACGTCGAGGCCGGTGCCGACGATCAGCGTGTCGATGCCGGCCGCACTCTCCAGCACACGGCGCAGGCTGATGCGGTCGATCTCCTGCGGCCGCGTTACCGGCCACGCCCATACCGCGTCAGGCAGGCACAGCAGCGAACCCTGATGCGACATGGTGTCGAAGCGGAAGCCGCCCTGCCCGTAGGCCTCGATCGCGGCTGCGCGCGGAAGATGCGGCGCGTCGGGACCTGTGGCCATCAGGATTTGGCAACCTTGGCCGGCTTGTCGGCCTTTTCGGGCCTCTCCACCGCATCGGCACGATGATCGCCGACGCCGAGATAGATCAGGATCGGCGCCGCGATGAAAATCGATGTGTAGGTGCCGACCAGCACCACGCCGAACATCATCACCGCGGTGAACGAATGGATCGCGTTGCCGCCGAACAGCAGCAGCGCGAGCAAGGCCAGCGTCACCGTGGCGTGGGTGATGATCGAGCGCGACAGCGTCGAATTGATCGACTCGTTGAGCAATTCGGGCATCGGCATCTTCTTGTAGCGCCGCAGCATCTCGCGGATACGGTCATAGATGACGACGGTGTCGTTGAGCGAATAGCCGAGAATCGTCAGCAGCGCCGCGATCGAGGTCAGGTCGAAGTCGACCTGGCTGATCGACATGAAACCGATGGTCAGCACGATGTCGTGGACGTTGGCGATCATGGCGCCCAGCGCGAACTGCCATTCGAACCGGAACCAGAGATAGACGAGGATGCACAGGATCGCGAGGATCAGGCCGAGCATGCCATAGGCGAGCAGCTCGCCGGAGACGCGCGGGCCGACCCCCTCGACGCGGCGATATTCGACGCTGTCACCGAGCGCGGCGCGCACCTTCTGCACGGCCGCCTGCTGCGCGGCGTCACCGCCGGGCTGCTCGGCGAGACGGATCAGCACCTCGGACGGACCGCCGAACTGCTGCAGCTGCACGTCGCCAAGGCCGAGGCCGCCGATGGTCGAGCGCATGCCCGCGATATCCGCGGTGCCGGACTTGGCCTGCACTTCCAGGAGCGTGCCGCCCTTGAAGTCGATGCCCAGGTTCAGACCGTGGGTGAAGAACAGCGTGATCGCGACAATCGACAGCAGCGCCGAGATCGGGAACGAGATGCGGCGGAAACGCGTGAAGTCGAACTTGGTGTCGTCCGGCACGATGCGCAGCGCCGGCAGCCAGCCGAAGGCGCTGGCGATGCTCAGGAGAACGATCAGGACGGCGAGGCCGATGAGAACAGTATGGGTCACAGCGAGCTCCGCAATCTCAAATCGGCACGCTGGTCGGCCGCTTCCAGCGCACCCAGCCTGCAACGATGAGGCGGGTGACGGTGAACGCGGTGAAGACCGTGGTGACGATGCCGATGCCGAGGGTCACGGCGAAGCCGCGCACCGGGCCGGTCCCGATGTAGAACAGC
>JBEVEC010000139.1:0-19511 GCA_040512975.1 Tardiphaga sp. | reverse complement strand
ACCGTGACGGGCTCGATGGTCAGGCTGGCCCATTCGGCGGCCGAGGTCGCATAGCGCTGCGGATTCTTGCGTGACTGGCTGGACACGTCGGAGTGGCCCTGCGGCGTCGAGGACAGCCTGACGAAGCCGATTCCGGCCGCCACCACGACGGCCGCGACGCATCCGCCCAGGATCAGGCGCTTGCCGCTAAACCACTGGGAACGCGTGTTTAAATCCGTCACTGCAAGGCCCTTATCGCAAGGAGCGCCAAACGCGGCGATTTGTCTCGGCTATCGGCTATTAGTGCGCAAATAGAGGTTCAGACAATCTAAAAACGCAGGTCTGATCGACGTTTTGGGTTAAAAGTTCGACAGTGTGACGACACTTACCGGGGCTGCGGCCAGCGCGGCGGATCGTGGCCCAGCGGCACCGCGGGCCGCGCCCAGGCCGCCGGTGTCGCTGCAAGGACCGCCGCATGCCGCACCGCCGACAGGCGGCCAAATCCCGACGGCACCTCGTCGATGAAAGGCGTGACCGCGCTGTCCGGCAGATCGGCGCCTGCCAGACCCTCGGCCAGCCGCCCCATCTCCCAGAGCCATTTGCCGGTCCGCGCCAATGATACTTCGACGTGCCAGCTGCCGCCTTCGCGGGCCTGGCGCGCACGCGCCATCATCGCGCCGAACGCCATCAGATAACCTGTGGCATGGTCGAGCATCTGCGCCGGCACTTCCTTCGGACCTTCGACGCCCGCCGCCTGCCCTTCGGCATGGTTGAAGCCGGTCGCGCATTGCACCAGCGAGTCGAAGCCGCGACGCTCGGCCCATGGCCCGCTGCGGCCATAGGCCGAGAGCGAGACATAGACGATGCCGGGGCTGATGGCGGCGGCCTGCTCCGGCGCGAAGCCGAGCCGCGCGAGGGCATGCGGACGATAGCCCTGTGAAAAGATGTCGGCCTGTTGCAGCAGATTGCGCAGGGTGTCGCGGCCATCGCCGGTGGACAGTTCGACGAAGCTCGACAGCTTGCCGCGGCCGGTATCGATGGTGAGCCAGGGGATCGCCGGCAGGCTCTCGCTCGACACCAGCATCACCTCGGCGCCATGCGCCGCCAAAGTGCGGCCCGCCACGGGACCGGCGATGACGCGCGACAGATCGAGCACACGCAGGCCTGACAGCGGGCGATCGCCCGCCGGCCACGGTTTTGGTGGCGCGTCGCCGATCCTGGTGATCTCGACCAGCGGCAATTGCGAAATGGCCTTGGCCTGCGGAAGCATCATCCATTCGTCGTACGCGCGCATCAGCGCCACGACGCCGCCGGCGGCATAGGCTGCGGTTTCGAACCGTTCGCCGTCCCATCGCTTCAGTGCCGTCTGCACCGCGTCGCGATCGGGCGGGCACGACAGCAGATTGCAGATGGCGTTGCGGTGATGGGGAAAATTGGTGTGCAGCCGAACGTATCGACCGTCGCCGGTGCGGTAGACGCCGGCGATGGCGTCCCAGGCCGGCGGCGGCGGTTGGCCGTCGCGGCGCAGATAGCGCTCGCTGCGGCATTCGACGACGGCGTGGCGCATGTCGACGGACACGGTTTGCGACTGCCCGCTGCGCATCCGCCAGATCTCGGCGGCGGCGAGTCCCGCCGCGGCGATCGACACCTGCGCCGCCGCGCCGACGCGGAATGACGACGGCAATTGCGGCTCTTCACCCGTTAGCGCGACATGACCAAGCGCTGCCGGATCGCCGCCGGCGCCGGTCCATAATTCTGTGAGGATGTCGCGCGGTGACTGCATGCGTGGCTGCCTGAGAACAGAGGGGTGGTTCGAGGGAGCGTGCCGGCTTTTGCGGGGCGTGGGCTGAATGGTTGCTGAACGCGTCAGCAGATCCGGCGATCATGGCTCTTGCGTTGCGATCCATGATTCACAACTATAAGATGCGACAGGCTGTAATCCGGACTTGGCGAATGGCGAACAAAACAGTTTCGAATGAACAGACGAAGTTGCTCGCGATCTTCTTTAACTCACTTGCAGTGGCTTTTTTGACAACTGGCATCATAGGACCCGTGGTTGCCATCATTTACGGATTTGGCGGCGGTAAACCGGATGGTGTTTTGGTCCTGTTGAGTTCGTCGATTTGCGCCGTCGTTAGTGGCTGCTTACATCTTGTTGGGAGATTTGCATTGGAGGGCATGAAAGAATGACATGGCTTCAGCTTTATGCCCTGTTGAGCCCGGTTATCGGTTTGGTGCTGGCTTGCACGTTCGGCTTCTTCGTAAACCGGCAGAACAAGAAGGGCGCGGCACGCCTCGCCGAGTCCAAGCCGGATACTGGCACACATCACTAATGAAAATCCCGCGATGCCGGCAGGATCCTGACGTCGCGGGGGTGGCGGATGCGCTGGCCGGGATGGTCGGGGTGTTCGCGGCGGTCGTCGTTGAGCGGCTCCATCTGGGTCGGTCCGAGCCCGATGGCGGGACGGGTCGTGAGGTTGTCTGACAGCGACGTCAGGTCGAAGCTGCGGTCGAACAGCCGCTCGGCCACCAGATGCACGACCTTCTCCTTGCTGCTCTGGATGCGGCCCTCGACCATCACCAGGCGCGCGCCCATCACCTCGCGGCGGAAGCGCTCCATCACCTGCGGCCACACCACCACATTGGCGATGCCGGTCTCGTCCTCCAGGGTCATGAAGATCACGCCATTGGCACTGCCCGGCCGCTGCCGCACCAGCACCACGCCGGCGCAGCGCGCGCGCCGCGCGTGATAGGTCGACGACACCGCCGCACAGGTCATGACCTTCTCGGCCTCGAATTTCGCGCGCAAAAATTCCATCGGATGGCCCTTCAGCGACAGCCGGATGGTCTGATAGTCCGCCACCACCTGCTCGGCGCGCGGCATCTGCGGCAACGGCGCGGCCTCTTCGTCCGGCTGCTCGCGTGCGGTGGCGGCCTCGAACAGCGGCAGCGACACATCATCCGGCAAGCGGCGCACGGCCCACAGCGCTGCGCGACGATCGAGATTAATGGAACGGAATGCGTCGGCATCGGCGAGCAAAATCAGCGCGCGCTTTGGCAGCGCGGTGTCGCGGGCAAAATCTTCCAGCGTGGTGAAGGCGCGCCGCATTCGGGCGGCCATGATCCGCGCACCCCAGTCATCGGACGGCGCCTTGCCCTTGGTCCGCCGCTCGCGTTCCTCGTCGGGATCGGCCCATTTGAAGCCGTCGATCTGGCGGAAGCCGAGCCGCACGGCGTGAAATCTGCCGCTGGTCTCTTCCAGCGTGTTCTGGCTTTCACTGTAGGAGACGTCGATCGGGCGGATCGTGACCTTGTTCTGCTGCGCATCGCGCACGATCTGCGCCGGTGCGTAAAAGCCCATCGGCTGCGAATTCAGCAGCGCGCAGCAGAACGCGTCGGGATGGTAATGCTTCAGCCATGACGAGACATAGACCAGTTGCGCAAAGGCCGCGGCATGGCTTTCGGGAAAGCCGTAGCTGCCAAAACCCTTGATCTGGTCGAAGCAGTTCTTGGCGAAGGTCGGGTCGTAACCGCGCGCGATCATGTTGCCGACCATCTTCTGTTCGAAACTGCCGATGGTGCCGACATTGCGGAACGTGGCCATCGCGCGGCGCAAGCCATTGGCTTCTTCGGAAGTGAACTCTGCCGCCACGATGGCGATGCGCATCGCCTGCTCCTGGAACAGCGGCACGCCGAGCGTCTTGCTCAGCACGTTGTACAATTCGCTTTTCTCGCCGCCTTTCGGATAAGGATACTCGATCTCCTCGGGATTCATCTCCCGACGCTTCAGATAGGGATGCACCATGTCGCCCTGGATCGGGCCGGGTCGCACGATCGCGACCTCGATGACGAGGTCGTAAAACGTCTTCGGCTTCAGCCGCGGCAGCATGTTCATCTGGGCGCGGCTTTCGACCTGGAACACGCCGAGCGACTCGCCCCGCTGGAGCATCGCGAACACCGGCGGCGCGTCGTTGTTTTCCGCCTTGATGTCCTTGAGCTCGTAGCGCAGCCGCTTGTGCTCGAAGATCAGGTCGAAGCATTTGCGGATGCAGGTCAGCATGCCCAGCGCAAGCACGTCGACCTTCATCATCTTCATGGTGTCGACGTCGTCCTTGTCCCATTCGATGAAGGTGCGGTCGTCCATCGCGGCGTTGCCGATCGGCACGTAGCTGTCGAGCCGGTCCTGGGTCAGCACATAGCCGCCGACATGCTGCGACAGGTGGCGCGGAAACTCGATCAGCTCGGTGGCCAGCGCCACCGCGCGCACGATCATCGGATTGGACGGATCGAGCCCGGCCTGCTTGACCTGCATCTCGTTGAGGCCCTTGCCCCAGCTGCCCCAGACGGTATCGGCAAGTGCCGCCGTCACGTCTTCCGTCAGCCCCAGCGCCTTGCCGACGTCGCGGATCGCCGAGCGCGGGCGGTAGTGAATGACGGTGGCGATGATCGCGGCGCGGTGACGGCCGTAGCGGCGATAGACATATTGCATCACCTCCTCGCGCCTTATGTGCTCGAAATCGACGTCGATATCCGGCGGCTCGAGCCGTTCCTTGGAGATGAAGCGCTCGAACAAGAGATCGACTTCGGCGGGATTCACCGAGGTGACGTCGAGCATGTAGCACACCGCCGAATTGGCGGCCGATCCCCGCCCCTGGCACAGGATGTGCTGGCTGCGGGCATAGCGGACGATGTCGTGCACGGTGAGAAAGTAGTGCGCGTAGTGAAGCTCGGCGATCAGCGCGAGCTCCTTGCGCAAGGTGGCTTCCAGTTTTTCATCGACGCTGTTCGGGAAATGCCGGGCATAGCCTTCCCAGGTCAGGTCCTCGAGATGTTGCTGCGCCGTCTTGCCGGGCGGCACCGGTTCGTCGGGATATTGATATTGCAGCTGGCTCAGGCAGAAGGTGATGCGATCGGCAAAGCGCACGGTCTCGCGAATGGCCTGCGGCTCGTCGCGAAACAGCCGGATCATTTCGGCGGGCGGTTTGAGATGCCGCTCGGCATTCATCTCCAGCAGGCGGCCGGCCTTTTCGATGGTGGTCTTTTCGCGGATGCAGCTCAGCACATCCTGCACGTTACGCCGGGCGGGATGATGGTAGAGCACGTCATTGGTGGCGATCAGGGGCACGCGCGCCACGGAGGCGATTTGTTGCAGCGTGGCGAGGCGGCGCCTGTCGTCACCGCGGTGAAACAGGCTGGCGCCGAGCCAGACGCCTTCCGTCAGCAGCGGCGCCAGGGCCGCGAGGGTGCGCTCCATCAGGCTCGCATCGACGCGGTAGCCGGGCATCGCCACCAAGAGCTGGCCCTCGCTGAACTCGGCGAGATCGTCGAGGCGCAGCAGGCATTCGCCCTTGCCGGCGCGCAGCTTGCCGAGGCTGAGCAGGCGGCACAGCCGGCCATAGGCGTCGCGGTCTCGGGGATAAGCGAGAATGTCCGGCGTGCCGTCGGCGAACACCAGCCGCGTGCCGATCAACAGCTTCGGTTTATGGACGAGGTCCTTGTTGTCGAGTTCGGCAAAGGCGCGGACCACGCCGGCCATGGTGTTGTGGTCGGCGATGCCGATGGCATAAAGCCCGTCATGGCTCGCCTGATGCACATAGTCCTGCGGATGCGAGGCGCCGCGCAGGAACGAGAAATTGCTGGTGGCGCCGATTTCGGCATAGGCCTGGGTGTTCGGCGCGGTCATGCAAACAGCCCGTGCACGTACCATTTCGGCGACACCGCCTGGTCGGTCTCGTTCCTGATCTCGCCATAGAGCCCGTCGCGAAACAGCCAGAACCGCTGCCCCGTTTCGTCCTCGACGCGAAAATAGTCGCGTGTCGGCCGCGCCTCCTGCGAGCGCCACCATTCCATGCTGACGCGCTCCGGCCCTTCCACATAAATGACGTTGTGCGACACGCGCCGCCAGGTGAATTTCTTCGGCGGCTTGTCGGGAAATTCCGCGAGCGGCACGTCGATCGGCTCGGGCTGCTCGAACAGCCGCAGCGGCCGCAGCGGTGGTTCGTCCTCGCGCACCGGCCACGTCTCCTGCATGGCGGCGGCCAGATGATGCTGCGCCGGCACCGCCAGCATCGCGCGTTCGGGAATGTGGCTGTCGATCGGCAGATAGACCAGCACGCGCCGGGGGCCGATCCGCGCCGCGATGCGGTCGATCAGATCGACCAGTTCGTCATTGGCGTGGACATTGGCATCGAGGTCGCGCTGCTGCTGCACCACGATTTCGGTGTGGCTGGCCGACAGCCTGACCATGTCGAAGCCGAAGCCGGGATCGAGCGGATCGGCGATGGCGTCGAGGCGCTCGCGAAACAGCCGGTCGACCACCTCGCCCTTGGTGACGGCCTGCCCGGTTTCCACGGTGATGGTGCGCACCGCGCCGTCGGTGCGTAAGAACGACGCCTCCAGCCGCCGCGCGCCCTTGCCCTGCTTGTCCATCGCCGCGATCAGCGTGCGCGCGAGCTTGCCCAGCACCATCGTGATCACGCCGTCGGTGGCGATGGGTTCGGCAAAGCGTTGCTCGACGATGTAATCCGGCAGCGGCTTTCGCGGTGAGATCGGCGCGTCGCCCTGCCCCAGCGCATGGGCCAGCAGCGTGGTGAAGGCGGCGCCGAACCGCGCGGTGATTTCATGCCGCCCGCGGGCGGCGACGTCGCCGATGGTCTTCAGCCCGGCGCGGCGCAGTCCGCGGGTGATGGCGTCATCCGCGCCGAGGGTGAACAGCGGCAGCGGAGCGACCGCCTTGGCCTCATGGCCCGCGGCGACGATGCGGCCATGACTGTAGCGGCTCAGCGTTCGCGCGCAGACCGCCGTGCTGGCGATCGCAGCACTTACGACAAAGCCCTGCCTGGTCAGCGTCGCGCAGAGCTGCTCCATCAGCACCGCCTCGCCGCCGAACAGATGCGCGCAACCGGTGATGTCGAGATACAGCCCGTGAGGCAGGTCCAGCGCCACCAGCGGCGTGAAGCGATCGCACCAATCGGCGATGTCACTCAACAGCGCCGTGTCGGCCACCGTGTCGGCGTCGAACACCTGGATGTCCGGGCAGACCACGCGGGCATTGGCCAGCGGCAGGCCGATCTCGAGTCCGAGCTGGGCCGCGGCGTCGTCGAGCGCGGAAATCTGCAGCGCGTTGTTCTGCTTGGCGACGACGATCGATGGCGCGCCGTTAGCCAGCGCGCCGCTGCGCGCCTGCTGCCGCCGGATGCGATCGGTCGGCAGGCGCGGCAGCCACAGGCTGAGAATGCGCCGCTGCCTGAGATCCGGCTGCGCGGAAAACACCGTCATCACATTTCCATTCCATGATCCATTGGCCGCCCTGGCCATGGCGATTGCGAACAAGCTGCACGTCGAGCACGGGGGATCCCCATGCCTCCCATGGACGAAAGGGCGGCGAATGCGCGGAGCGGATGATCCAGCGCGTCTCCGCGGTGCTCGGCGCCGGCACGCCGGCGGTGCGCAACAACAGGCACGTCACGCCCGAGCCGCGCGCGGCCAAAGTCAGCTTGCGGCTGGCCACCAGATCGAAGGCTTTGGTGTCGCCAAAAGTCTCCAGCACGACGCTGCCCAGCGCATCGCAGGCCAGCGCGTCGGCGGTGGCGCGCAACGCCATCTCCACATCGGGGGCGCGCACCACCACCACCAGCTTCGGATCGAGGCCGAGCTCGCGCCAGCCGCTCATCGCCAGCGTGCCGCATTCGCGCTCGGCGAAATCCTGCCGCACCCACAAAAGCGGACGCTGCGCCGAGACGCGGTGCGCGAGGCCGGCGACAAAACCCGTCGCCGCGGCGCTGTAGCGGCCCTCGGCAAACACCTCGTGCATGGTGCCGCGCGCCAACCCGCCCTGCAGCGTGGCGTCGACGTCGGCATGGCCCAGCGTCACGCGATCCGGCGCGTAGGTATCGCTGTGCGTCTCGATGCGCTCGATGCTGCCGCGCAAACGCGCAAGCGTGTCCGTGCGTGCGCCTGTCATGCGCCGCTCCTCAATCATTTTGCTGGTTTCAGGGTTTTGAATGAACCCGTTGCCGGCCCATTTGTTCGTGATATGTTCTAATATAAAGCTAACCGGCCGAGACGAGTCAATCGGGATTCAGCCGGTGTCGCGCCGCTTATTCTTTTAGCGAATTGAATCAAAGGGATTCTTTGAAAATGGACGTGAAGCGCAAATTGGAGATCCTTGCCGATGCCGCCAAATACGATGCGTCCTGCGCCTCCAGCGGTACCGAGAAACGGGACTCCCGCGACGGCAAGGGGATTGGCTCGACGGATGCCGGCATGGGGATCTGCCACTCCTACGCGCCAGACGGCCGCTGCATCTCGCTGCTGAAGATCCTGCTGACCAATGCGTGCAATTACGATTGCCTGTATTGCGTCAACCGCGCCTCCAGCAACGTCAAGCGCGCGCGCTTCACCGTCGACGAGGTCGTGCAGCTGACGCTGGATTTCTATCGCCGCAATTACATCGAGGGCCTGTTCCTGTCGTCGGGCATCATCCGCAGCGCCGACTACACCATGGAGCAGGTCGTCGCCGTCGCGCGAAAACTGCGCGAGGAGCATCACTTTCGCGGCTACATCCACCTCAAGACGATCCCGGAAGCCGACGACGCGCTGATCACCGAGGCCGGCAAATATGCCGACCGCCTCTCGATCAATATCGAGGTGCCCGAGGAAGAGAGCCTGGCGAAGTTGGCGCCGGAAAAGGACGTCCGCGCCATCCGCCGCACCATGGGGCGGCTGCGGCTGAAGCTCGACGAGGCGCGCGAAGCGAAAAAGCCGACACCGCGTGGCCATGTCGGGCCTCGTTTCGCGCCGGCTGGCCAGAGCACGCAGATGATCATCGGCGCCGACAGCGCCAGCGACGCCACCATCATCCAGACCTCGGCCAATCTCTACGGCTCCTACAATCTCAAGCGCGTCTACTACTCGGCCTTCAGCCCGATCCCCGACGCCAGCCGGTCGCTGCCGCTGCGCGCGCCGCCTCTCATCCGCGAGCACCGGCTGTACCAGGCCGACTGGCTGATGCGGTTCTACGGCTTCGACGCCGACGAGATCGTGGGCGAGGACACCGGCATGCTGTCGCTCGACATGGACCCGTAGCTCGCCTGGGCGCTGCGCCACCGCGACCGCTTCGCGCTCGACGTCAACCGCGCCAGCCGCGAGGACCTGCTGCGCGTGCCGGGTTTTGGCGCCAAGGCGGTCCAGCGCATCATCGAGACCCGCCGCCACAGCGCCATCCGCGTCGGCGACCTCGCCCGGCTGCACATTCCGCGGAACAAGGCCCTGCCGTTCATCGTTCTTCCCGATCACCGGCCGGCCGTGACGCTGCTCGATGGTGCGAAGCTGGCGGAACGTTTCAAGCCAAAGGCGACGCAATTGGGATTCGGATTTTAGCGGAAGATATTTGATGCACACGATCGTGCTCGACAGCGACACGGATTTTGCCGGCTGGCGCAAGGCGGCGCGGACATTGGCGATGGGCGATGTGGCGCCGGCGGATGTGACATGGACCGTGACCGGCGACGCGCCGGAGCTGTTTCCTGCCTCGTCCGATCCACCGCCTGCAGCCGCGCGCGGCACCTTCAACGTGCCTGCCAAATTCGTCGAGCTGGCCGAGACCGCGATCCTGCACCGCGATCCCGAGCGTTTCGCCCTGCTCTACCGCCTGCTGTGGCGGCTGCGCGATCATCCCGAACTGATCCACATCGCCACCGATCCCGACATCAGCAAGTTGCAGGCGATGGCCAAGGCCGTGCGCCGCGACGAGCACAAGATGCACGCCTTCGTGCGGTTTCGCGAGATCGGCCGCGAGGCGAAAGCGCATTTCGTTGCCTGGTTCGAGCCGGAGCATCACATCGTCGAGCTCGCCGCGCCGTTTTTCGCGCGGCGCTTTGCCGACATGGCGTGGTCGATCCTGACGCCGGACCTCAGCGCGCATTGGGACGGCCACGCCATCTCCATTACCCCCGGCGTCGACAAGTCGATGGCGCCGTCGAGCGACCGGCTCGAGGAGGTCTGGCTGACCTACTACGCCAACATCTTCAACCCGGCGCGGCTGAAGACCAAGGCGATGCAGAACGAGATGCCGAAGAAGTACTGGCGCAACCTGCCGGAGGCCGCGCTGATCAGGCCGCTGATCGCGGAGGCCGAGCGCGTCACCGGCGCAATGATCGCAGCCGAAGCCGCCGCACCGAAGAAGCCGCAACGGCGGGAGGAAACCATGGTGAAATCAACTGCGGCCCCGGCCGCCGCACCCGGCCAGCATGAAAGCGTCGCGGCGCTGCGCGACGAGGCCGCCGAGTGCCGCGCCTGCCCGCTGTGGAAGGATGCGACCCAGACCGTGTTCGGCGAAGGCCCACAGCATGCTTCGGTGATGATGGTGGGCGAACAGCCCGGCGACAAGGAAGACCTCGGCGGCCATCCTTTCATCGGCCCGGCCGGCCAGATGCTCAACAAGGCGCTGAAGGAAGCCGGCATCGTCCGGGACAAGGTCTATGTCACCAATGCCGTGAAGCATTTCAAATTCGTGCCCCGCGGCAAATTCCGCCTGCACCAGAAGCCGGCGACGCCGGAGATCAAGGCCTGCCGGCCATGGTACGAGCGCGAAAAGGCGTCGGTGAATCCGGAGCTGGTGGTGGCGATGGGCGCCACTGCGGCGCAAAGCGTGCTCGGCAAGATCACGCCGATCGGCAAGACGCGCGGGCGTATCATCGATACCGAGGATGGCACGCGGGTGCTGGTGACGGTGCATCCGTCGTATCTGTTGCGGTTGCCGGATGAGGAAGCGAAAGCGCGGGAGTATGAGAAGTTCGTGGATGATCTCAGGATCGTCGCGGCGCATCTGAGCAAGAGCGCGCGGGCGGCGTGAGGCAGAGCCCAGCGACATAAACCGCCGTCGTCCCCGCGAACGCGGAGACCCATACGCCGTGTGGGTGCGTTGGAAGTGAAGTGGTCATGACCGCTTTTGCCGCCACGAACCTCAGGGGTTATGGGTCCCCGCCTTCGCGGGGACGACAACGACCTCTTCCCCTCACGTCGCCCGGGCATGCTCCAGATCGAATTCCGCGATCTGCCGGGCACGATCGGTTTCCTTGCCGGCGCGGTGATCCGTGGCAATGGCGACATACACCGCGGGCAGCACGAACAGCGTGAACAGCGTGCCGATCATCCTGCCCGACACCACCACGAGGCCGATCGAGAACCGACTGGCCGCGCCGGCGCCCGCTGCGGTCAACAGCGGCAGCAGGCCCGTCACCATCGCCGCCGTGGTCATCAGGATCGGACGCAGCCGCACGCGGGCGGCCATTTCGATGGCCGAGCGGCGGTCGAGGCCCTCCTTGAGCTGCAGCTCGTTGGCGAACTCCACCATCAGGATGCCGTGCTTGGAGATGAGGCCGACCAGCGTCAGCAGGCCGACCTGGGTGTAGATGTTGATGGTCGCCACGCCGAAAAACAGCGGGATCAGCGCGCCCATGATCGCCATCGGCACCGTGATCATGATCACCAAGGGATCGCGCAGGCTTTCGAACTGCGCGGCGAGCACCAGGAAGATGATGATCAGCGCAAAACCGAACGCCACCGCGAGCTGGTTGCCTTCCTGCACATATTGGCGGCTGTCGGCAAGATAGTCATGGGTGAAGCCCGCCGGCAGCTGCTTGGCGGCGTTTTCGAGGAAATCGACCGCCTGCCCCACCGTCACCCCCGGCATCGCCACGGCCTGGAAAGTCGCGGAGTTGAGCTGGTTGTAATGCGACAGCGCGTTCGGATTGGTGCCGGTCTCGACCTTGACCAGCGTCGACAGCGGCACCTGCTGGCCCGTGGTCGTCGGCACGTAGTAGTTCGCCAGCGAATCCTGCGAGATGCGCATGCCGCGCGGCACCTGCGGGATGACCTGATACGAGCGTCCCTCGAGGTTGAAGCGGTTGGTGTAGTTGCCGCCGAGCAGCGTCGCCAGCGTGTTGCCGATGCTCTGCATGGTGATGCCGAGATCGTTTGCCTTGGAGCGATCGACGGTGACGCGCACCACCGGCTGGTTGAAGTCGAGGTCGCTGTCGGTGACGATGAACATGCCGCTCTTGCGCGCCGCATCCTTCAGCTTGACCATCTCCTCATAGACCGACTGAAAGCCGTTGGTGGAATTGATCACCATCTGGATCGGCAGGCCCCCCGGGCCGCCGGGCAAGGCCGGCAGATTGAAGGCGAAGGCATTGACGCCCTCGATCTTGCTGAGTTCGGCCTGCACCAGCGGCTTCAGCTTGGTGGAGGACCGCGTGCGCTGATCCCACGGCTTCAGCAGCATGCCGGCGATGCCGTTGGACGGGCCGTTGGTGCCGTTGATGATGAAGCGCAGGTCGGTCTCCGGAAACTTCGCGAACACCTTGTCCATCTTGTCGCCGTAGAAATCGACGTAGTCGAGATTGGCGTATTTCGGACCCTTGGTGATCGCGAACAGGATGCCCTGATCCTCTTCCGGCGCCAGTTCCTTCGAGGTGTTCATATACATGAAGCCGACGAGGCCGAGGATCACCACGGCGAACAGCGCCGTGATCGGCCGGTAGTCGAGCGAGCGGTCGAGCCTTCGGCCGTACCATCGCGTGGTGGCGCCGAACACCCTGTCGACCTTCTTGGCGAACCAGCCCGGCTCTTCCTGCTTCAAGAGCACCGAGCACATCATCGGCGACAGCGTCAGCGCGATGACGCCGGACACGATCACCGAGCCGGCCAGCGTGAAGGCGAATTCGCGGAACAGCGCGCCCGTCAGACCGCCGATGAAACCGATCGGCGCATAGACCGCCGCCAGGGTGATGGTCATCGAGATGACGGGGCCGACGATCTCGCGCGCCCCCTCGAGCGACGCCTGCACAGGCGACTTGCCCTCCTCGAGATGGCGGTGGATGTTTTCCACCACCACGATGGCGTCGTCGACCACAAGTCCGATCGCCAGCACCATGGCCAGCAGCGTCAGCAAATTGATGCTGAAGCCCATCACCAGCATCAAGCTGCAGACGCCGACCAGCGACAGCGGGATCGTCACCACCGGGATGATCACCGAACGGAACGAGGCCAGGAACAGGAAGATCACCACGATGACGATGCCGACGGCCTCGATCAGCGTATGCTCGACCTCGTCAATGGACGAGGTGATGAACATGGTGGAGTCGTAGGCCACCTTCATCTTCAGCGCCGGCGGCAGGTTGCGTTCCAGTTCGGGGAACAGTGCGCGCACGCCCTTGACGATGTTGAGCGGGTTGCCGAGCGGCGTCGCCTGCACGCCGATGAAGATGGCACGCTCGCCGGAGAACGCCACGCTGGCATCGGTGCTCTGCGCCGCGAGCTGGACGGTGGCGATGTCCTCCATGCGGACGAAGCCGCCGTCCTTGGCCTTCACGATCATCCGCTTGAACTGCTCGACATTCTGCAGGTCGGTATTCGCGGTGACGTTGGAGATGATGTAGTAGCCCTTGGTCTGGCCCGCCGCCGCCTGGAAATTGTTGGCGCGGATCGCCGCATTGACATCGTCGGCCGAGACGCCGCGGCCGGTCATGCGCAGCGGATCGAGCCACAGCCGCATGGCGAAGGTCTGGCCGCCGAGACTGTCGGCCGATGCCACACCGTCCACCGTGGAGAGGATCGGCTGCACCGCGCGCGTCAGGTAATCGGAGATCGCCGAACCGGACAGCTCATCGCTGGAGAAGCCGAGATACATCACCGCCGTGGTCGAGCCGGTCGACTTCAGGATGACCGGATCGTTGGCCTCCTTCGGGATCAGGTATTTGACCGAATTGACCTTGGACAGCACTTCGGTCAGCGCGGCGTTGGGGTCGACATTGAGCTTGATATAGACCGAGATCAGGCTCTGGCCCTGGGTCGAGGCCGAGGTCATGTAGTCGATGCCTTCGGCGGCGGCCACGGCCTGCTCGATCGGCGTGGTGATGAAGCCCTGCATCAGGTCCGGCGACGCGCCGGGATACGCCGTGGTCACAGTGATCACGGTGTTCGACAGCTTTGGATACTGCCGGATCGGCAGGCTGGTCGCAGCCTTGAAGCCGATCAACAGGATCAGCAGGCTGACGACCAGCGCCAGTACCGGGCGCTTGATGAAGATATCCGTAAAGGCCATGGCGGCGGCTCCGTCATCGGCATCGCGCGGGCCATTCGGCTGCGCGGCGATGCGAGGAATTCACGTGAAGCTCGGCAGGCCGCAACGCGGCCCGCCGTTGGCAATCAGTTCAGCGACGGCTGTGCCGGGATCTGCGGCAGCGGGTCGGTCGAGATCGACACCAGCGCGCCGGACTGCAGTTTGAGCTGGCCCACGGCGACCACCTTGTCACCGGCCTTGACGCCCTGGGTGATCACGGCGCGGCCGTCGATACGATCGCCGGTGCGCACGAAGCTGCGGACGGCGTGCAGCTCGCTCTTGCCGTCGTCGGTTTTCTTTTCGGTGACGAGATAGACGCTGTCGCCGTACAGCGTGTAGTCCACCGCGGTCTCCGGGATGGTCACCACCGCCGGCTTGTCCGGCAACACCACCGTGGTGGTGCTGAACATGCCCGGCTTCAGCACGCCGTCCGGGTTCTGGATCGTCGCCTGGGCGCGGATGTTGCGGGTGTCGGCCGAGATCTGCGGCTCGATGGTGGTGAGCTTGCCCTCGAAGCTGCGGCCCGGATAGGCGTCGACCTTGATGCGCACCACCTGCCCGACCTGCAGCTTGGCGGAGTCCTTCTCCGTCACGGTGAAGTTGGCATAGACCTGCGACAGGTCGGTCAGCGATACGATCTGGGTGCCGGCGGTCAGGTATTGGCCGACCTCGACGCGGCGGGTGCCGAGCACGCCGTCGAACGGCGCCCGCACCTGCTTCTGCGAAATCACCGCCTCAGTCTTGGCGATCGAGGCCTGTGCCTGCTCGAAAACCGCCTGGGTGGTGTCGACGGTGGCCTGCGGGCCGACCTGGCGGTCCGCGAGCTGCTTGGCGCGGTCGAGGTTGATGCGCGCCACGCTGGCTGCCGCCTTGAAGTTGGCGAGGTCGCCCTGCTCCGGGCCGTCGAACAGCTGCACCAGCGGCTGGCCCTTTTTCACGGTCGAGCCGGCGGTGAACTGGATGTCGGTGATGCGGCCGTTGACGTCGGAGGTGACGTTGACCTGATGCACGGCGGCGAGATCGCCGACGGCGTTGATCACGTTCGGCACCACTTCTGACTTCGCCTCGGCGACGCTGACCGCGGTCGGCGGCGGCTTCATGGTGGCGAAGAAGTTCTTGATCGCCTTGGCGCGGAACTCATTGAAGCCGACAATGGCCACCACCAGCAGCACCAGCAGGCCGCCGATGATGATGAACCAGCGCAGCGTGCGCGGACGCGGGCGGGGCTTGTCGACGGTGGTGCGCTGCGCAGCGCCGGGTTCGGTGGTGATGGTCATGTCAGGCGCTTTCTGTCGTTACGCGTTGCATCACATCGAGTGAAAGGTCGCGGTCCATGTGCGACGCAATAATCGGTTCGTGCAGTCCAATCCCGCGCAGAATGAATTCGCATAATTGCCGTTCGCGGGCGGCGGCGTCGGTCACGGGGATCGACGGCTCGCTCGGCAATTGCGTCAACGTGGCCATCATCGCGGTGTGATGGGCAAACCAGAACAGGTCGAGCGGCCGGCCGCCGAGCCGCGATGCGTCGCCTGCGGCGATCGCCTGCTCCAGCGCCGCACTGAAGGCCGGACCGATCAGGGCGCCGACCTTGTCGAACAATACCCTCGCAAACTCGCCGTCGTCGAGGTGGCTGAGAATCATCAGCCGCATCCGCTGCTCGTCTTCCTGATCAGGCGCGCCCGGGATGCTCATGAAATGCTGCACCATTCCGCGGATCAGGATGACCAGCGTCGCGGTCGACGGCGGCCGCCCGAGCAGCTCGGTCAGACCGGGATCGGTGTTGCACTCTTCTGCCAGGATCTCAGCATAAAGGGCTGACTTGGTGGGAAAATGCTTAAACAGCAGTCCTTCCGAGATGGCCGCGGCCACGGCCACGCTCTTGGTCGTCGTGCCGGCAAAGCCGTTGCGCGCGAAGCAACGCTTCGCCGCGCTCAGAATGAGTTCCCGCCTCAGGTCGTGCGTCATGCGCAGATTCATAGGCGTGAGTAAGCACTCACCTTTGTAGCTGTCAACGAAATGGTCGTGCAAAATTGGACTTTGCACGGAGGTGATATCTTGTCGCCACAGTGCATTTTGGCGAACCGGGGGATGTTGGCGTTTCCTTCGGCGGGCAGCCTGTCGGTCGTCCGTGCGCACGCAGGTACCCATAACCCGTGAGGAGGACGGCAAAGGGAAACCGCCGTTCCGCTGCAACACCGCACCGGCACGGCGTATGGGTCGCTGCGTGCGCAGGGAAGACGCGGGGCTGCGCGCGTTGCTTCAGGCGGCGCCCTGCAGCCCTACTCAGAGCTGTCAGGCATTCCTTCGCCGGCCGGTGTAAGGCAGGACGAACAAATACAGCCCGCTGGCCAGCATCAGGAACAGCGGTGGTAGCGGCGAATAAACCAGCCACAGCGGCGGTTCGCCCCAAGCGCGCACAACAAAATTGGCGACCACCGTTGCGGTGAAGATGATGGACAGCCAGCGATGCAGCTGCCGGATCCAGACACTCATTCTCAAAGCCCCCGCCGTCACTCCGCCCGCGCCAGAACCTGTTCGAGCTGCGCCAGAAACCTCGGCCAACCGTGGCGGGCACCGTGATAGGCCTGCCGCTGACCCGGCTGGAAGCCGGTCTGCTCCATGCGCAACAAGGTCCCGGCATCCGTCGGCGTCAGCGTCCAGGTCACGACGCTATCGATCCCGAGACCGGTCCAAGTGTAGGCCAGCACCTTGCCGGGCTCCACGGCGGTGACGACGCAATCGACCGCGCCCCACTCCGCCTGAAACCCGAAGCGGTGATCGACGACCGGCTGGAAGTCGCCGCACGTCATCAGCCATTCCTCGATCAGATGCGGCTGCGTCAGCGCGCGCCACAGTTTGTCCGGCGGATGGGGGAAGTCCCGTTCGACCACCACGGACAATGTTTCATTCTGAACGGCGCTCACTGATCCATCCTCTTCAGCAGATTGTCCAAAGCATCCATCCGGGTTTCCCAGAACCCGGACATCCTGTTGGTCCAGTCGATCAGCGGGACCAAAGCGGCCGGCTGCGCACTGTAATGCGTGAGCCGCCCCTCGCTGCGATCCTTCACCAAACCGGCCTGCTTCAGGATCGCGAGATGTTTCGAGACCGCGGGCTGAGAGACGCCGGCTTGCGTCGTCAGCACCCCCACGGTCGTTTCGCCGTCGCGGCACAGGCGTTCGAACAGCGCCCGCCGGGTGGGATCTGCGAGCGTTCGGAAAAGTTCGGTTGGGGTGTCGGTCATCGATCCATAATCACAAGGTTATGGATTAACGCATAACCCGGGAGTTATGGGTGGTCAAGACGGTTCAGTATTGTCGTCCTCAGCCGATCGTTCGCTGCAGCAGATCGAGCCAGTTCGTCGACCCAAGCTTGGTCAGCAGCGGCTCCGGGTATCCCCGGTCCCGCAGGGCCGCAAACAGCGTCTGCAGGCCGGCGGCCGACCCGATCGCCTGCGGCACCACGGCGCCGTCGAAATCGGATCCCAGCCCGACGTGGTCCTCGCCCACTTTCGACATCAGGTAGTCGATCTGCGCGACCATCAGCCCGATATCCGTATCGGCGTTCATGCTGCCGTCGGGACGCAGAAAACAGGTGGCGAAGTTCAGGCCGACCATGCCCTGCGTGTCGCGGATCGCGGCGAGTTGCCGGTCGGTCAGGTTGCGCGGCGACGGACACAGCGCATGGGCATTGGAATGCGTGGCGACCAGAGGCGCCTTGCTCAGACGGGCGACATCCCAAAACCCCTTTTCGGTGATGTGCGACAGGTCGATCATGATCTTCATATCGTTGCACGCGGCGACCAGCCGTTCACCGGCGGTCGTGAGACCGTCGCCAAGATCCGGTCCCGCCGGAAAATGGAACGGCACGCCATGGCCGAAGATGTTGCTCCGGCTCCACACCGGTCCGATGGATCGCAGGCCGGCCGCATACAGGATCTCGAGAAATCCGAGATCGGCGTCGATGGCTTCCGCACCTTCGAGGTGGAGCACCACGGCAAGCGCCCCGCGCGCCATCGCGGCGCGGATCTCGGCCGTGGTCGTGCAGATCGCCACCGCCCCTTGCGACGCACGCACCAGCCGGAGCAGGATCGCCAGTTCGCCGACGACCGACTTCCGCCCCTCTTCGAGGGTCAGAGGCTCAGGCAGCGGCACGGCATAGGCGCCGTCCTTCATGGCGTCGAAAAAGCCATCCGTCTTTTCGGCGGCCGGCGAATACATCGCGAACAGGCCGCCGGCGAGCGATCCCGCTTTGGCTTTGGTCAGGTTGATATGGCCTGCCTGGTCACCGGTCAAAAAGTCGGTGACGGGATCGGGCGACGATGACTGGTACAGACGCAGCAGAACATCGTTGTGGCCGTCGAAGACAGGAATTGGCGCCGGCATGAACAGCCTTTTCTCAAAAGGTCAGATCGTAGCCAGCCTATAGCGGTGAGCCGGTGATCGACAACCTGTATCGACAGCGATTCAGTATCTGATCTACACCACCGTCTTGTGGCGTTCGATGCACGTCGTGAGTACCTCATCCATCGACCTGCCCCACCAGTTCTCCGAAAAGATCTCGATCTCGCAATAGCCGGCAAAGCCCTGCGCTTCCACCGCCGCGCGGGCGGCGCGGATGTCGATGACGCCGTCGCCCATCATGCCGCGGTCGTTGAGGATGTCCTTGGTCGGCACCAGCCAGTCGCAGACGTGAAAGGCCAGCAGGCGGTCGCGCCCTGCCCGCACGATCTGCGGCAACAATTCGGGGTCCCACCAAATGTGATAGACGTCCAGCGCCACGCCAAGCAGCCCGGTGCGGTTCGGGTCGAGGCGGTCGCAGATGTCGAGCGCCTGCTCCGTGGTGTTCACGCAGGCGCGGTCGGCGGCATAGGCCGGGTGCAGCGGCTCGATGGCCAGCGGCATGCTGGCCTGCCTGGCGTATTCCAGCATCTCGGCGATGCCGTCATCGACCTGCGCACGGGCGTTGATGATGTTCTTCGACGGCGAAGAGCCGGGCCGCGAATATTGCGGCAGGCCGCCAACCACCAGCACGATGCAGGGCGAACCCAGCGCCACGGCTTCGTCGACGCAGCGGCGGTTGTCGTCGCGCTGCTGCTGCCGATGCGCCTCGTCGGACACAAACATGCCGCCGCGGCAATAGCCGGACAGCTCGAGATCATTGTCGCGCACCGCCTTGACGGCGTTGTCGAGGCCAACGGCCGCGACCTGGTCGCGCCACGGCGACACGCCGCGGATCTTGTGACGCGCGCAGGCCTCGGCGATGGCGACGAAGTCGCCCTGCTTGCGGACCGTCGCCGTGTTCAGCGACAGCCAGCGATGGTCGTTGGAGAAGTCACGCATGTCAGGCATCGATCCCGCGGGTGGCCATCACAGCCTTCATGCGCCGCACTGCGAGTTCGGGATTG
>JBEVEC010000135.1:0-21529 GCA_040512975.1 Tardiphaga sp. | reverse complement strand
GGTGAGGGGGCTCTATTTGCATAACGAAAAGCCCCCTCACCGCCCCGCTTCGCGGGTCGACCTCTCCCCGGCGGGAGAGGTGAGGCAAGGGCTGCCGCCTTCACCGTCTTCCGAAATCCCTGTCGCCGCCCTGCCTACAACGCGCTAGCTTGCCTTACATCGGGTGCCGCCCGCTGGAGCTTCGCAAATGCTGCACGACTGGGGCGTGATTGCTGCCGCCCTCGGCTATATCGGATTCCTGTTTTGCGTCGCCAGCTACGGCGACCGCATCGCGCTGTTCAAGCGCAGCGGCGCCGGCACGCTGATCTATCCGCTGACGCTGGCGATCTACTGCACCTCATGGACCTTCTTCGGCTCGGTCGGCGTCGCCAGCCGCACCAGCGTGGATTTCCTGGCGATCTATGTCGGCCCGATCATCATGATCACCTGCTGCACGCCGATCCTGCGCCGCGTGATCTCGCTGGCGAAATCGCAGAACATCACCTCGATCGCGGATTTCATCGCCGCGCGCTACGGCAAGAGCCAGGCGGTGGCAGCCACCGTCGCCGTCATCGCCATCATCGGCTCGGTGCCCTATATCGCGCTGCAATTGAAGGCGGTGGCGTCGTCGCTTGAGACCATTCTCGGGGAGGACAAGGCGATCGCCACCATCCCCGTGATCGGCGACCTGGCGCTGGTGATCACGCTGGCGATGGCCATGTTCGCCGTGCTGTTCGGCACAAGGCAGACCAACGCCACCGAGCATCAGCACGGGCTGATGCTCGCGGTCGCCACCGAATCCATCGTCAAGCTGGTCGCCTTCCTCGCCGCGGGCGCCTTCGTCACCTTCACCATGTTCGGCCCGGTCGACCTGTTCGAACGCGCCATGAAGACGCCGGAGGCGATGCGCGCCATCACCTATGTGCCGTCGCTCGGCAATTTCCTGACCATGGCCCTGCTCTCGGCCGGCGCCATCATGCTGCTGCCGCGCCAGTTCCACGTCAGCGTGGTGGAGAACTCCAGCGACAGCGAGGTTGCCCGGGCGCGCTGGCTGTTTCCGCTCTATCTCGTCGCCATCAATCTATTCGTGATCCCGATCGCGTTGGCCGGCCTCGTCACCTTCCCGTTCGGCGCCGTCGACAGTGACATGTATGTGCTGGCGCTGCCCATCGAGGGCGGCTCGACCTTCCTCAGCGTGGCGGTGTTCATCGGTGGATTGTCGGCCGCCACCGCCATGGTGATCGTCGAATGCGTCGCGCTGGCAATCATGGTGTCGAACGACATCGTGCTACCGCTTGCGCTGCGCCGCCGCCAGCGCATGCAGGCGGCGCAGACCGACTTCAGCAATTTCCTGCTCAGCGTGCGGCGCTTCGCCATCTTCGCCATCATGGTGATGGCCTATCTTTATTTTCGCGCGCTCGGCAACGCCCAGCTCGCAGCCATCGGCCTGTTGTCTTTTGCCGCCATCGCGCAATTCGCGCCGGCCTTTTTCGGTGGCCTGATCTGGCGTCGCGCGACCGCGCGCGGCGCCATGGGCGGCATGCTGGTGGGTTTCGCCGTGTGGGCCTACACGCTGTTCATTCCGAGCTTCCTCGAAGGCCACGCCGCGGGGCTGCTGTTCCTGCAGCAGGGGCCGTTCGGCATCGAGGCGCTGCGCCCGCAGGACCTGTTCGGCACCGACCTCCCGCCGCTGATGCACGGCACGCTGTGGAGCCTGTCGCTCAACATATTGACCTATGTCGTGCTGTCCCTGATGCGCGCGCCGTCGTCGATCGAGCGGCTGCAGGCCGACCTGTTCGTGCCCAACACGCTGGCGCCGATCACGCCCGCGTTCCGGCGCTGGCGCACCACCGTCACGGTTCAGGATATTCAGGCCACGGTAACGCAATATCTCGGGCCGGAGCGCGCGCGCGACTCGTTCGCTGCCTTCGTTGCGCGCCATCGCGTCGATCTCGACCCCGCGGCACCCGCCGATTTCGAACTGCTGCAGCATGCCGAGCATCTGATCGCCTCGTCGATCGGCGCGGCGTCGTCGCGGGTGGTGATGTCGCTGCTGCTGCGCAAGCGCACGGTGTCGGCCAAGGCCGCGCTGAAGCTGCTGGACGATTCCCACGCCGCGCTGCATTTCAACCGCGAAATCCTGCAGATCGCGCTCAATCACGTCCGCCAGGGCATCGCGGTGTTCAATCCCGACCTGCAGCTGATCGTGTCCAACCGGCAGTTCGGCGAATTGCTCGGGCTGCCGCCGCAGGCTGCGCAGATCGGCATTCCGTTGCGCGAGATCCTCGACTTCATCGGCGCGCAGGGCGCCACGTCCACCCGCAACGGCGAGGCGCTGACCCAGGCGCGGCTGATCGCCTACACCACCGAGGGCGAGCCCTATCTGGAACGGCTGCCGGACCGCGGAATCGTGGTCGAGGTCCGCGCCAACCGGATGCCCGACGGCGGGCTTGTGCTGACCTTCTCCGACGTCACGCCGAGCTTCGAGGCCGCCGAGGCGCTGGAACGCGCCAATGCCACGCTGGAAAAACGCGTGCGCGACCGCACCGAGGAATTGACGCGGCTGAATTCCGAACTGGCGCTGGCCAAGAGCACCGCCGAGGACGCCAATATTTCCAAGACGCGCTTCCTGGCCGCCGCCGGCCACGACATCCTGCAGCCGCTGAATGCCGCCAGGCTCTACGTCACCAGTCTCGTCGAGCGGCAGAGTGGCGGCGAGGACGCGCGGCTGGTGGAGAATATCGACGAGTCGCTGGAAGCCATCGAGGAAATCCTCGGCGCGCTGCTGGACATCTCGCGGCTCGACGCCGGCGCCATGAATCCCGCGATCTCCAGTTTCCGCATCGGCGACCTGATGCGCTCGCTGGAAATCGAATACGCGCCGATCGCCCGCGCCCGCGGCGTCAAGCTCGCCTTCGTGCCGTGCTCGCTGCCGGTGGAATCCGATCGGCTGCTGCTGCGTCGGCTGCTGCAGAACCTGATTTCCAACGCCATCAAGTATACCCCGCACGGCCGCGTGCTGGTGGGCTGCCGGCGCCGCGGCCAGGCGCTGCAAATCGGCATCTACGACACCGGCGTCGGCATCCCGATCCTGAAGCGCGGCGAGATCTTCAAGGAATTTCACCGGCTCGAACAGGGCGCCCGCATCGCCCGCGGCCTCGGCCTCGGGCTGTCGATCGTCAAGCGGCTGGCGTCGGTGCTGAACCACGGCATCGCGCTGGATTCCAACCGTGGCGGCGGCTCGTTCTTCTCGGTGACCGTGCCGGTGGCCAAGGCGATCAACCACACCACGGCGGTAACGTCGTCCACGCCGCTGTCGAAATCGCCGATGTCCGGCACGCTGATCGTCTGCATCGAAAACGACGCCGCGATTCTCGACGGCATGAGAACGTTGCTGCAGGCCTGGGACGCCGAGGTCGTCGCGGTGTCCGATCCGGACGCCGCCATCGAGGCGATCACCGAGATCCGCGCGCAGGGCCGCCAGCTCACGGGGCTGCTGGTCGACTACCATCTCGACCGCGGCAATGGCGTCGCCGCGATCCGCGAAATCCGCGGCCGCTTCGGCAAGGAGATTCCGGCGATCCTGATCACTGCCGACCGTAGCCCGCATGTGCGCGCCGCCGCGCGTCAGGACAAGATCGCCGTGCTCAACAAGCCGGTGAAGCCGGCGTCGCTGCGCGCGTTGCTTGGCCAGTGGCGGACACAACAGATGGTGGCGGCGGAGTAATGGGGGACCCGTAGCCCGGATGGAGCGAAGCGCAATCCGGGACGCTTCACGTGCTGAATCGCTGTTCCCCGGATTACGCTTCGCTCCATCCAGGCTACGAGTCAGTGCTATGCTCAGTGCTGCGTCGGTTCGCCCTGCTTCCACGGACCGCCGGAAATCTTGGCGGCGGCGATGACGGCCTGGGTGCGGCTCTCGACGTTGAGTTTCTGCAGGATTGCCGACACATGCGCCTTGATGGTCGCCTCGGAGACGCCGAGTTCATAGGCGATCTGCTTGTTGAGAAGCCCTTCGGACAGCATCATCAGCACGCGCACCTGTTGCGGCGTCAGGGTCACCAGGCGGTCGCGCAGCTTGGTCATTTCCGGATCGGCGGCGGCCGCCATGTCCACATCCGGCGGCACCCAGATGTCGCCTTCCATCACCTTCATGATGGCGTCGCGCAGGGTGTCGACGCCGAACCGCTTGGGGATGAAGCCGGAAGCCCCGAAATCGAGCGACTGCCGGATGGTGCCGACGTCGTCGCTGGCCGACACGATGACCACCGGGATCGCCGGATATTGCGCCCGTAGATAGATCAGGCCGGAAAATCCGGAGATGCCCGGCATCGACAGATCGAGCAGGATCAAGTCGACGTCGGCATCATGTTCGAGGGCAATGGTGAGGTCTTCGAACGTCCCGGTCTCGTCAATCCGGGCATGCGGCAAGACCGCTGCGACCGCCTGCCGCAGTGCACCGCGGAACAGCGGATGGTCGTCGGCAATGATGAGACGGGTGGGCGAGATGATCGACATTCACATCCAAGCAACGAAAACGCGTTCAAGCTGCAACTGCGCCGTAGCGAAGAACAAAACTGTGTTCCCGCGCAGTGTCTCCCCTGCGCGCGCCCGTGGCAAGCACCCAATGCTGCCGCGCGGCAAGATGGTGAACGCTGCGGCTTGTGCGTCGCAATATCGATCTCGAAGCACGCCGGCGATGGGCGCGCGTCTTTCGCAGGCCGAAAGTCGTATTGGGGTGCCTTTCCCTCCAATGATAGTTTGCGGGCGGAATCCGCTACGCAAGCCGGCACAAGACCGGCGTGGCGAACAAAAAAACAGCAACACATCCGGGGAGCAAACAGATGAGCATCGCTGCAACGTCGGGCCGCGAGGTAGCGGCCAAGGGAATGACAGCCGAGGAGCGCAAGGTGATCTTTGCCTCGTCGCTCGGCACAGTCTTCGAATGGTACGACTTCTATCTTTACGGATGGACCGCCGCCCAGATCGGCAAGGCCTTCTACTCGGCGTTCGACGCCAACACCCAGTTCATCTTCGCGCTGCTGACCTTCTCCGCCGGCTTCCTGGTGCGCCCACTCGGCGCGCTGGTGTTCGGCCGGGTCGGCGATCTCGTCGGACGTAAATACACCTTCCTCGTCACCATCAGCATCATGGGCCTGTCGACCTTCCTGGTCGGCCTGACCCCGGGCTACCAGACCATCGGCTGGCTGGCGCCGGTCATCCTGATCACGCTGCGTCTTCTGCAGGGCCTCGCGCTCGGCGGCGAATATGGCGGCGCTGCGACCTATGTCGCCGAGCACGCCCCGCAAGGTCGTCGCGGCTTCTACACGTCGTGGATACAGACCACGGCGACCATCGGTTTGTTTGTCTCGCTGCTCGTCGTCTACCTCGTGCGCAACAGCATGAGCCCCGATGCGTTCTCCGATCCCGGTCTCGGCGGCGGCTGGCGCTATCCGTATCTCCTGTCCATCGTGCTGCTCGGCATCTCGATCTGGATCCGCATGCAGCTGTCCGAATCGCCGATGTTCCAGAAGATGAAGGACGAGGGCAAGCAGTCGAAGGCGCCGCTGTCGGAAGCCTTCGGCAACTGGCAGAACGGCAAGATCGCCCTGATCGCGCTGTTCGGCCTCACCGCCGGCCAGGCCGTGATCTGGTACGGCGGCCAGTTCTATGCCCGCATCTTCCTGGTCAACACCCTCAAGGTGCCGGCCAACTCCGCGGACATCGCGCTGATCATCGCTTTGGCCATCGCCACCGTCGGCTTCCTGTTCTTCGGCTGGCTGTCGGACAAGATCGGCCGCAAGCCGATCATCATGGCGGGCTGCCTGCTCGGCGCGCTGACCTATCACTACGCCTTCGGCCTTCTGACCCACGCCGCCAACCCGGCGCTGGAAAAGGCGCTGGCCACCGCGCCGGTCACGGTCACGGCCGATCCCGCCGACTGCAACGTGCTGTTCGACCCCGTCGGCGGCCGTGTGTTCACCTCCTCCTGCGACGTCGCCCGCAACGCGCTGATCGCATCGTCGGTGAACTTCAAGGTTGAGAACGCGCCGGCGGGCAGCCTCGCCAAGGTCACCGTCGGGTCCAAGTCGTACGAGTCGGTGAACGGCAAGGCGCTCGACCCGAAGGAGTTCGCGGCCAAGCGCACGGCGTTCAATGCCGCTGTCACCGGCGCCGTGGGCGAAGCCGGTTACCCGGTGAAGGGCGCCAACCCGGCCGAGATCAACACGCCGCTGATGGTGGCCGTGCTGACCTATCTCGCGATCCTTGTGACCATGGTCTACGGCCCGATCGCCGCCGCGCTGGTCGAACTGTTCCCGACCCGCATCCGCTACACCTCGATGTCGTTGCCCTATCACATCGGCAACGGCTGGTTCGGCGGCCTGCTGCCGCCGATCGCGGTGGCGCTGGTCGCGGCCAGCGGCGACATCTATGCCGGGCTCTGGTATCCGATCGTGATCGCGGCGATGACCTTCGTCATCGGCCTGATCTTCGTGCCGGAGACCAAGGACGTCGATATCCGGACGACGTGATCCCGTCGTTCAGTCATCACCATTCGAACACATCGGCCGCGATTTTCGCGGCCGATTTTTTTGGTCACGCCACCGCGCCGACGAATTGCATTACGACCTCGCGACGATGCGGTCGGGCGCGATGTTCGATCAGGTAGATCGCCTGCCAGGTGCCGAGCACCATCCTGCCGGACAACACCGGCACCTGCAGCGAGGTAGCGGTGAGCATGGTGCGGACATGGGCCGGCATGTCGTCGGGGCCTTCGGTATCATGGGTCCAGCGGAAGCTTTGCGGCGCGAGGCGGTCGAGCACGCCGGTGAGATCGACCAGAACCGACGGATCGGCATTTTCCTGGATGGTCAGCGACGCCGAGGTGTGCCGCACGAACACCGTCAGTGATCCTTCCCGCGCGCCGGCCTCGGTCAGGAATTTGCCGACCTCCGGGGTCAGGTCGATGAAGCCGGCCTTGGGCGTCGCCACCGTCAGGATCGCCGAGGCGACGCTGGAGGCGGTGACGACATGGGGCGCGGTGCGCGTGATGGATCTGGTTGCGGTCATGGGGCGCGGGCTCCGACAGACGAATTGCAGCGATGAACCAAACTGCCGGCCTGACGTTCCCTCTCCAACTTGGAGGATGCCATGCAACAGCCGAAGACATCGCGGGATTTTACGTCGAGTGAAGGTGGGGAGCCGCGCAAGGACAGCCAACGTGAGCAGGAACAGGCCATGGTCGCGGATGCCGACAAGACCGAACAAGCCGACCGGGATGCGATTCACGGCGATGGCAAACGCCTCGGAATCACCAAAAAATAACGCGTAGCTTAATTGTCTACGTTGTCGACGTGCTCGACAGAGGCACGGTGAAACTCGTCGCCGGCCTCGTCACGGACTGCAATGGCGAAGTTCTTGCCGCGCAGCTCCGGTCTGATCTTGTAGATGTCCTGCGCCAGCTTGTCGGCGATCTGGCCGGCCAACACCCGGTCGCGGAGAACCTGTCCAGCCATGTCTGGAACGGTCTTGCCGTCGATCAGGTCGAAATAATATCGCGGCATTCGAACTCCCGGCTGAAGCGACGGGGCCTCGATAGCGAGGCCCCGCAAGTCGTCGTTACTTCATGCCTGCAGCGCCCGAACCCGTATTGGCCGAGGTGCCCGGGTTGGCAGAGCTGGTGGAGCCGCTCGTCGCGTTGGTGTTGCTGCCCGCGGTGCCGCTCATGCCGGAGCCCGTGGTCATGCCACTGGCCTTGCCGTCGCGGTTCATCTCGTTGCCGGTGGTGCCGTTGTTCTGGTTGACGGCGGAATTGCTGGTCGGTCCGGTGCTGGCACCGGCCTGGCCCTGGCTCGACTGCGCGGCAGCCAGTGTCGTCGACAAAGCAAGTGCGATCGTGGTGGCGATAATAGTCTTCTTCATGAATTCCTCGCTGGTAGTTTCTGATGGTCCCACCTGCCAACGTTGCATTGTGAGGCACGTTCCTCACCATCGCGACAAACAGGCTGCAAGAAACTGATCTGCCTGTTTGGAAAGCAGATCGCTACGCTGGCACCGCTGAGTCAGATCTTGCCGCCCGCGTCGCGCTGCATCCGGCCAGCTATGTCCACCAGCCGACGCCAGGCGTTCTCGACAAAGCTCATCATGCGATCAACGTCGCGATCGCTGGGTAGCGGAATCTCGATCTTGCGCTCGCCGTCGGAAGCCTTCGGCTGCAGCGCATCCTGTTTCGGCAGCGCCTCGCCGGTTTTGGCGGGCGGCGCTGGCTGCTGCGCGAGTTGCGCGCGCAGTGCCTCATTGTCCTTTTGCAGCCGGCCGATCTCGGCATCGAGGGCCGCGCGCTCGTCTGGCACCGCCGTGCAGGTCCAACCCGTGCCTTTGTCGCTACAGGTCGAAATCGACCCGCTGCGCGTATCCAGCCGCACCACGCCATCGGCGACAGGGGCCAAAGCATAGCGCCCGTTCTCGATGTCCGGCAGCGATTGCGCCGGCGCCGGCGGCGCAAGCATCATTGTTGCCAGGCCCGCCAAGGCGCCCCATCGCAGCATGGGCGAGACGGAGAGTCGTGAGCATGAATTGGCATGGTTCATCGATCTGCTCCGCTTCGGCCGTTCCTATACGGCTGAGGTGTAAGGCGCGCGCTTGGCGTTCAACGCATCCGCCAGCAATTCGAGCCGGTCCTGGCCCCAGAAAACTTCGCCGTTCAGCACGTAGGCCGGCGACCCGAACACATCGGATGCCAGCGCATCCTGGCGGTTCTGCTCGTATGTGGCGGCGACCTCATCGGATTGCGCGCGCTGCAGCAGTTGCGCAGCCGGCAGTCCGGCATCGTTGGCCAGCTTAGTCAGCACGCCCGCGTCGCCGAGATTGAGGTCGTCTTCCCAGGCGGCCGGAAAGGCGCGCTGTAAGAACGGCTCGGGATCCAGCCCGGCCTCGACGATGGCGATCACCAGACCGTCCGCGAGCCGGCCATCGAACGGCCAGTTCGACGGCTTGAGATGGAAACTCAACCCGCGCTTGTCGCGCCAGCGTTGCAATTCGAGCATCCGGTAGCGCTGCCGCACCGGGTGGCGCTTGCCGAGCGGCAATCCGCCGGTCTCGGAAAACAGTTCGCCCAGCAGCACCGGCTTATAGGTGACCTTCAGATCGTGCGCCTTGACCAGGTCGGCGAACACGCCGTGGCCGATATAGGCCCAAGGCGAGGGCATGGAAAAATAATAGTCGATCTGTTGTGGCATGGGCGTTCCGGGCGAAGGGGGACAGAATCACACTCCAACAGAGCGCCCGACGCGGTGCAAGGCGGATGCTGTTGAAAGTCGTTTCGGCACTGCGGCGATGGCGCGCAGCAAGATTCGATTTTGTCCAATAAAATCAGATGAATCAACGCGCTATCATGCGATCAGCGAATCTTGACTTGGCAAGATGCGCTAAGTATGGTCCGCCCGGCTTTTGAGGGCGACGAGGCGTTTTTTTCCAGCGATTGCAGTGTTTTTCGGGTGTCGGAATATGATCAACGGCACACCGAAAGATGGCGGCAGCAACGGAAGCGACGAGCACGATTCTCCCGATGAGGCTGCGCTTTCCGCAAGGCTCGGAAGTCTGAATCAGCGGCTGTCCAAGATCCAGGACGACCGTAAATTGCAGACTGACCAATCCACCGGCGAAAGCGGAAACGCACAGTCCAGGGCCTCGGCCATGGCCGTGGGTCTCCGCCTCTCCTCGGAACTGGTCGCGGGCGTCGTCGTCGGAACGATTCTGGGCTGGGGCTTCGATCGTTTGCTGTCGACATCGCCGTGGGGGCTGATCGTCTTCATGCTGCTCGGCTTCGTCGCCGGCGTGATGAACGTGATGCGCTCGGCTGGCGCCGGGAAGCCGTAATAAGAATTCGCGCGCATGCGCAGTGATTGAGTGCCGGACTGTCCGGTAAGGAAACGCCGGACCTTCCGGCTGAGATGAAAGACCGACGTGGATGGCCGATCCGATCCATCAATTTGAGATCCACAAGATCTTTACCCTGGGCCATATCGGCAATCAGGAAATCGCCTTCACCAATTCCTCGGCCTACATGCTCGGCGCCGTCGCCATCGTGTCGGTGCTGATGATCGGCGGCAGCGCCGGCCGCGCATTGATCCCGAGCCGTTTCCAGTCGGTGGCCGAGCTGTCGTTCGAATTCGTGTCCAACACGGTGCGATCGAGCATCGGCGAAGAGGGCATGAAGTTCTTCCCCTTCGTGTTCTCGCTGTTCATGTTCATCCTGACGGCGAACCTGATCGGCATCATCCCCTATACCTTCACCGTCACCAGCCATCTGATCGTCGCCGTCGCATTGGCGCTGATGGTGTTCCTGACCGTGCTGCTCTACGGCCTCTATAAAAACGGCCTTGGCTTCTTCAAGCTGTTCGTGCCGCACGGCATCCCCATTTATATCCTGCCGCTGGTCACGGTGATCGAGGTGATCTCGTTCCTGTCGCGCCCGGTGTCGCATTCGGTGCGTCTGTTCGCCAACATGCTGGCCGGCCACATCACCCTGAAGGTGTTCGCCGGTTTCGTGACCTCGCTCTCCGCGCTCGGCGCCATCGGCGTGTTCGGCTCGGTGCTGCCGCTGGCGATGACCACGGCGCTGACTGCGCTGGAATTGCTGGTCGCCTTCCTGCAGGCCTACGTGTTCACGATCCTGACCTGCATCTATCTCAACGACGCGCTTCATCCGGGACACTGATCGTCATCGATCGGTAACCCGGCGGATTTCCACCCCTCAACCATCCCTATCCCTATCTCAAGAAGGAGTTTTACTATGGATCCCATCGCAGCGAAGTACATCGGCGCCGGCATTGCTTGTCTCGGCATGGGTGGCGCTGGCATCGGCGTCGGCATGATCTTCTCGCAGTTCCTGAACGGCGCGCTGCGCAATCCGTCGGCGTCGCAGGGCCAGTTCGCGAACCTGATCTTCGGCTTCGCCGTGACCGAAGCGCTCGGCATCTTCTCGCTGCTGATCGCGCTGCTGCTGCTGTTCGCCGTCTAAGCTGAAACCAGATCCGGTGGCCGCCCCAACCCGGGGCGGTGCCGATCGACAAGGAGTCTGCTGTGGCTGAAGGTCAGGGCAAATCCAAAGGCGCTGAACACGGCTCCGCCCATACCGCGGCGGACGGTGGTCACAAGGCGTCGTTCCCGCCGTTCGAGAGCAACACCTTTGCGTCGCAGCTGGTGTCGTTCGCGATCGCGTTCGGCTTGCTCTATCTGATCGTGTCGCGTCTGGCGCTGCCCCGCGTCGGCAGCGTGCTCGCGGCGCGCCAGCAGGTCCTCGATACGGACCTGGCTGAAGCCGCCAAGCTCAAGGCCGATTCCGACGCCGCATTGAAGGCCTACGAAACCGAGCTCGCCACTGCCCGCGCCAAGGCGCAGGCGATGGCGGCCGAGGTTCGCGAGAAGCTCAATGCGGAAGGCGAGCGGAGCAAGGCGACGCTCGAAGCGAGCCTCGCCTCCAAGCTGGCCGCGGCGGAGCAAACCATCGCCACGACGCGGGCAACCGCCATGGGCAATGTGCGCAGCATCGCGGCCGAAACCGCCACGGCGATCGTCGAACGCCTGACGGGCACAAGCCCGGCGGCCGGCGCCGTCACCGCCGCGCTCGACGCGTCGCTGAAAGGATAAACGATGCTTGGTCTGGAAGCTGAAGACTGGGTCGCCGTCGCCTTTGTGATCCTGATGGCCGTGTTCGCCTATTTCGGCATTCACAAAACCATCCTGAAGGCGCTCGATCACCGCCGCGACCGCATCAAGCAGGAGCTCGACGACGCCCGTCGCCTGCGCGATGAGGCCGCCGCCCTGCTCGCCGACTACAAGAAGCGCCACGCCGCGGCCGAACGCGAGGCCGAGGACATCATCACCGCCGCCAAGGAAGAAGCCCAGCGCATCGCCGCTGAAGCCAAAACCAAGATGGAAGATTTCGTTGCCCGCCGCACCAAGACCGCGGAAGGCAAAATCGCCCTGGCGGAAGCCCAGGCTGTGGCGGACGTCCGCGCCGCTGCTGCGGAGGCCGCGGTAACCGCGGCCACCACGGTGCTGTCGCAGTCGGTCAAAGGTTCGCTCGCCGACGACCTGGTGTCCAAGGGCATCGGCGAAGTCCGGTCAAAGTTGAACTAAGAAAAGCGGCGACAAACTAAAAAAGCCGGCGCGATTTCCGCGCCGGCTTTTTTGTGCTTGGCACTTCGCTGATGTCGTTCGAAACCATCCCCCAGATACGGCTGTCATCGCCCGACCTGATCGGGCGACCCAGTATTCCAGGGCCTTGCGGCTAAACACGGATGCCCTGGAATACTGGGTCACCCGCTTTCGCGGGTGATGACGGCTGTTTGCGCGGCCCGGCCTAGCGCCTCTTCCCACCTGCGCGCGGCGCGGATTTCAGCGCCTGCGGATCAAAGCCGATATAGAACACGTAGCTGTCGCCCGCCGCGCTGGTGGGCGCGGGATACACGAGGTCCTCGCCGACCAGGCTGAACGGCACGCTGGTTTCGGTGCCGAGCTGCACGCCGGTCTGGAACACCTTGGTGGCGATGGTCTTGGGGGACACACCCTCCTGCACCACGGCCACGCGCAGCGGCACGTCGACGGCAGCGGGGGCGCCGGCGGGGCCGACGATGACGCGGCCCTGGATGCCGAGCTTGACCGAGACCTGGCCGCCGATCAGTTCGCAGGAGCGCGCGGTGCGGGTGATGGTGGCCTGGAAGGACAGATCGTTGCCGACCGCAGGCTTGCCCGCGGCGCCGACGGCGTAAGTGGCCGCACCCGGGCGGATGCTGACGCTCGGACAGGTCAGGTCGTTGTCGTCGGTCTGCGCCGATTGCGGCGCGCCGACTTCGGTCGTCTTGCCGGAAAACAGCCGAGTGAAGCGGTCGGTCATCGACGGGCTGCCGCTGCTGCTGGTCGCGGTCGGCGAGTCGCCGCCGAACATGCTGCCGCCGCCGCATCCGGCCAGCAACAGGCTCGTCGCAGACACTGCCAGCAGGCTGCGGCACACGCCGGCAAGATCGCGCGGCATCGAACGAATGTTTCGCATTATCAAGAAATCCCCGGAAAGCCAGTCGTTGCGGCGCCTCGGCCCCGGCGCGCGCAGGGCCTTATAGCAGCGCAATGGCGGCGAACCCAAGGCACTTGACGGCGAGATGCAAGCGCGTTCCGCCCGCAATGCACAATGTCAGCCGCGAAAATCTTCGTGCAGCATGCCGTAGAGCAGATGATCCTGCCACACGCCGTTGATGCACAGATACCGCCGCGCCAGGCCCTCGCGCGTAAAACCGCATTTCTCCAGCACGCGCACCGACGGCGCGTTGGTGGGAATGCAGGCCGCCTCGATGCGGTGCAAATTGAGCTCGCCGAACAGCGTCGGCAGCAGCACCCGCAGCGCCGCCGTCATCACGCCCTGCGCGGCATAAGGCAGGCCCACCCAGTAGCCGATGGTGCCGGCCTGGACGATGCCCCGCCGCACATTGGCCAGCGTCACGCCGCCGAGCAGCACCTCGTCGGATTCGCGAAACACCAGGAACGGATAGGCGCGATCTGCCGTGACGTCTTCGGCGTAGCGCCGCAGCCGGCGCCGGAAGCCGGAGCGGGTCAGATCGTCCGACGGCCAGATCGGCTCCCATGGCGTGAGGTAGCCGCGGCTGTGTTCGCGGAGTTCGGCCCATTGCGGGAAGTCGCCCATCACCGGCGCGCGCAACGACAATCCGTAGCCACGCGGCTCCAGCGCCGCGGGCGAACTCGATGGCAGACGAAACAGGGCCATGTGGCCGCTCCCTGAAGCCCGGTGCAGATGGTGACTCAGTGCAGGAGAGTCTTGTCCCGGACGCGCGTCAATCCTTCCGCAAAACCGACGGCCGTGTCCAGTCCCCGGCCGCTGCCCAGGGCTGCAACCGCGGGACGGCTACGCGTCAGCAGATCGCGCGCGACGTTGCGGGTCGACTCGACACTGACGTCGTCGATGCGCTTGACGAGTTCTTCCACGGTCAGCGGGCGGCCGTAAGCCAGCATATGGCGCGCCAGTTGCTCGGCGCGCGCGCTGCAGCTTTCCAGCGCCATCAGCAGGCCGGCTTTCATCTGTGCCTTGGCGCGGTTGATTTCGGCCTCGGTCAGCGTCTCCACCGATTCGTTGATGACGTCGACGATGACTTCCATCATCTCCGGCGCATCCTGCGGATCGGTGCCGGTGTAGAGGCCGAAGAAGCCGGTGTCGCTATAGGGCGCGTGGAAGGTGTAGATCGAGTAGCACAGCCCGCGCTTCTCGCGCACTTCCTGGAACAGCCGCGAGGACATGCCGCCACCGAGAATATTGGTGAAGACCTGCAGGCTGAACAGCGACAGGTCGGACTGCGGCAGGCCTTCAAGCGCCAGCGTCAGATGGGCCTGCTCGAGATCGCGATGCACGACGCGGGAGCCGCCCTTGCCGAAACTCGCCGGCTGCGGCTTTGGTGATGCAGTGCCGGCGAAGGAAGCGAAGCGGTCGGCCGCCTCGTGCACGACCTGGCGGTGACTGACTGCGCCGGCCGCGGCGACCACCATGTCCGGCCCGCGGTAATGGGTCGACAGATAGGTCTGCAGCATGTCGCGATCGAAACCCTTCAGGGTCTTGGCGGTGCCGAGCAACGAGCGGCCCATCGGCTGGTCGGGATAGCAGAGCTCATTGAGATGCTCGAACACGACGTCGTCCGGCGTATCGGCCGCGGCACCGATCTCCTGCACGATGACGCTCTTCTCGCGCTCGAGCTCGTCCGGCACGAAAGTGGGGTTTGCAAGGATGTCACTGAGCACGTCGAGCGCCAGCGGCACATCTGCTTTCATGACGCGCGCGTAATAGGCCGTGGTCTCGGTCGAGGTTGCGGCGTTGAGATCGCCGCCGACGGCCTCGATCTCCTCGACGATCTCGCGGGACGAACGCTTCTTGGTGCCCTTGAACGCCATGTGCTCGAGCAGATGCGAAATGCCATGCTCGTTGGCCTTCTCGTCACGGCCGCCGACGCCGGTCCAGACGCCGAGCGCGGCGGTTTCCAGATGCGGCATGGTGTCGGTGATGACCGTCAGGCCCGATGGCAGTTTGGTGACTTCGACGCTCATCGGGCAACTCCTTGCTTCGCAGCCCGGCTGATCGACAGCACGAACCGTTCGATATCGCTTTGGTCATTTTTCATGACCGTAATATGCTCGGGTCTGGTCATCAGCCCTTCGAGATACACCGGCAAGGCCGGCCGCACGCCGCAGGCGGCTTCCACCGCGTCGGGGAATTTCGCCGGGTGCGCCGTCGACAGCACGATGTCCGGCACGTGCGGCTCGGTGGTGTCGCGATCGGAAACGGCGATCGCCACCGCGGTATGCGGATCGATCAGGTCGCCGGTCTCGCGCCATGCGGTGCGAATCGCCGCCGCGGTTTCTTCTTCGTCGGCGCGGCCGGATTCGAAATCGGCTGATATCGCGGTGAGCACACTTTCAGGCAGCACGAAGCGCCCGGACTGCTTCAGCGAGTCCATCAGCCCGCGCACGAGTGCTGCGTCACGGCCCGAGGCCTCGAACAGCAGCCGCTCGAAATTCGACGACACCTGGATGTCCATCGACGGCGACGACGAGGCATGCACCTCGCGAACCTCGTAGATGCCGGTCTTCAGCGTGCGGTCGAGAATGTCGTTCATGTTCGCGGCGACATGCAGCTTGCGCACCGGCAGCCCCATGCGCTTGGCGACGTAGCCGGCGAAGATGTCGCCGAAATTGCCGGTCGGCACGGTGAAGTCCACCGCGCGATGCGGCGCGCCGACCGCGACGGCCGCGGTGAAATAATAGACCACCTGTGACACGATGCGCGCCCAGTTGATCGAGTTGACGCCGGACAGCGCGACGGCGTCGCGGAAGGCGTGGTTGTTGAACAGACCCTTCACCAGCGCCTGGCAGTCGTCGAAGTGCCCGTCCACGGCCAACGCGTGCACATTCGTTGCGCCGGCGGTGGTCATCATCCGGCGCTGCACGTCGGAGATGCGGCCGTTGGGAAACAGCACCACCAGATCGACCTTGTCGCGCCCCGCAAAGGCATCGACCGCGGCGCCGCCGGTGTCGCCGGACGTCGCCACCACGATGGTGGTGCGCTGGTCACGCTTGGCCAGCACGTGATCCATCAGCCGCGCGATCAATTGCATCGCGACGTCCTTGAACGCCAGCGTCGGGCCGTGGAACAGCTCGAGCACGAACTGGTTCGGCGCGGTCTGGTCGAGCGGCACCACGGCGGGATGGCGGAACGTGGCATAGGCCTCGTTGGCCATGCGGCCGAGGTCGTCGTCGGAAATCTCTTCGGCCACGAACGGCCGGATCACCTCGACGGCGACCTCCCAATAGGGCCGACCGAACATCGACGCGATGGTCTCGGGCGAGAGCTGCGGCCACACTTCGGGGACATAGAGCCCGCCGTCCCGGGCCAGGCCGGTCAGCATGACGTCGCAGAAGCCGAGTTTCGGGGCCTCTCCCCGCGTCGATATATAGGTCGTCAAAGCGTCCTCCAAAGGCGCGGAAGCCCGCCAAGCCTTTGATGATGAATGGGTTATGATGTCACGCCGGGTGAAATCGCAGGCGCACCATAATGGGTTTCGGCGATGGGGGAAACCGCCAAGGCGTGCTTACGCGCGGCGCTGGCCCCGGATCCAGGCACCGAAGGCCACCAGCACCGCCGCCGCCAGCCCGAACCAGGTGACGGCGTATTGCATGTGATCGTCCTTGAGATGGACGTCGAGCGGCCCAGGTTTCGGGATGCCGTTAGCCGGCACGGGGGCTTCCAGATCGACATAGAACGGCGCCACCGCGCCCCAGCCGAGCGCCTTCGCCATCTCCGTGTGGTCGCGGTTGAACCAGAGCCGCTTGTTGACGTCGTCGCGCGGTGTCAGCGCGCCGGCGGCTTCGGGAAAGCGCAGGTAGCCGGTCAGAGTGACTGGCGCGCCGGTGATCAGGGCGCGAACCACGCCATCCTGCAGGCCGCGGTCCTGCATGGTGTTCTGTACGAAGCCGGCGTTGACCACGACGGTCTCGCCCGACGCGAGCTGCGCCGGCACGAACGCCCAGGTCACCGGCCCCGGCACGTCCGGACGCACGCCCGAGCCGGAGCTGTAGACCATGGCGTCCGGGCCGGTGCGGTAGGTAGCCGGAAAGGTGACGCGGCGGAATTCGTCGGCGGCCGGCGTCAATGCGCTCCATGATAATGGCGTCGGCAGCGCTGCAGGCGGGGCGGCAAGACGTTCGGTCAGCGCCGCGATCAGCGCGTGTTTCTCGCTGCGGCGCTGCAGCTGCCAGAAGCCCAGCCATAACAGCACGGCGACGATCACCAGCGTGACAAGACCAAGTCCGGCGATGCCGCGCGGGCGGGTGGAGTTGACAGTCATGTGGGCGGACGCTCGATCAACTGGCCCTCGGCGGCCTTGTGATGGAATTGCAGCGCGACCAGCAGGGACTTCATCGGGCGCAGCGGCAGCAAAGTGGTGGCGAGGATCAACGGCAGCCAGAGTGCCGCGTGCAGCCAGAACGGCGGCTGGTACTTCACTTCGACGATCAGCGCCGCACCGACCACGAGCGCGCCGGCCAGCATGATGATGAAGACCGCGGGGCCGTCGCCGGCGTCGATGAAGGCGTAGTCGAGATGGCAGCGGTCGCAGGCGGGGCGGAGGGTGAGGAAGCCGGCGAAGAGCTTGCCGGTGCCGCAGCGCGGGCATCTGCAGGCGAGGCCGCGGAGGATGGTCTGGGAGAGGCTGGTAACGGGAGGACTGGCGACCATCTCTGCTTCCTTCCTTCTCCCCTTGTGGGAGAAGGTGCCTGCGCGAAGCGAAGGCGGATGAGGGGTAACCACAGATAACGTCCTTGTGGCTACCCCTCACCCGTCTCGAACATGCTGCGCATGTTTGATCCACCCTCTCCCACAAAGGGAGAGGGAAGCAAGAGTTCAGTGTCCGGCCGCGCCGGCCACCGCCTCGGCGCCGCGGAACCAGACATAGATGGTGATGAACAAAAACAGCCACACCACGTCGACGAAGTGCCAGTACCAGGCGGCGAATTCGAAGCCGAGGTGCTGTTTGGGCGTGAAGTGGCCGGCATAGGCGCGGAACAGGCAGACGATCAGGAAGATGCTGCCGACCAGCACGTGAAAACCGTGGAAGCCGGTCGCCATGAAGAAGGTCGCGCCGTAGACGTTGCCCTTGAAGCCGAAGGTGGCGTGGGCATATTCGAACGCCTGCACGCAGGAGAACGCGACGCCCAGCACGATGGTGAGGATCAGGCCGAGCTTCAGGCCCTTGCGGTCGCCTTCCAGCAGCGCGTGATGCGCCCAGGTCACCGTGGTGCCCGAGGTGAGCAGGATCAGCGTGTTGAGCAGCGGCAGGTGCCAGGGGTCGAAGGTCTGGATGTCCTTCGGCGGCCACACGCCGCCGAACAGCGCCTCGCGCGTGGCATGCACGGGATCGGCGGGAAACAGCGCCGAATTGAAGAAGGCCCAGAACCAGGCGACGAAGAACATCACCTCGGAGGCGATGAACAGGATCATGCCGTAACGGTGGCTGATCTGCACCACGCGGGTGTGATCGCCCTTGTACTGCGCCTCGCGGACCACGTCGGTCCACCAGCTGGCGAACACGTAGAGCACGCCGATGGTGCCGATGCCGAACACGATCGGCGCGCCGACATACAGACGGTGCATCCAGCTGACCGCGCCGACCGCCATGACGAAAGCGAACAGCGAGCCGACGGCCGGCCACGGGGATGGATCGACGAGATGATAGTCGTGGTGCTTCGCTTGCGCCGTAGCCATTGCGTGTCTCCGTCAAAAGCACCGGTTGGCCCGGTGCCCGTTCCCTTGGTTTTTATACTTGAACGCGCCTAGAGGCTGCCCTTGCGCTTGTCGGTTTCCGTCGCCGCCACCGGCTTCGGCGCCGGGTCGCGCACGGGATAGAACGTATAGGACAGTGTAATCGAATTCAGACCGTCATTCTCGTGATCGGCGGCAAGCGCCGGATCGACGTAGAACACGACGGGCATTTCGCGCTTCTCGCCGGGGGCGAGGGTCTGCTCGGTGAAGCAAAAGCAGTTGATCTTCTGGAAATACGACCCGACCGTCAATGGCGCCACGTTGTAGGCAGCCTGCGCCGACGTGGTGCGGGCGGACTGGTTGGTCACCGTGTAGAACACCGTGACCACCTGCCCGATCTTGACCTCGACCTCGCTCTGCTCCGGGACGAATTTCCACGGCAGGCCGCCGGACACGTTGGAGTCGAAGCGCACCGCGATTGTGCGTTCGATCGGCCCAGACGCAGGCGCCGCGCTGGCCACCATCGTGGTGCCGTTGAAACCGGTTGCGCGGCAGAACCAGTTGTAGAACGGCACCGCCGCGTAGGACGCGCCGACCATCGCGGCCACCAGCAATCCGCACGACGCCGCCACGACGACGTCGCGACCGGGGCCGCGGCGCGGTGGGGTGGCTCGAGCGGGCTGCGGGTGCTCGGTCATGTCAGCTACATCGGCCGGACGAGAACGCCCGGCCCCTTGACCATGGTGACGGCGAAGAACAGCACGACAAGAATGCCGAGCGCCCAGGCGATGGCCAGCGAGCGCTCGCGGCGGCTCTTCTTCTGAGCTTCGGTGAGGACGATGCCGTCCGGCTGCGGTGGCTTGTTGTCGTCCATGGGATCATGCGCCCCCTACCAGACCAGCGGCGAGATAAGGGGCCAGATGGCCTTGGCGACCACCTCGAGCAGCAGGATCGCGAACAGGGCAAACAGATAGATGATCGAAAAAGCAAACAGCTTTCGCGTGGCGCGGGACGCAGGTGCGCCCTCGCGCAGGCGATAGACCTGCACCGAGAGATACATCATGCCGGCGACGAGGATCAGCGAGGCGATGCCGTAGACGGCGTCGAAATAGCCGAGCGGCCATGGCGCTACGGCCGTCGCCACCAGCACCACCGTATAGAGCAGGATCTGCAGCCGGGTGGCGTCAGGACCGGCCACCACCGGCAGCATCGGCACGCCGGCGCGGGTGTAGTCGTCGTTGCGGAACAGCGCCAGCGCCCAGAAGTGCGGCGGGGTCCAGAAAAAGATGATCAGGAACAGAAGGATCGGCTCCATCGACAGCGATCCCGAGGCGGCGGCCCAGGCGACCACCGGCGGCAGCGCGCCGGCGGCGCCACCGATCACGATATTCTGCGCGGTCCAGCGCTTCAGGGCGATGGTGTAGATCACGACATAGAAGAAGATGGTGAAGGCGAGCAGCGCGCCCGCCAGCCAGTTGACCAGGATGCCCAAGGTCATCACCGAGAAAAACGCCAGCACCAGGCCGAAGGTCAGCGCCTCCGGGCGGGTCACGCGGCCACGCGGGATCGGGCGGTTGGCGGTGCGCGTCATCAACGCGTCGATGTCGCCCTCGTACCACATGTTCAGCGCGCCCGAGGCACCGCCGCCGACGGCGATGCACAGGATCGAGGTGATCGCCAGCACCGGGTGGTGATCGCCCGGCGCCAGAAAATAGCCAACCATGGCGGTGAACACCACCAGCGACATCACCCGCGGCTTCAGCAGGGCGATGTAGTCGGCAACCCCGGCTTCGGAAATCCGGGGGGCCGGCAGGTCGATGGCGTTGTGGTCAAGTACCGACAAGATCGTTCTCACTTTCGAACCAGAGCTCCGCGCGGCTTATCACAATCCCGGCGGAGGCCGACATGATGCAGCGCATTGCTGCGCTGCATCATACGCTATTGGACGCGCGGCAGCACTTCAAACTGATGGAAGGGCGGCGGCGAGGTCAGGGTCCATTCCAGGGTGGTGGCGCCGACGCCCCACGGGCTGTTGGCAGCCTTTTCCTTGCGCACGAAGGCATCGATCACGCCGTAGATGAAGATCAGCACGGCGAAGCCCGAGATATAGGAGCCGCTCGACGACACCAGATTCCAGCCGGCAAAAGCATCGGGGTAGTCGACGTAGCGGCGCGGCATGCCCGACAGGCCGAGGAAATGCTGCGGGAAGAACACCAGGTTGACGCCGATGAAGGTGCACCAGAAGTGCGCCTTGGCGATCGGCTCGCTGTACATGTAGCCGAACATCTTCGGGAACCAGTAATACCAGCCGGCGAAGATCGCGAACACTGCGCCGAGCGACAGCACGTAGTGGAAATGCGCCACCACGTAATAGGTATCCTGCAGCACGCGGTCGACGCCGGCATTGGCCAGCACCACGCCGGTGACGCCGCCCAGGGTGAACAGGAAGATGAAGCCGACGGCCCACAGCATCGGCGCCTTGAACTCGATCGACCCGCCCCACATCGTGGCGATCCATGAGAAAATCTTCACGCCGGTCGGCACCGCGATGACCATGGTCGCCGCGACGAAATAGGCCTGCGTCGCCGACGACATGCCCACCGTGTACATGTGGTGCGCCCACACCACGAAGCCGATGCCGCCGATGGCGACCATCGCGTAGGCCATGGCCAGGTAGCCGAAGACCGGCTTGCGGCTGAAGGTCGAGACGATGTGCGAGATCATGCCGAAGGC
>JBEVEC010000096.1:0-16830 GCA_040512975.1 Tardiphaga sp. | reverse complement strand
GAGATCGATCTCGTAATTCGAATGCACGTGCTGCAGCACCGCCGCGAGACGCTCGAGACCCATGCCCGTATCGACGCTCGCCTTGGGCAGTGGCGCGAGGTTTCCCTGCGCGTCGCGGTTGAACTGCATGAAGACGAGATTCCAGATCTCGATGTAACGGTCGCCGTCTTCATCGGGCGAGCCGGGAGGGCCGCCGGGGATCTTGTCGCCGTGGTCGAAGAAGATTTCCGAACACGGGCCACACGGGCCGGTGTCGCCCATCTGCCAGAAATTGTCGGAGGTCGGAATCCGGATGATCTTGGAATCAGGCAGGCCGATCTTCTTCCAGAGTTCGAAGGCTTCATCGTCCTCGGAATAGACGGTGACCAGCAGGCGATCCTTGGCCAGGCCGTATTCCTTGGTGATCAGATTCCAGGCGAGCTCGATGGCGCGTTCCTTGAAGTAATCGCCGAACGAGAAGTTGCCGAGCATCTCGAAGAAGGTGTGGTGGCGTGCGGTGTAGCCGACATTGTCGAGATCGTTGTGCTTGCCGCCGGCGCGGACGCATTTCTGCGAGGTGGTCGCGCGCTGATAAGGCCGCTTCTCGACACCGGTGAAGACGTTCTTGAACTGCACCATGCCGGCATTGGTGAACATCAGCGTGGGGTCGTTGCGCGGCACCAGCGGCGACGACGACACGATGTCGTGCCCGTTTTTGGCGAAGTAGTTCAGAAATGCCGATCGGATTTCGTTAACGCCGCTCATATCGATTCCATCAAACTTAAGATCTTGCACACTAAGATCTTGGCGCCCAAAAACCGCCCGCGGCCTGCCGCAGGACGATGCCACAACCGGTCGCTTTTAGACCGGCGGGGGCGGCCCTGTCCAGAAACTGTGCAGCTGGATCATGGGCTTGCCGCATCAGCACAATCACGTTGATAGGCCCCTCCGCCGCGTTGACAGATTCGCCCGGACCGTGTTCTGGTGCCGGCGTTGAACGACGTCACGTCGGGAGAGACCGGTCCCTTTTCTTCAGGGAGAAGCCGGCGCCGAAGGAGCAACCGCCCCGGAAACTCTCAGGCAAAAGGACCGCGTGACTGGTTAGCATCTGGAAAGAGACGCCTCAGAGCCCGAACGGGCCGGGATGTCCGCCGACGGGATAATACTCTCAGGCACAGCGACAGATGGGGCTCGATAGGCACCTTGGGAATGGTCCCGGGGCGCCGCGAGGACCCGTCTCCATGCCTGCGACCGACAAGACCCCTTTACGACAAACATCGCTTCACGATTTGCACCTCGCCCGCGGCGGCAAGATGGTGCCCTTCGCCGGCTATGACATGCCGGTGCAATACGCCTCCGGCGTGCTCAAAGAGCACCTGCATACGCGAACCGCGGCGGGGCTGTTCGACGTCTCCCATATGGGCCAGCTTATGCTGCGGGCCAAATCCGGCCGGATCGAAGACGCCGCCCTGGCGCTCGAGAAGCTGGTGCCGATGGACATCCTGGCGCTGGCCCCCGGCCGCCAGCGCTACGCGCAGTTCACCAGCGAGACCGGCGGCATTCTTGACGACCTGATGGTGGCGAATTTTGGCGACCACCTGTTCCTGGTGGTCAACGCCGCCTGCAAGGCCGAGGACGAGGCGCATCTGCGCGCGCATCTGTCGGACAGCTGCATGATCGAGACCCTGCCCGACCGTGCGCTGATCGCGTTGCAGGGGCCGAAGGCGGCGGACGTACTGGCCAAATTCTGTCCCGAGGCGCCGGCGATGAAGTTCATGGATGCCGGCCCGCATCAGGTCGACGGCATCGCCTGCTTCGTGTCGCGCTCGGGCTATACCGGCGAAGACGGCTACGAGATCTCGATCCCGTCGGACAAGGCCGAGGCGCTCACCACCGCCCTGCTTGCCGATCCCGACGTGCTGCCGATCGGCCTCGGCGCCCGCGACAGCCTGCGGCTCGAGGCCGGGCTGTGCCTTTACGGCCATGACATTGATACCACCACCACCCCCGTCGAAGGCGGGCTGAACTGGTCGATCCAGAAGAGCCGCCGCAGCGGCGGCGCCCGTGCGGGCGGCTTCCTCGGCGCGGACAAGATCCTGGCCCATCTCGACGGCGGGGCTCCGCGCAAGCGCGTCGGGCTGCTGCCGGAAGGCCGCGCGCCGGTGCGCGAGGGCGTGCTGCTATTCGCCGATGCGACATCGACCGACTCGATCGGCCGCGTCACCTCGGGCGGCTTCGGCCCTAATCTCGGCGCGCCGCTTGCAATGGGCTATCTGCCGACCGCCCAGGCCGCCGACGGCACCACCGTGTATGCCGAGCTGCGCGGCCAGCGCGTGCCCATGAAAGTGTCACCGATGCCTTTCGTCCCCCACAGCTACAAGCGTTGAGGAACTACCCCACATGACCACTTTGTATACCGAAGACCACGAATGGCTCGCCGTTGACGGCGACGTCGTCACCGTCGGCATCACCGACTATGCGCAGTCGCAGCTTGGCGACGTGGTGTTCGTCGAATTGCCGAAGGTCGGCCGCACGCTGAAGAAGGCCGAAGCCGCCGCCGTGGTCGAGTCGGTCAAGGCCGCCTCCGACGTCTACGCGCCGATCACCGGCGAGGTCGTCGAGATCAACGACGCGCTCGCGGCCGAACCTGCACTGGTCAACAGCGATGCCGACGGCAAGGCGTGGTTCTTCAAGATCAAGCTCGCCGACAAGAATGAGCTCGATGGCTTGATGGATGCCGAGGCCTACAAGGCCCACACCGCCTAGTCCAGCGAACAACTCGTAGGGTGGGCAAAGCGAAGCGTGCCCACCACAATCACCACCGCACGCGTGGGCACGGCGCAAGAGCGCCTTAGCCCACCCTACGAAGGATCCGCATATGAGCGTGAATAAATCCTCCGCCGACGTCGCCACCGATTTCCTTCGCCGCCATCTCGGCCCCTCGCCTGCCGATATCGGCGCGATGCTGGAGACGGTCGGCGCCAAGAGCCTGTCGGCGCTGATGAGCGAGACGCTGCCGGCCTCGATCCGCCAGCAGGCGCCGCTCGATCTCGGACGCGCGCTCAGCGAGACCGAGGCGCTGGCGCACATGAGCGAGTTGGCGGCGAAGAATGCGGTGTTCACCTCGCTGATCGGCCAGGGTTACTACGGCACGGTGCTGCCGACGGTGATCCAGCGCAACATCCTGGAGAACCCGGCGTGGTACACGGCCTATACGCCGTATCAGCCCGAGATCAGCCAGGGCCGCCTCGAGGCGCTGTTCAACTTCCAGACCATGATCTGCGACCTCACCGGTCTCGACGTCGCCAATGCTTCGCTGCTCGACGAAGCCACCGCCGCGGCCGAAGCGATGGCGCTGGCCGAGCGCGTATCGTCGGTGAAGAGCAAGACGTTCTTCGTCGACCATGAAGTGCATCCGCAGACGCTGGCCGTGCTGCGCACCCGCGCCGAGCCGCTCGGCTGGACGCTGCAGGTCGGCGATCCCCTCACCGAGCTCGGCCAGGCCGATGTCTTCGGCGCGCTGCTGCAATATCCCGGAACGACCGGCGTGGTGCGCGACTTCAAGCCCGCAATCGCCGCGCTGAAAGACGAGGGCGCGCTCGCCATCGTCGCCGCCGACCTTCTGGCGCTGACGCTGCTGGCGTCGCCCGGCGACCTCGGCGCCGATATCGCCATCGGCTCGGCGCAGCGTTTCGGCGTGCCGATGGGCTATGGCGGCCCGCATGCCGGCTATATGTCGGTGCGTGATGCGCTGAAGCGCTCGATCCCGGGCCGGCTTGTCGGCCTCTCCATCGACTCGCGCGGCGAGCCCGCCTATCGCCTCGCGCTGCAGACGCGCGAACAGCACATCCGCCGCGAAAAGGCGACGTCGAACATCTGCACCGCGCAGGTGCTGCTTGCGGTGATCGCATCGATGTATGCGGTCTATCACGGTCCCGATGGCCTCAAGCACATCGCGCGCACGGTGCATCGCCGCACGCTGACACTGGCCGCGGGGCTCAAGAAGCTTGGCTTCGCGCCGCATAGCGCGGCGTTCTTCGATACGGTGACGGTGACCGTCGGTGACAAGCAGGCGGCCATCATCGCCGCGGCAGAGGCCGAGAAGATCAACCTGCATATCGGTGATGGCACGATCGGCGTCGCGCTGGACGAGACCACGACGCCCGCGACGGTCGAGGCCATCTGGCGTGCCTTCGGCGGTTCGCTGAACTATGCCGAGATCGAGCGCGGTATTACCGACGCCCTGCCCGCCGCGCTGAAGCGCGGCTCGGCGTTCCTGACCCACCCCGTCTTCCACAGCCACCGCTCGGAAACCGAGCTGCTCCGCTATATGCGCAAGCTTTCCGACCGCGATCTCGCGCTCGACCGCGCGATGATCCCGCTCGGCTCCTGTACCATGAAGCTGAACGCCACCACCGAGATGATGCCGCTGACCTGGCCGGCCTGGGGCTCGCTGCATCCCTTCGTGCCAACAGCGCAAGCCGAGGGCTATCACGAGCTGTTCGCGACGCTGGAGAAATGGCTGTGCGACATCACCGGCTATGACGCGGTGTCGCTGCAGCCCAATTCGGGCGCGCAGGGCGAATATGCCGGCCTGCTGGCGATCCGCGCCTACCACGCAGCGCGCGGCGACAGCCACCGCACCGTCTGCCTGATCCCCTCCTCGGCCCATGGCACCAATCCGGCGTCGGCCAGCATGGTCGGCATGGATGTGGTGGTGGTCGCCTGCGACAAGCGCGGCGACGTCGACGTCAACGACCTGCGGGCCAAGGCGGAAAAACACGCGGACAAACTGGCCGCGATCATGATCACCTATCCGTCGACCCATGGCGTGTTCGAGGAGCACATCCGTGAGATCTGCGAGATCGTTCATGCCCATGGTGGTCAGGTCTATCTCGACGGCGCCAACATGAATGCCCAGGTCGGACTGTCGCGTCCCGGCGAATACGGCGCCGACGTCAGCCATCTCAACCTGCACAAGACGTTCTGCATCCCGCATGGCGGCGGCGGCCCCGGCATGGGCCCGATCGGCGTCAAGGCGCATCTGGCGCCGTACCTGCCGGGTCATCCCGTGGCCAATGGCGATGTGCCCGTGGGCCCGGTGTCGGCCGCGCCCTATGGTTCGGCGTCGATCCTGACCATCTCCTACATCTACATCCTGATGATGGGCGGCGCCGGCCTGACCACCGCCACCGAAGTCGCGATCCTCAACGCCAACTACGTGGCGGCACGGCTGCACCCGCATTTCCCGGTGCTGTACCGGAACGAGAAGGGCCGCGTCGCGCATGAATGCATCATTGACCCCCGGGCGCTGAAGGTGTCGGCCGGGGTCACCGTCGATGACATCGCCAAGCGGCTGATCGACTACGGCTTCCATGCGCCGACCATGAGCTTTCCGGTGGTCGGTACGCTGATGATCGAGCCGACGGAGTCGGAATCGAAGCTGGAGCTCGATCGCTTCTGCGATGCGATGATCGCGATCCGCAAGGAAATCGCCGAGGTCGAAAGCGGCCGCTGGACCATCGAGGCCTCGCCACTGCGGCATGCCCCGCACACTGTGCATGATATCGCCGAGGATGACTGGAAGCGCGCCTATCCCCGCGCGGAAGGCTGCTTCCCCGCCGGCACCTCGCGCACCGACAAATACTGGTGCCCGGTGGGCCGCGTCGACAACGTCTACGGCGACCGCAATCTGGTGTGTTCCTGCCCGCCGATGGACGATTACGCGCAGGCGGCGGAGTAAGGCTAGTCCAGCGAGTCGTCCCCGCGAAGGCGGGGACCCATACGCCGTGTCCTCAGTTGTATTAACAAGCGCCCGTTGCTTGCCAAAACCCTCAGGGGTTATGGGTCCCCGCGTTCGCGGGGACGACAAGTTGAGAGTTTGTGTTTGTAACGCTTACGCAGCCGCGGCCAAATTCACGGCGGTCTTCGCCAGCACGCTCAGCGTGTCGTCCGTCTTCTTCTCTTCGCTCAACGTGGCATCGAGCAGCTTGGCGGCGTCCTTCATGCCGAGCTCGGTGGCCCAGGTCTTGAGCGTGCCGTAGCGCGAGATTTCATAATGTTCGACGGCCTGGGCGGCGGCGAGCAGGCCGGCGTCGAGCGCGCTCGTGCCCTTGTACTCGTCCATGATTTCCTTGCCCTCGTCGAGGATGCCCATGATGGCGTCACAGGTCTTGCCGCGGGCGGGCTTCTCCAGCAATTCGAACACCTGCTCCAGGCGATCGATCTGGCCTTCGGTCTCGACCTGGTGCTTCTCGAAAGCGGCGCGCAGCTTGTCCGACGTCGCGGCCTTCGCCATCTTCGGCAGGGCCTTCACGATCTGCTTTTCGGCGAAGTAGATGTCCTTCAAGGTGTCGAGAAACAAATCGTTCAGGTCTTTGTCCTTGGTAGCCATGATGCACTCCGTTGAAGGTAAGGGGATATTTCCCTCCCCTCAACCGAGCGACCTGAGACTTGTTCCGAAGGTTCGACGGCGCCCCGCAAAAAAGCCCGTCACGCGGCCAGCGTCGTCTCCACCAGCCGCACCCAGTAGGACGTACCGTAGACAATCGCGTCATCGTTGAAGTTATAGGCGGGATGATGCAGGCCGGCGCTGTCGCCGTTGCCCATGAAGATGAAGGCGCCGGGGCGCGCTTCCAGCATATACGCAAAGTCTTCCGCGCCCATCACCGGGGTCATGTCGGTATTGACGTTCGCCGCGCCGCCGATCTCGCTGGCGATCTTCACCGCCATGTCGGTTTCCGCGGGATGGTTGACCACCACGGGATAGCCGCGGTCATAAGTGAGATCGATCTTCGCGCCGGTTTGCAGTGCAACACCGGCACAGACTTCCTTCATGCGCTTCTCGACGAGGTCGCGGATTTCCTTTTTGAGAGTCCGCACGGTGCCGCGCAGGTCGGCGGTCGCCGGGATGACGTTGCTGGCGTGGCCGGCGTGGAATTCGCAGATCGAGATCACCGCGGACTCCAGCGGCCCGATCGTGCGCGACACGATGGACTGGAACGCCATGATCAGCTGTGAGCCGACCAGCACTGAATCGATGGTCTTGTGCGGATAGGCCGCGTGGCCGCCGAGGCCCTCGATATGGATCGAGATGCGGTCCATCGCCGCCATGATCGGTCCGATGCGCAGCGAGAACGAGCCGACCGGCGTGCCGGGATTGTTGTGCATGCCATAGACCTGCTGGATGCCAAAGCGCTCCATCAGCCCGTCCTTGATCATCGCGGCGGCGCCCGCCCCGCCCTCTTCGGCGGGCTGGAAGATCACCACGGCGTCGCCGGCGAAGTCGCGGGTTTCGGCAAGATAACGTGCCGCACCCAGCAGCATCGCGGTGTGGCCGTCATGGCCGCAGGCGTGCATCTTGCCGGGCGTCTTCGAGGCGTAAGGCAGGTTGGTCTCTTCGTCGATCGGCAGCGCATCCATGTCGGCGCGCAGGCCGATCACCCGGCGCTCGCCACCGGACTTGCTGCCCTTGATGACGCCAACCACGCCGGTGCGCCCGAGCCCGGTCACCACCTCGTCGCAGCCGAATTCCCGCAACTGCTCGGCCACGAAGGCCGCGGTGCGATGCACGTCGTACAGCAGCTCGGGATGCGCATGCAGGTCACGGCGCCAGGCCATGATGTCCGGTTGCAATTCGGCGACGCGATCGATGATGGGCATGAAGGGGGTCTCGGCAATGTGAACGTGTTCTTTTCCTAGCACGTCGCGTGCCAACGGCCCAAGCCGTGGTGCGGGGCACCCGCGTGCTGTACAGCGGGCCGCGGCGCGGCTAAGGGCATTCGACGCGGCCTTGAGACCGTGGCGGCAGATGGCGGGAAACGATGACGGCACGGCTTGCGGGGGATTTCGATTATATCGTGGTCGGTGCGGGGACCGCCGGTTGCATCGTCGCCAACCGCGTGTCCGCCGATCCCGCCAAGCGCGTGCTGATCCTCGAGGCCGGCGGCCGGGACAACTGGATCTGGTTTCACATCCCGGTCGGCTATTTGTTCGCCATCGGCAATCCGCGCGCGGACTGGATGTTTCGCACCGAGCCCGAACCCGGCCTCAACGGTCGGTCACTGGCCTATCCGCGCGGCAAGGTGATCGGCGGCTCGTCGGCCATCAATGCCATGATCTCGATGCGCGGCCAGGCCGCCGACTACGACCACTGGCGCCAGCTCGGCCTCACCGGTTGGGCCTATGACGACGTGCTGCCGGCGTTTCGCAAGCTCGAGGATCATTTTCTCGGCGCAAGCGAGCACCACGGCGCCGGCGGCGGCTGGCGCATCGAGGCGCCGCGGCTGTCATGGCCGGTGCTCAACGCCGTGGCCGATGCCGCCGCCGAGATGGGCATCCGCAGAACCTCCGATTTCAACACCGGCGACAACGAAGGCATCGGCTACTTTCACGTCAACCAGAAGCGTGGCCGGCGCTGGTCGTCGGCGCGCGGCTTCCTGAAGCCGGCGCTGGGCCGTCCCAACCTGCGGCTCGAAACCAAGGTGATGGTCGACCGTTTGATCATCGAGAACGGGCGCGCGGTCGGGGTGCGCTTCGTGCAGGACGGCGAAACGATCGAGGCCCGCGCCAGGGGCGAGGTCATCGTCTGCGCCGGCGCGGTCGGCTCACCGCATCTGTTGCAGCGCTCCGGGATCGGGCCGGCGGAATGGCTGTCCGCTGCCGGCGTCGACGTGACACTGGATCGCCCGGGCGTTGGCCGCAATCTGCAGGATCACCTGCAGCAGCGCGCGATCTATAAAGTTTCCGGCGTGCGCACCCTGAACGAGACCTACTATAATCTGTTCCGGCGCGGCTGGATGGGCATCGACTACGCCCTGCGCCGGCGCGGGCCGCTGACCATGGCGCCGTCGCAGCTTGGTATCTTCACGCGGTCCGATCCGCATCGCGAGCGCGCCAATATCCAGTTTCACGTGCAGCCGCTGTCGCTCGACAAGTTTGGCGATCCGCTGCACCGCTTTCCCGCCATCACCATCGCCGCCTGCAACCTGCAGCCGACGTCGCGCGGCGAGATCAGGCTGCGCTCCGGCAAACCCGATGAAGCGCCGACCATCGCGCCGCATTATCTCACCACCGACGAGGACCGCGAGGTCGCCGCCGACGCCATCCGCGTCACGCGCCGGCTGATGAAGCAGAGCGCGCTCGCGGCGTATCACCCGGAGGAGTACCTACCCGGCCCGAGCGTCGGCGACGACGCGGCCTCGCTGGCCAAGGCCGCCGGCGATATCGGGACCACGATCTTCCATCCCGTCGGCACGGCGAAGATGGGCACGGCGTCGGATCCGATGGCGGTGGTGGATGCGCGGTTGCGGGTTTACGGCATCGACGGGTTGCGCGTGGTGGACGCCTCGGTGATGCCGACGATCACATCTGGCAACACCAACACGCCGACCGCGATGATCGGCGAAAAAGGCGCGTCGATGATTGTAGAGGATGCGAAGCATTCGTAGGGTGGGCAAAGCGAATCGTGCCCACCCTCCGCGCTACATTTTAGGCCGACTTGCGAACGGCGTTGTCGACCAGCGTCTTGCCAAGCGACCAGATCGCGCCGGGGACGCGGTGGCTGTCTGCGATCACGGTGTTGAACGAATCCGTGATCCACTTGCAGTCGGCCTCGTTGATCACGAGCGGCGGCAAAAGCTTGATGGTATGGCTGCCGTGACCGGAGACCTGGGTGAGAATCTTCTGTTCTTTGAACAGCGGCACCGTGATGAGCTGGCAGAACAGCCCCTTGCTCGCCGATTCCAGAATATTCCAGGAGGCCTTCAGGCGCAGCGATTTCGGCGGGCCAAACTCGACGCCGATCATCAGGCCCTTGCCGCGCACTTCCTTCAGCAATTCGAAGCCCGGGATCATGTTTTGTAGCGCCAGCCGCAATTCCGCGCCGCGCTTGGCGGAATTCTCGACCAGCTTCTCGTGCTTCATCACTTCCAGCGTGGCAATGCCGGCGGCCATCGCCAGATCGTTCTTCCCGAATGTCGAGCCGTGGACCAGCGAGCGGTCCATGCGGTTGAAGATCTTGTCGAAGATGTGCCGACGCGTCAGCAATGCGCCCACCGGAACGTGACCGCCGGACAGCGCCTTGGCGATCAGGATCATGTCGGGTTCGACATTCCAGTGCTCGATGGCGAGGAATTTGCCGGTGCGGCCGAGGCCGGTCTGGATTTCGTCGGCGATAAATAGCGTGCCGTATTTACGGCACAGCGCCAGGGCACCGGGCAGGAATTCGTCGGTGGGCATGTTGACGCCCTTGCCCTGGATTGGCTCGACGATGAAGGCGGCGACCTGCTTGGTCGACAGCGCCTTTTCCAGGGCTTCTAGATCATTAAACGGAACCGTAATGCAGTCCGACAGCAATGGTCCGAAGCCGCTGCGGAAATTGCTGTCGTCGGTCAGCGACAGCGCTCCATAGGTCAGGCCGTGATAAGCGTGGTCGCAATAGACGATGCCGTTGCGGCCGGTGGCGTTGCGGGCAAATTTGATCGCTGCCTCGACGGTCTCAGCACCCGAATTGGCGAAGAACACCTTGTCCATGTAAGGAACATGTTCCAGCAGCCGCTCGGCCAAAATGCCGGCCAGCGTGGACACGTCCATCTGCACCAGATTGGCGAAATCCGCATCCAGCACGCTCTTCAGCGCATTGCGCAGAACCGGGTGATTACGGCCAATCGCAAAAACGCCAAAACCGCTCAGTAGATCGAGATAGCGGGCATCGTCGCGGTCGAACAAATATTGGCCGGTGCCGCGTTGAAAACCGACGTCGTATCCAATGGTCTTGAGGACACGGACAAGTTGTTCGTTGAGGTGGCGCGTATGCATCGCACTGCGCTGCGCCTGCCTTTCGACAAACATCTCGGAAACGTCTAGATTCGGATATACCATAAGTTACATACGTCGGTTGATGGCCGCTTCGTCAACTGGAAACTCTGAATGCGGCGATTTGACTTCGGCGAACGCCGCTCACTTAGCATAGGTTTGAACATGTTGCAGCGCCCACGCATCTCGATGCGTACCCTTAGATATTGCGGATTTCTGCTTTCGGCAGGCTTGTTTTCAGCAGGGCTGACACCCGCAATTGCGGCGGATCCGACCGGTGACTGGAAGGTGGAGGATGGCGTTGCCAATATCCGCGTCGCCGAGTGCGGTGGTAGCATGTGGGGCGCGGTTTCCTGGGAGAAAATGCCAGGCGGCACCGACAAGAACAATCCCGACACGTCGAAGCAGAGCCGGCCGACCCTTGCCATGGTCACGCTGCTCGACATGAAAAAGAATGCCGCCAACGACAAGTGGGCTGGTCAGGTCTACAACGCCAAGGACGGCAAGCTCTACAAGTCGACCATCAAGCTCGGCGATACCCCGGACCAGCTTGAGATCGAAGGTTGCGTGCTCGGCTTTTTGTGCGGCGGCCAGACCTGGACCCGCGTCGGCCCCTCGATCCCCTCGAGCCCGTCCAACCTGACCGCCAAGAACGCTCCCAAGCCGCCCGCTGGCGCCAAGGCGCCGGCTGCCCCGGTGACCACCGCCAAGGCTTCGCCTGCCCCGGTGACGGCCGCCAAGACCGGCCCGGCCGGCCAGAAGGCGGGCACGACCGCCGGCGCGCAGCAACCCCCGGACATCGGCGACATCTGCCTGCTGCCGGAAATCAACAAGGTCACGCACTGAGCTAATCGAGAAACGCTGCGCCGCTTTTCACCTCTCCCCAACCGGGAGAGGTCGGATATGAAAGCGCAGCGAACCTATCCGGGTGAAGGGGCTCTTCCGTACACGATAGAGTCCCCTCACCCGCCCCGGCTTTGCCGGGTCGACCTCTCCCTGGCGGGGAGAGGTGCAGTAAGAGCCCCGCCTATTCGCCAGGCTCGCGGGGCTTGCCCATCAGGGCCGGCTGGAACAGCAGCACCGCCGCCAGCGTCACCACGAACGACATCGCCAACAGCTTGCCCATGCTCGCCGTGCCCGGATGGTTCGACAGCCACAGGCTGCCGAACGCCGTGGCCGTGGTCAGCGCGCTGAAGAAGATCGCGCGCGTCAGGGCCGACTGCAGCAGGTTCTTGTGTCCTGCCCGCCAAGCGGTGACGTAGTAGATCTTGAACGCCACGCCGACGCCGAGCAGCAGCGGCAGCGCGATGATGTTGGCGAAGTTCAGCGGCAGCCCGATCAGCACGCAGATCTCGAGCGTCACGGTGCCGGCGACCAGCAGCGGCACCAGCGTCAGCAGCACGTCGCTGACGCGGCGCAGCGCCAGCCACAGCAGCACCGAGATCGAGATCAGCGCCCAGATGCCCGCATGGATGAAGGCGGTGACAATGGTGTCACCGGACTTCAGGATCGAGATCGGCCCGCCGACCGCGAGCGGTTCCGACTTCAGCACCGCGTCGGCGAAGCGACGCAGTGTATCGTTGTCGTTCGGATCGCCCTTTGGCTGGGCTTCGGTCCGCACCTGGCCGTCCTTGGTCTTCCACGAACTGACCAGATCAGCCGGCAGCGTCTCCAGACTGACCGGCCCCGCCTGCATCAGGTTGCGCAGCTGTGCCAGCGCCAGTTTCAGCGGCGCCACAAAAGTGTCCTGAACCTTGTTGCGCACCGCTTCGCTGGCATCTGCCGTCTTCGCCAGCGCATCGGCCAGACGCTTGGCAGCAACCGCGCCCGCACCCGACTGGGTGCCGGCAAGCTTGCGCAGGCTGTCGGACGACTGCTTCAGCGCCGTCACGTTCTCGGCGTCGGTTGGCGCCGCATCGACCTGATCGGGATTGAGCGCCGGCTCGAGTATCTTGGCGCCTTCCATGATCGCTTTCAGCTTGATCGGCTGGTCTTCCGGTACAAAGCTGTCGAGCGAAATGGTGCGGGCGACTTCCGGCACCTTGGACAGACGTTCCTCGACCTGCTTGGCCGCGGCTTCATTGAGCGCCATCACATTGACGGCATTGGCGCCGGTGTTGGGGTCCTTACGCATGTCGAGGACGGTCGCGATCGATTCGACCTTCGGGTTGCGCAGGTTGATCGGGTTAAAGTCGAACTTCAGGAAGTACAGCAGCGGCAGGCCGGCGATGGTCAGCGCCAGCGTGATGCCAATGATCCAGAACCGCTTCTCTTCCAGAAACCGATCGACGGGCGCCAGGAATGCATAGCCCACGGGTTCTTTTTCACCGGGCGGGTTCAACAGGTCGAGCAGCGCAGGCAGAATCGTGATGCTCGTCAGGAACGCGATCATCATACCGGCGCCGGCGATCTTGCCGAGTTCCGACACGCCCTTGTAGTCGGTCGGCAGGAACGACAGGAAGCCCGCCGCGGTGGCGAAGGCCGCCAGCGACAGCGGCACCGCGCAATATTCGGCGGCCTTGGTCAGCGCGCCGCGCAGGTCGTCGTTCTTCTGCCGCTCCGAGCGATAGCGCACGCTGAACTGGATACCGAAGTCGACGCCAAGGCCGACGAACAGCACCGCAAAGGCGATGGACAACAGATTGAGCGAACCGACCATCATCAGGCCGACCGCGGTGGTGGTCGCAAGGCCGGCGAACAGCGTGGCGAACACCGCGCCGATGATCTTCATCGAATGCAGCGCCATCCAGAGGATGATCAGCACGATCACCACCGTCGCAATGCCGTTGACCACCGCGCCATCCTGCACGGTGGCAAATTCTTCATTGGCGATCGGCACCGGTCCGGTCAGCCGTACGCGGGCGCCGAATTTACCGGCGATGTCGAGATCGACGGCAGCCTGGCGAATCGCATCGGTCGCAGTCTTGCCGGGCTCCAGCGCCTGGAAATCGAGGATCGGCTTGACCTCGATGAAGCCGCGCTTGTCGGCATCGGTGAGCGGCTCTTCGCTGACCAACCCACGCCAAGAGAAGTTGGCGCGACCGTTCTTGAGCACATCCTCAACAGTGGCGGCGATGGTATCAAAAGTCTTGGCGGCGCCGTCGAGTTGCAGTTGGCCGCGGCGGATGCCGGTCAGGCCGGTCTCCAGTGCGCCGGTCAGGCCGCGCAAGCTGGGGTCGCCGGCCATGATCTCGATCAGCGGCGCGGCCTGCTGAAACTGGCCGGTCAATTCGGTGACCTGCTTGGTCGGCAGGAACAGGAGGCCATTCTTTTCAAAGAACGCGCCGCCGCCAAGACGCTTCACCGAATCGAAATCGGTCTTGTTGGGAAGCAGTTTGGCTTCCATCGCGGCCGTCGCCGCATTGGCGAATTCCGGGGTCGGCGCCTCGACCACGGCGATGATCAGGCGCTCCTGATCGAATGCCTTGTCGAACGCAATATCCCGCTTGCGCCAGTCCAGGTCCGGCGAAATCAGCTTGTTGATGTCGGTGTTGATCTGGAAATTCCGCGCCGTGTACCACGCCGCGCCAACGGAGATGACAAGACCCGCCAGCACCGTCAGCAGCGCATAACGGGTACAAAAATTCACGATGGAGACAACAAGTCTTGTCAGCACGCTGTTTCTTTCTATGTCGGCGAGGTCTGCGGAGAATGCAGATGGTTCGGTAAGCTTCCGCCATCTTCAGTCGGGGGCGTTTAAGGCGCTTTTGGTCCGCTACCACAAAAGCGGTGGCATAAAACGTGCTAATCGACCCATCATCGGTCCTGTTAACGAGGGGCACCTGTCCCGTAAAGGGTCAAACGGCGAACGATCCGCGGCACGCTGGTCCATTCCCGGGCGACACGACGATGGCAGCCCGGCAAACACTCATGTTTGCTCCGGTGTGATCGCACAGTGAGTGATTTTTGTCACACAAAAGCAGCGTTATCGTCGCCTGGGGTAGATATGTCCCTGATTATGGTACAGATTTAGCGTTTGTCATCGAATGAGCGGACTTTGTAACACGTGCTTGATCGACCCCCTCTCGAGATTCTGCTCGCCCAGCCGCGGGGCTTCTGCGCGGGCGTGGTGCGCGCCATCGAGATCGTCGAGCGGGCGCTCGATCGCGACGACGACAGGCCGGTCTATGTCCGCCATGAGATCGTGCACAACAAGCACGTGGTCGATGGCCTGAAGGCCAAGGGCGCAGTGTTCGTCGAGGAGCTGTCCGACGTCCCCGAAGGAGCCATCTGCGTGCTCAGCGCCCATGGCGTGGCCCGCAGCGTCGAGGACGAGGCTGCCAGACGCGGGCTTCCGGTCCTCGATGCCACCTGCCCGCTTGTCAGCAAGGTCCATAATCAGGGCAGGCGTTACATGGCCATGGGCCGCGCCCTGGTCCTGATCGGACATGCCGGGCATCCTGAGGTCGAAGGAACGGTCGGACAGGTTCCCGGCCCGGTCCATCTGGTCAAATCCGCAGCCGAAGTTCCCGATCTGCCTTTGCACCCGGACGAGCCGGTGGCGTATATTACCCAGACCACACTAAGTGTTGACGATACACGGGATATTATTGCGGCACTTCAGCAACGGTTTAGCGATATTGAGGGTCCGGATATCCGGGATATCTGTTATGCGACACAAAACCGCCAATCTGCGGTAAGAGACCTCAGCAAGTTCGTAGACGTCATTCTGGTAGTGGGAGCCGCCAACAGTTCGAATTCGAACAGGTTGCGCGAGATCGGGACTGAGGTCGGGGTTACGAGCTATCTCATTGCCGATGGCAGCGAACTCAATCCGGATTGGCTGGAGGGTGCGCGCGCTGTCGGCATCACCGCTGGCGCATCGGCGCCGGAAGTGCTTGTAGAAGACGTAATCGAGACCTTGCGGCGGATCCGGCCTGTAGCGGTATCGGTTTTGCCGGGACGCGAAGAGACCATTGAATTCAAGCTACCCGCCGAACTGACCGCAGTTTGATCCACCGTCTTCATGACGTGACGCGCAGAAAGAAAAAGTCGACATGGCCATTCCGTTTTTTAAAGAAATGAAGATCGGCGCCTATCTGATGAAGAAGAAGCTGACGGGCCAGAAGCGGTATCCGCTGGTCCTGATGCTGGAGCCCCTCTTCCGTTGTAACCTGGCCTGTGTCGGCTGCGGCAAGATCGACTATCCGAATGCGATCCTGAACCGCCGCATGTCGGCGCAGGAGTGTTGGGACGCCGCCGACGAGTGCGGCGCTCCGATGGTGGCGATCCCGGGCGGCGAACCGCTGATCCACAAGGAGATCGGCGAGATCGTGCGCGGCCTGGTCGAGCGCAAGAAGTTCGTGTCGCTCTGCACCAACGCGCTGCTGCTGGAGAAGAAGCTCGACCTGTTTACGCCGTCGCCCTACCTGTTCTTTTCGGTGCATCTCGACGGTCTGAAGGAACACCACGACAAGGCCGTGTCGCAGGAAGGCGTGTTCGACCGCGCCGTGTCCGCGATCAAGGCCGCCAAGGCCAAGGGCTTTGCCGTCAACGTCAACGCGACCATCTTCGACGGCCATGCCGCGGAAGACATCGCAAAATTCCTCGACTTCACCGTGGAGCTCGGCGTCGGCGTTTCGATGTCGCCGGGTTATGCCTATGAGCGCGCGCCGGATCAGGAGCACTTCCTGAACCGCACCAAGACCAAGAAGCTGTTCCGCGACGTCTTTGCGCTTGGCAAAGGCAAGAAGTGGAACATCATGCATTCCGGCCTGTTCCTGGACTTCCTCGCCGGCAACCAGGAATACGAGTGCAAGCCCTGGGGCATGCCTGCGCGCAACATCTTCGGCTGGCAGAAGCCCTGCTACCTGCTTGGTGAAGGCTATACCCAGACCTTCAAGGAGCTGATGGACACCACCGACTGGGACACCTACGGCACCGGCAAGTACGAGAAGTGCGCCGACTGCATGGCGCATTGCGGTTACGAGCCGACCGCGGCGGATGCCGCGATCAGCAACCCGTTCAAGGCGCTGTGGGTGGCGATGCGCGGCATCAAGACCTCCGGCCCGATGGCGCCGGAGATCGACCTCACCA
>JBEVEC010000217.1:0-11163 GCA_040512975.1 Tardiphaga sp. | reverse complement strand
AGAATGTCGACGCCGCGCAGCATGCGATCGCGCGCGTCTCCGGCGAATTTAACGTCTTTGGCGGCCATGTGAGGATGCTCCTGAATGTGGGAATTGGAAACGATACGAAGCTGTCATCGCCCGGCTTGACCGGGCGACCCAGTACGCCGCGCCCTCGCGGTTCGATCACCGGGGCCTGCGTTTACTGGGCCACCCGCTTTCGCGGGTGGTGACAGCTTGTGATGTGAAAAGTGCGCGCCTTACGCGATCACGCCCATGATGTCCGACTCCTTCATGATCAAAAGCTCTTCGCCGTCGAGCTTGATCTCGGTGCCCGACCACTTGCCGAACAGCACCTTGTCGCCGACCTTGATGTCGATCGGGATCAGCTTGCCGGCCTCGTCGCGGCCGCCGGGGCCCACGCCTATGACTTCGCCTTCCGAAGGCTTTTCCTTGGCGCTGTCGGGAATGATGATGCCGCCCTTGGTCTTCTCGGTGGCGACGATGCGCTTAACGACGACGCGGTCATGCAGCGGGCGGAAATTGGTCTTGGCCATGGGGATACCTCTTCTGGTTACGGATCGACGCCTGGGGCGGACGCGGGAAGGGCCGGTCGGCAAGGGCCGGCCATGCTTATTCCCTTAGCAATCGCGCTCCGAGAGTGCTAAATCGTGGATGCGGGAATATGTTGAGACGCGAATTGTGTCAAGCAAGCCCTTAAGGCCTTGGTGAGGCCAATATAGGATGATCTGGAAACCATATCGGCGTTGCGGCGTCGTTTAGCCGACCCATTGCTCCGACAGGTGTTTTGCGCCTGGTCGCTTGGACGGGCAGTCGGGACTACTCAGGGGATAATATGATCAGGTCACGCTACGCCCGCCCAGTTGCCCAACTGGCGATCGCTTCCTGTCTGGCGCTGTCGCTGGGGGCGTGCGGTTCATACAGCGGGTTCAGCTTCGGCACTTCGGAGCCGCCGCCACCACCACCGCCGCCGCCGGAACTGCCGGCGTCGATCCGCTCCGAGGAAATCGTCGGACGCTGGGGCCTGGCGTCCTACATGAACCCGTCGGACCGCACCCGCACCGAGAATGCCGCGCGTGGCCAGTGCAAGAACCCCTACATCATTGGCCCCGGTCCGACCGGCGGCGTGATGATGCATCTCGCCGACGAAGCCACCCCGCAGGAACTGCGCCTGAAAGGCTCGTCGAGCGGCAAGAACTACATCGGCCCGCCCGGACCCGCCGGCGGCGACAAGGACCGCGAGGTCGTGTCGTTCGACGGCCGCACGCTGGTGACGCGGTTCCTCGACAAGGACGCGTCGACCCGATACGGCAACATGGTCTATGTCCGCTGCGGGCCCAAGGCGTGATGCCGCGCTAGTGGCGCACACGCGAGCAAGACGCATCTTTGATGCCCGGCGAACGCCGGGCATTTTGCGTTGGGACATGGGCTGAACATGCAGATGGCCGGGACGAGCCCGGCCATCATGACATTGGATTTGAGTTGGGACCGACCGGTCGCCGCGGTTAGCCGAACATTGCGTCGATGTCGTCCTGCGAAGCGTGACCCTCGTCGCCATCGAGCTTCGGGCCGTTGAGCAGTTTGGCGTCGCCGACGCGATCATCGACGATCGCCGGCACATGCGCCTTGATGGCGTCGACGCCGCCCCAGATTTCCATCATTTCCATGATGTGCTTCTCGATGAACTTCATCGTCGTCATCACTTTGTTGATGCGCTGTCCGGTGAGGTCCTGGAAGTTACAGGCTTCGAAGATCGCGACCACGCTGTCGCCGATCTCGTCGATCATCTGCTTCTGCTGGTCGGGGGAGGTGACCTTTCCGAGCGCGGTCGCGGCGTTGTCGATGGCCTCGGCCGCGGCCAGGATCTGCTGGGTGGCTTCCTCGGTGCCGCCGACCACGGCGCCCAGTTCGCCATTGACCTTGGCCATCTCGTCGCCGTCGAAACTCTTGCCGTGCAGCGTGGCGATTTCCATCTTGGTGCGATTGATCGCGTCGTGGATCAGGTCGAGCTCGATCTTGAGCTTCTCGCACTGTTCGATCTGCGCGCGGTAGGTCGCCAGCAGCGCCTGCGCCTCGGCGACCTGCAGGTCGGTTGAAGCGCTGACCTCTACCGACACGGCGTTCTGCGCTGGGGCGGCCATCTGGGCGCGGATCGCGCGCAGCTCGGACATGATCTCGTTATGCATCGGCATCACGTCGCCGCCTTCCGCCTCAACCGGCGCGGTGGTCCCGAACACTTCCTCAATACGAAATCGCTTGCGACGAACAGACATCAAGTCCCCCAACGTTCAATCAATGCCTTTGTCCTAAACGCATCAGTTTAACGTGGAGTTCACGCGGAAGGCGCAATGGAACGCGCTTGCGGTTCTGCTATCACCGAGTATTAACCATGCACGCCGCGCGTTTATGCAAAATAAACGCTACCACCGGGAAGTGTAGCATCCGGCGACGTGGTGAATCCAAACGGCGCATTTGTTTACCAAACCGAGGCGTTTTTGACGGCATTTCGGGGATGTGCAGAACGCGTCTCAGGTGAGCACGCGTCACGACGAAACGGTGCAGAGTACGTCGATGTTCAGAAAAATCTCTCTTTCGCTACTTGCCAGCGCGTCCTTTCTAGGCGCCGGCTTTATTCACACGCCGGCCTATGCGCAGTACGCGCCGCGGCCACAGCAGATGGCGTCCGCGCAGCGCTCCACCATGGGCGGCGGCTTTATCGAATTCCTGTTCAGCGACGGCGCTTCGGGCCAGCGCCCGCCGGAATCTTATGAGCCGCGGCAGTTGCAGATGCAGCAGGACCTGCGCGCGTATCAGCAGGCCGAGCCGATCGATCCGGCGCGTCCGGCCATGGATCCGAAATACGAGCCGCAACTGGTGGACTACACCGGCCACGAAGGCGCCGGCACCATCGTGGTGGATACGCCGAACAAGTATCTCTACCTGGTGCAGTCCGGCGGCCGGGCGATGCGCTACGGCATCGGCGTCGGCCGTCCCGGCTTCACATGGTCAGGGGTCAAGACCATCACGGCGAAGAAGGAATGGCCAGCCTGGACGCCGCCGGCGGAAATGATCGCGCGCCGCCCCGACCTGCCGCGGCACATGGAAGGCGGCCCGGAAAATCCGCTCGGCGCGCGCGCGATGTATCTGGGCTCCACGCTGTACCGCATCCACGGTTCCAACGAGCCCTGGACCATCGGCACCAACGTCTCCTCGGGCTGCATCCGCATGCGCAACGAGGACGTCATCGACCTTTATGGTCGGGTGAATGTCGGCGCCCGGGTGATCGTGATCTGATTGCTTTCTTCCCCTCTCCCCTTGTGGGAGAGGGTGGATCGAAGCGCGAAGCGCTTCGAGACGGGTGAGGGGTAGCCACAAGCGCTGCCGCCGTTGAACCCCTCATCCGCCTTCGCTGCGCGAACGCACCTTCTCCCACACGGGAGAAGGAAGAAGCCTTACGTCCAGTCGCTGTCGTCGGATCTGGTGTCGGCATCGGCGGTGTCGTAATCACCGTCGTCCTGGTCCTGATCCTGGTCCTGGTCGGCATCCGCCTGGGCCTGATCGAAGCCGCCCGCACGCGAGCCGCTCGAGGAGCCGATATCGCCCAGCCCGGCCTGGTTGGACAGGCTGCCGGACGTATCCGACGAACCGCTCCACGGGCTGCTGCCGCTGTTACCGCCCAAGCCGCTGCTGTCGCCAAAACCCTGCTGATGGCCGCCCATCATCGAACGGATGCTGCCGAGCAACAACGAGCCGCCGACCACGCCGGCCGCTGCCGCCGCCGCCGTGCCGAGGAACGATCCGCCACCGCCGGCCTGCGGCTGGCCGGGGGGCTGCTGGCCGTAAGGCGCCTGCTGCTGCGGGTAGCCGCCCTGACCATAGCCGCCCTGTTGGGGCTGCCCCATCACCTGCCCGGTGTTCCAGGCGGCGCGGTTGGGTTCGGACGGCCGCACGCTCGGCACCGAGCCGCGGGACTGGCCCTGGCCCTGGCCGAACAAAGCGTCGCGCATGGAATCCAGGAAGCCGCCCTGTGGAGCCGGCTCCTGTGCGCCGCCCTCGAGCTGCTGGATACGGTCATTGGCGCGCTTCAAGGCCTCGTCCTGCAGCAGGCATGTCTGCACCAGCGCGTAGACGGCGTGGGGCGCCTGGCGCTGCCCGTCGGCAATCGCGGCCTCGGCGTCGCGGTCCCGCGGCGCACCCTCGACCTTGCTGAGCCGGTCGAACAGATCGTCAATCAGCTGGCGTTCTTGCGGTGTCATAACGTCCTCGCATGGCTTCAAGCGCCCTGTATCGGCGCGTGGCAGATGTAGTGACGCTTTGTGTCCCGAATAGTGCCGCCCGGATTAAATTTAGTTATGCGACAAAACGACCGGCGGCGCGTTATGCGCCTTCGCCAAGGATGATGTTGTGCGCCGCGAGCAGTCGCGGGAAGTCGTCTCCAGCGAGGTATTGATATTCGCGTTCGCGCTGGTCGGTCAACGGATCGAGCTCGCGCAACACGTCGTCGACATGGCCGGGGTGGCACATCACCAGCCCGTTGTCCGGCAGGTCCTGCAGGAAGCCCGCCATCAAGGCCGCGAAATCGGTCTGCTTGCTGAAGTCATAGGCGCCGGCAAAACCGGGATTGAACGGGACGCCTGCGCGGCCGGCGCGCTTGCGGAATGTACTGCTCAACGCGTCGAGCAGCAACGCCTTGGGTGCGTCGATGCGCTGCGCCAGCGGCTGGATACGGCCGGACTGGCGGACCCATGCTGCGGGCGCGTGCGCCTTGACCGCGGCCAGGAAAGCGTCGCGCACCTGCGGAAAAATCTGGACGTGCTGGTGACCGTCCACGTAGTCCGGCACGCGGTCGAACAGAGCGGCGAACCGGACGATCTGCGCGGCGACCTCGCGCTGGATCATCTCGCGGTCGAGCCGCCGCAGCATTGTGACGCGCAGCATCGTGCCGAGCGGCAGAAACAGGCCGTCACGCATCGGACGGTAGTGCATGGTGAGCGGATGAAACGGCGCCGTCAGCGTGACGTGCAGACCGATCGCACAAGCCGGGTTCTTGGCGACTGCGTCCTGCAACGCCTGAACGTGGTCACGCGTGATCGCCGGACCGACCACCATCACCGAGGTGGCGTTGAGGCGCTTCTGTGCGATGAGTTCGTTGATGCCCGCATTAACGCCGGGGCTGAGGCCGTAGTCGTCGGCGCACAGCGTGATGCGGCGCGGCGCCGCGTTCATTCGGCCGCGGTCCGGTCGATCGGCTGGACGATGCCATCGACGGTATTGCGCTTCACGCTGTGCTCGGCGACGAAATAGATCGGGCGCGCTTTCAGCTCAGACAGGATCTTGCCGATATATTCGCCGACGATGCCGATCATGATCAGCTGCACGCCGCCCAGCGTCATCAGGCTGATCACCAGCGACGGATACCCCGGGACGGATCTGCCGTTCACCCAGGTCTCCCAAAGAATCGACAGGCCGAACAGGAACGCGCCGAACGCCAGCAGCACACCAAGCAGGCTGGCGAAGCGCAGCGGCGCCACCGAGAACGAGGTCAGGCCTTCGATCGACAGGCCGATCAATTGCCGCGGATTGAACGAGGTCACGCCATGCTCGCGCGCGGCGGGCTCGTAGTCGACGCGCAACTGGCGAAAGCCGATCCAGGTGGCGAGGCCCTTGAAGAAGCGGTTGCGCTCCGGCAGTTGCCGCAGCGCCGCAGCCGCGCGGGGCGACAGCAGGCGGAAATCGCCGGCGTCTTCCGGAATTTTCGCGCGCGCGCCCCAGTTGATCAGCGCATAGAAGCCGCGCACCGCCTGGCGGCGCAGGAAAGATTCGTTGTCGCGGTTCGCCTTGGCCGTAAAGACGACGTCATAGCCCTCGACGATCCAGTGCCGCACCAGCTGCTCGACCAGCGCCGTGGTATGCTGGCCGTCACCGTCCATGAACAGCACGGCGCCGCGCGTGACGTGGTCGAGGCCGGCCATCAGCGCCGCCTCCTTGCCGAAATTGCGCGACAGCGACACCACCTGCACGTCGAGCGACGTGGCGGGCAGCGTGCGCGCAATCTCCAGCGTGCCGTCGGCGCTGCCGTCGTCGACATAGACGACCTCGCAGGTCAGGCCGTGGCGCGCCTTCAGCGTTGCGGCGAGATCTCCCAGCCGGTCATGAAACAGCGCCAGGCCGGGCGCCTCGTTGTAGAGCGGGACGACGATCGACAGGCCCTGCGCCGCCGCCGTCACGGCGTCGGTCGACAAGCTCGATACGTCACTTCCCAGCATCATCGATCAATTCCCAGCATTCCGGACCGTCGTGAGAGATATGTAATCGCTCATGGCGCCTGCCAGCAAGGCACAGCGCTGCGCTGCGCATTACTGCCGCAGGAACGCCTCGAGTTTGGCGAACAGCGGATTCTCGCGGTCCATCACGTAATCCAGCGACGCGACCGACACGGTGTCGGCGCCATGGGCACGCAGGAAGGTGCCAAGCGCGTAGAGCTGCGCCGGCGGGCAGTGCAGCGTGATCATGCCCGACGAGGTCGGCCCGCCGAACGGCGACACCACGCCGAAGCGGTTATGAGCCTCGGTCAGCAGCGACTGGTTGCAGCCGGCAAAGCGCGTCCGCACCTCCTTGTACTTCGAGGCGCGGGCACGCGCGGCGATGTGGTCGAGGATGACGCTTGCGGTCTCCAGCGACGATGCCGACCAGTCGGCGGCACGCGACGCGACGAGGTTGGCCTGGCTGCGCAGCATCACGCCGTCGTCGAGCACCTTCAGCCCGTTGGCGGCGAGCGTCGCGCCGGTCGTGGTGATATCGACGATCATCTCGGCGGCGCCGGTGGCCGGCGCGCCTTCGGTGGCGCCGGCGCTTTCGACGATGCGATAGTCTACCACGCCGTGGAACGCGAAGAAGTTGCGCGTCAGGTTGATGTATTTGGTGGCGACGCGCATGCGCCGATTGTGCTGCTCACGAAAGCCCGAGGTGACGTCATCGAGATCGGCCATGGTGCGAACATCGATCCAGGCCTGCGGCACGGCGACAACCACGTTGGCGCTGCCGAAGCCGAGCCCTTCGATTAACGCGACCTTCTTGTCGACGTCGGGAATGCTTTCACGCAGCAGGTCCTCGCCGGTGATGCCGAGATGCACGGTGCCGCGCGCCAGGTTCGAGGCGATCTCGCTGGCCGACAGATAGGCGATCTCGACATTGTCGAGGCCGGCGATGGTGCCGCGATAGTCGCGCACGCCGCCGGGCTTGGTCATGGTGAGACCCGCGCGGGTGAAGAACGCTTCGGCATTTTCCTGCAGCCGGCCCTTGGAGGGGACGGCGAGAACGAACGGCGCAGTCATGACGCGCTCCCGGGGGCACGCGCAGATGCCGTGTTGGTGTTGTCCTCGGTCAGGGCTTCGATCCAGATCGAGAAACCGACCGCCGGGATCGGCGTCGCCGACCCCAGTTGCGTCAGCAGCCCGTCATAGCGGCCGCCGGCCACCAGCGGCTCGCGGCCGTTGCCCTTGCGATGCAGTTCGAATTCGAACCCGGTGTAGTAGTCGACGCCGCGGCCGAACGAGGTCGAGAACCGCGTCTTTGCGGTATCGATGCCGCGCGCCGTCATGAAGCCAATGCGGCTTTCGAATTCATCGATGGTCGCGGTGATGTTCAGCCCGGCGTCGGCGGTGAGCTTGCGCAGGGCCGTCACCGCATCGGTCGGATCGCCGGAGATCGCCAGAAATTGCTTGATCAGCGCCAGCGCATCGCGCGGCAGCGCGCCGCCCTTGAGGGTCGACTGCTCGAGGAAGCGATCAGCGATCTCGGAGACCGAACGTCCGCCGACATTGGTGGCGCCGGCGATCGACATCAGGTCGGTGACCAGCGCCAGCGCCGCCTTGCGGTCGGAGCCGGCCAGGGCCGCCAGCACGCCTTCGTATTCGTTGCGCAGCGGCGACTCGGCGAGGGTGAGGCGGTCGAGGTCCTGCGACAAGCTGATCTTGCGGTTGAAATCCTTCATCAAACGGCGCTTCCACACCGGGTAAAGGTCCAGCGCATCGATCAGCGCGGCAAACAAAGCGACGTCGCCGGTGCGGATCTCTATGTTGCCGAGGCCGAAGGCCGCGGTGGCTTCGATGCCGAGCGCCAGCATCTCGGCATCGGCCGCGGCGCGGTCCTGGCGGCCGAAGGATTCGATGCCGGCCTGCTGGAATTCGCTGGGTACGCCGTGGCGATAGCGGAACACAGGGCCGAGATAGCAGAAGCCGGCCGGTCGGCCGGCGGCGGCGGATGCGAGATAGTCGCGGGCCACCGGGATCGTCAGATCCGGCCGCAGGCATAGTTCCTCACCGGTGGCATCGGTCGTCAGGTACAGGCTTTTGCGGATGTCTTCGCCGGACAGATCGAGAAACGGCTCCGCCGGCTGCAGGATGGCGGGCGAGGCATAGACATAGCCTGCCTCGGCAAACGACGGCAGCAGGCGATCCGCCCAGGCGGCGGGTCCGGTCGCAGCAGAAGCGGCGGGTTTGGTCATCGTGACGTCCAGCAATTCGGTCTATGGCGTTGGCGCAGCCCTTAGCATGGCGGTTGCAACGTTTCGACCACCATCGCCGGGCTGGATTAACGCGCGGTCAGGCCGCGCGGTTAGCTCTTTACTTGGTTACCGGCCCAGTCACCAAGCGCCGTTTGAACCAGCGCCAGTGCCGCCACAGCGGCGGTGTCGGCGCGCATGATCCGCGGACCCAGCGCCAGCCGCAGGATGGTCGGCTGCCGCAGCAGCAGCGCACGCTCCTCCTCGGCAAAGCCGCCCTCGGGACCGATCAGGACGTCGATACCGGCCGTGGATGCATCGCGGGCGGCCGTCAGCGCCGCGAGGGGATCGGCGATGTCGGCGGCTTCGTCGCAGAAGATCAGCAGGCGGCGGCCGTCCCGGGCGTCGAGAAAGCGGGGCAGGGCCAGCGGTTCGGCCACGCCCGCGACGCTGAGGATGCCGCATTGCTCGGCCGCCTCGACCACATTGGCGCGCATCCGCTCGGTATTGACCCGGCTGGCCTGGGTGAAGCGCGTCATGACCGGCTGCAGCGCGGCCGCGCCCATTTCGACGGCCTTCTGCACCATATAGTCCAGCCTGGCGTGCTTCAGCGGGGCGAACACATAGGTGACATCGGCAAGCCGGTCCTGCGCCCGGGTCAGCGCCAGCAGCGTCAAACGCTCGGCCCGCTTGCCGGCGGCAATGGCGGCCTGCCATTCGCCATCGCGACCGTTGAACACCAGCACCGGGTCGCCGGCGCCGAGCCGCATCACGTTGCCGAGATAATTGCTCTGGCTGCGGTCGAGGGTGATGACGCCATCGGCCACCAAGGGCGCGTCGACATAAAGGCGGGGGCTTCGAAAATCGGCTTGCGGCATCGTCATGTTCCATTGCGGGCCGTACGCTTTAGCCCAGTTGCGACGATTTATCATGCCGGATCGCGGGCTTGCGCCGTGCTGCCGCCCAAATCCGGGAGCTTTGGTGGTTGTGAAGGGGTGGCAGGAATCGTATTACGTCCAGAATCAGGATGGGCTTTTCCCCTCGACGGGACCCGAAACGGGGACACCTGGACGAGGACTTGGGCTGCCGGAGGACTATCGTGAACATCCGCCGTTTGATTGTGACGCTGTCCGTGGCGCTTGCCGCCGCACAGATCGCCGAGGTTCGCGCCCAGGGCGCATTTCCCGCACCGCTGCCGAATGGCGCGGCGGCGCCTGCCAGTTCGTCGCCGTTTCCGCCGGTGAACGGTGGGCAGAACGCATCGCCGTTTCCGTCGCCCAATGCCGCGCCGGGCGGTTTCCCGTCGGGAGGCGCAGCCCCGCTCAGCGGCGGATTCGCACCGCCGCAGCAGGCCGGACCGCCCGGCGGCGACGACTGCATGAAGGGCTTCATGCCGCTGCGCCAGGAAGCCGAGAAGCGCGGTACGGCGATCAAGCAGGCCAGCGAACGCCATGCGCCGCCGGAAGAGGCTTGCAAGCTGATCACCGCTTTCTCGCAGAGCGAAGTGAAGATGATCAAATATGTCGAGGCCAACGCGTCGAAATGCGGCATTCCGCCCAATGTCGGCGCGCAGATGCAGACCGGACACAAGAACACCGAGGGCATGCGGGCGAAGGTCTGCAACGTGGCCTCGCAGCAGCAGCAACAGCGCGGCGCCGCCGCACCGCGGCTGAGCGACGTGCTCGGCTCCTCCGCCGCCTTGCCGGAAGCCACAACCAAGAAGAGCGGCGGCTCCACCTTCGACACCCTGAACGGCAACGTTCTCACGCGATGATGCCGCGCGCGGCCATCTTGCTTCGATGAGCGCCGCGGCAGCCCGCGTTGCGGATTCGACCGGCAACTGGGTCGACCGGTCCGCGCCGCTATGGGCGCGGCCTTATTTGCGGCTGGCGCGCTATGACCGCCCGATCGGGTCGTGGCTGCTGCTGATGCCGTGCTGGTGGTCGGCGGCGCTGGCCTCGGGCGCGGCGCATGATCTGCACGCGCTGCCAAAGATGGTCGTGCTGTTCTTCATCGGCTCCTTTGTGATGCGCGGCGCCGGCTGCACCTGGAACGACATCTCGGACCGCGACCTCGACGCCAAGGTCGAACGCACGCGGTCGCGGCCGATCCCTGCGGGGCAGGTGACGGCGAAACAGGCGTTGGCCTTCCTGGTGCTGCAGGCGCTGATCGGGCTCGTGGTGCTGCTGCAGTTCGACGGCTTTGCGATCGTCACCGGAATCGCGTCGCTGGCCGTCGTCGTCGCCTATCCTTTCATGAAGCGCATCACCTATTGGCCGCAGAGCGTGCTGGGCCTGGCGTTCTCGTGGGGCGCGCTGATGGGATTCGCCGTCGTGTTCGGCCGTATCGATGCGACGGCGCTGCTGCTCTATGCCGGCTCGATCGCCTGGGTGATCGCCTATGATACCATCTACGCCCATCAGGACACCGAGGATGACGCGCTGATCGGCGTGAAGTCGACGGCGCTGCTGTTCGGTGAGAAGACGAAGCTCGCGCTGACGATCTTCTACGGCGTTGCCGTCGTGCTGATCGCGCTCGCGCTGCTATCGGCCGGCGCGGGGTGGGCGGCGTGGCTCGGCCTTGCGGCCTTCGCGGGTCAGGTGGCGTGGCAGGTCATGCGGGTTGATATTGCGGACCCGGTGCTGTGTCTGCGGGTGTTC
>JBEVEC010000140.1:0-12704 GCA_040512975.1 Tardiphaga sp. | reverse complement strand
GCCAGGCCGCGCTTGCGGCCACGGCACATCAGGTTGGTCATGGCGCCGAGCGAGAGTTTTCGCGCTTCGTCGGAGACTTCGCCGGCCACGGCCGGGGCGAACAGCTGCGCTTCGTCGACGACCACCAGCATCGGGTACCAGTGGTCGCGCGCCGCCTCGAACAGGCCGTTGAGGAACGCCGCAGCGCGCCGCATCTGGTTCTCGGCGTCGAGGCCTTCGAGGTTGAGGATGGTGGAAATGCGATGGATGCGGGCGCGCTCGCCGGCGGCCTGCAGGCCGCGCTCGGTGTGCTCCTCGGCATCGATCACCAGATGGCCGAATCGGTCGGCCAGCGAGACAAAGTCGCCCTCCGGGTCGATGATGGTTTGCTGCACCCAAGGCGCGCTCTGCTCCAGCAGCCGGCGCAGCAGATGCGATTTGCCGGACCCCGAATTGCCCTGCACCAGCAGGCGCGTGGCCAGCAGTTCTTCAAGGTCCAGAGACGAGGCGGCGCCCGCCATCGTCTGTCCCATCTCGATCGCAACCGTCATGTCGGGGTCAAGGCTCCTTGCCGGAGGGCTTAACAACCCCCTCCTGCACAGTCGAGCATTGATGGCGTCGCGAGGAGCGTTCCACACAGGCAGAGCTGTAGCCCGCATGAGCGGAGCGATATGCGGAGCCTGGGAACAAAATATGGGCTGTCCCGCATGTCGCTTCGCTCGAGCGGGCTACGGGTAAACCCCACCGACATAAGAATGCGGGGTGCAGCTGGCATCACCACAGCTACACCCCGCGTCGCCGGTCAATTGGGGCAGGGGACGACCGGCTGCCGGAATGACGCCCAAACGCACCGGACGTTCCGCCCATCATCAAATATTTAATACACGCTTAAGTGAAGGATGATTTTGAACCGAACCCCTTGACTGACGTTACCAACCAAGACGCTGCGGAATGACGCAGCAGGGCAGGCGAGGCTCCGATGTCGAAAATCTCCAGCTTGGTTTTGGGACTGGTTTCCGGCGCTGCCATGTTCGGCGCGATCCAGTATGCTTCCGGCAACGATCTGCGCGGCACCCTGACTGATGGCGGGATCGCGGCATCGTCCCGTACCGTGTCCGATACTGTCGTCAACCGCAGCGGCAAGGGCGACCGGGCCGCCGTTGCCGCGTCCGCGGGCGAAGCCAGCCAGACGCTGTCGTTCCGCGTGCACGGCTTGTCTGACACCTCGGTCCTCCTGAAACTTGCTGCCAACCCCGTCGTCCCGGCCAAGATCCAGACCGGCAAGGCGCTTCCGGTGTCCGTCACCGACAAGCCGCAGAAGAGCGCTGTGGCCTGTGAGCCGCCGGTTAGCGTGCTGACCGAAGTTGCCCGCTTGATGCAGCCCGGTCGTTGCGTGACCTGAGACTGACGCGACGATCGCAGGTCAGTCGCCCGCAACCTCCGTCTCATCACCATCGTCCGCCGACGCGCTATTTCGGTTCGCCACAAAACCCACGACCACGCCCGCCAGGGCCAGAAGCGGCACCAGTCGCTTCCGGCCGACTGCACGGGCAATCTGGATTCCCGTTGCCATCATCACCGGATCGATCAGAGGGGAGTTGGCTGCGGCCTTTGCCGCACGGCGCGCCATTTCGGCGGCATGCTGCCGCGCGCGGCGCTTCTTGCCCGCATAGATGGCCGCAAAAATGATTGCGATAACGCTGAACACGCCGGCAATCGCCAGGCAGGCTCCGATCGCGCCGTATCGCTGCATGATGCCAATGAAGGCCGCGGCGCAGATGAACGACAGCGCGACCAGGCCCGCAAAACCCGCCACCACGATCAGCGACGTCATGCGCAGGCTGGCGCCGGTGCTGGTCTTCAAATCATCAATGACACGCTGAAACATCGATCCCCCTTTAGGCGACAGCCGTCTGCATAAAACAAGGACTGACGGCGCCTGCAAGCGCCGCCAGTCCGTATTCAAGTCCCCGCACAGCATTGCTTAGCGACGAAAGGTCATCCCGATCAGGACGCCCAGGCCGAGGGCCAGGCCGACGGTGGCCAGCGGACGCTGGCTGATGACGTCCTCAAGCGACTCTTCCAGCGACGAGGCGGTCTCGTAGGCACGGTCATAGGCATCGCTACCGCGATCCTGCACGTCCGACATCCAGGATTCGGCGTTCGACCGCGCCTGCTTGACGCCGCGGCGGGCCTGCTTGTTGGCTTGGCCGGTAAAGGCGCTCAATGCGTCGGTGATCTGCTCGGTAAGGGCTGAGACGTCGTTTTTCACGGCTTTAAGATCCTTCTGAAGGCGGCTGTAGGTTGCTCTGTCTGTCAGTTTCCTGAGTTCGTCCAAGCCATCGATGTCCGACATGCAAAACTCCCCTGACGATATAGGCTGAAACGCCTCGTAGGCCGGTAAGTTCCGCCCGTCAGTCGGTGGGCAATTGCGGGGTCTCAACGGGCATCAGATGTTCTTTCAACGTCAGCCCGACGATCAGAATGGGCGCCGCGAGAAAGCCGCCCATCGGTCCCCACAGCCAGGTCCAGAACGCCAGACCGATGAACACCGCCAGCGCATTCAGCTGCAGGCGCCGGCCGATGATCATAGGCGTCACGAAGTGTCCTTCGATGAAAGTGAGCCCGACGAACAGACCGGCGGCGAGCAGGCCGGCGCCGAGTGTCGCGGAGGTAATGATGCCGACCCCCGTCAGGATGGCGAACATCGCCACCGGACCGATGATCGGGAAGAAATTCAATGTTGCCGCCAATGCGCCGAGGCCGGCGGGATTGGGCATCCCGGTAATCGCGCAGATGATGCCGGTGGCGATGCCGACGCCGGCATTGATCAGCGTGACCATCATCAGATACGCGCCGAGGCTGGTCTCGATGGCATTGAGAATGCGCAGGGTGCGCAGGCGCCATTCGTGATCGGCAAAATTCATCACCAGGCCGCGGCGCAGATCCTTCCAGCTGGCGATGAACAGCAGGAGGGTGGCGAAGAACAGCAGGAATTCGGTGAGGGTCGGCGACAGAAATTCGAAGGTCGGCTGCACCCAGTCGATTTTCGGCAGTTCGAACTTCGACGTGGCCGTTGTGCCCGTATCACCGAACAGGCCGCGCATCTGGTGCCAGAGCGCCAGCGGCCGATCGAACAGATGCAGCTTGTCCTTCAGCATTGAACCAAGTTCCGGAAGCCGCGTGGTCCATTCCATCAGCGGCGCCGAAATCAGGCCGATGATGAACGCAAGCCCGAGGAAGACGCCGGACACGATCAGGATCGCCGAGACGGCGCGCGGGATGCGGCGCTTCTCCAGAAAGCTCGCCGCGGGCGACAGCATGGTGCCGACAATGAAGGCGGTGACGATCGGCAGGAAGAACGCCTTGGCCACGTAGAGGACCGCGACGATGGTGATGATCAGCAAAGTCACCAGCGTGGTGGCGACGACTTCGGCGCGGCGGATGATCGGCGGCTGTTCAGCCTTGCTGTCGGGCAGCGGCGCGCCGCTGGGCGTTTCCGGAAAAGCACGAACCTTGTTCATGGAAACGAGACGTCCTCGCCAATTACGCGATCACACAACATCCGACGTGGCTGCAACACGACAATACCGCGAAAAGGTCCTCGCGTGTTTGTGACCCCGGCGCAGTTGACAAGCGATGTTCGGTTGCGGCGCCACGGAACGGACCGGCCCCGTCGCGGTTATCAGCGCAGTCATCGTCTTGATGCATCACCACACGGGGCAGGCCATGTCGCACATTTTTTCCGGAAGCCGCACTCGCTCGCTGCGCATCGCCGGAGCGACGATCCTGGCCGTGATGCTGAGTTCGGCGGCCGTCACCCGCGCATCGGCGCAGATGATGAGCTACGCACCTTCGGCCCAGGATGACGTTTACGACCAGGACGCCGGTGTCGCGGCGCAGCCGGGCGACGACATGGACAGCGCGCTGCCCAGCGACATGCGCCGTACCGAGGTGACGTATCCCTCGCGCGAAGCCCCAGGCACCGTGATCATCGATACCGCCAACACCCATCTCTATTACGTCCTCGGCAACAACCGCGCGCTGCGCTACGGCGTCGGCGTCGGCCGCGAGGGTTTTACCTGGGTCGGCACCCAGACGGTGTCGCGCAAGGCGGAGTGGCCGGACTGGCACCCGCCGGCGCAGATGATTGCGCGCCAGCCTTATCTGCCGCGCTTCATGGCCGGTGGCCCAGGCACCCCGCTCGGCGCCCGCGCGATGTATCTTGGCTCCACCGAATATCGCATCCACGGCACCAACGATCCGTCGACCATCGGCAAATTCGTCTCGTCCGGCTGTATTCGCCTGACCAATGAGGACGTCTCCGATCTGTTCAGCCGCGTCAGCGTCGGCGCCAAGGTGATCGTACTGCCGAAGAGCACCCAGCGTCGCGAAGCGCTCGGTGCCCCGGTGCAGCCGCGCCCGATAACTGGTTCGCGCCAGGCCATGAACCTTGCGACCTCGCCGTCGTACTGACGGCAAGTGCTTCTTTTTTCTTAGGTACCGGAGGCCGTCATGGATCGGACATCAGGCAAGCGGCTTCTCTTGGCCGCTGCGGTCATCGCCATTACGGGCGCGGCCCCGGCAGCGCGGGCGCAGGATTTCTTCTCGGCGCTGTTCGGCGGCATGGACGGCGGGCGAAGCCAGCAGTCGGACGTGTCCATGCCTTATGCCGATGACGGCTTCGGCAACATGCACCGCGAGCGCCGGCCGCGCTCGACCAGCGCAAGTGCAGGCGGCGGTGGCGGTCGACAGGCTTATTGCGTGCGCACTTGCGACGGCCGCTATTTCCCGCTGTCCGCCAGCGACAATTCGAGCCGCGCCGCATCGTGCAACAACTTCTGTCCGTCGAGCGAGACCAAGGTGGTCTACGGTTCGAGCATCGACCAGGCGGCGACCGATAGCGGCAAGCCGTATTCCGAACTGCCCAACGCCTACAAGTATCGCACCGAGCTCGTCGCAGGCTGCACTTGCAACGGCAAGGACCAGACCGGTCTGGCGCCGGTCAAACTGGAAAACGATCCGACCCTGCGCAAGGGCGACATCGTCGCCGGCGCGGACGGCCTGATGGTGACGGCCCGCACCTCGGACAAGCGTGGCGCTTCTCTCGAGATGTCGCCGGCCTCGGCGTCGGTCCGCGCCAAATACGAAGCCGCGCCGGTCGTCGCGTCCGAATAACCCCAGTCGCGATCAGGCGGCGCGGATGTTGCCGAGGAATTCGGTGACCTGCGCGCCGAGCTTGCGGGTCTGGTCGGACAGAGTCTCCGACGCCGTCTTGACGTCCTGCGCCGCTGCGCCGGTGGCGTCGGCATCCGTGCGGACGCCGCCGATATTCTCCGACACGTTCTTGGTTCCGGCGGCAGCCTGTTGCGTGCTGCGCGTGATCTCGACCGTCGCAGCACCTTGTTCCTCGACCGCCGCGGCGATTGCCGTCGCCACGTCGTTGACCTCGCCGATGATGCCGCCGATCGCCTGGATCGCCTGAATGGCGTCGTTGGCGACTTTCTGGATGTCGCTGATCTGGCCCGAGATGTCTTCGGTGGCCTTGGCGGTCTGGCTCGCCAGCGACTTCACCTCCGATGCGACCACCGCAAAACCGCGCCCGGCTTCGCCGGCGCGGGCGGCCTCGATGGTGGCGTTCAGCGCCAGCAGGTTGGTCTGCGACGCGATGTCGTTGATGAGCACGACGACCTCGCCGATGCGGCTGGCGGTCTTGGCGAGGCCCTGCACCGTGCCGTCGGTTTCCTGGGCCTGATGCACCGCGCGGCTGGCGATGCTGGCGGCGTGGGCGGCCTGGCGGCTGATGTCGGTGATCGACGAACTCAGCTGCTCCGATGCCGAGGCGACGTTCTGGACGTTGACGGAAGCTTCGCCCGACGCCTGCGCTGCGACCTGGATCCGCGCATTGGTGCGGCTCGACACGGTCTGCATGCCGTCCGAGGTGACGTTCATCTTGTCGGAGGCGGTGCCAAGCGCCTGCAGCGCCTCGTGGATCTGAATCTCGAACATCCGGATATGCTGGTCGACCGCCTGCTGGCGGCTGCTGGTCTCGGTATTGCGGGAGCGCTCCTGCGCCTGGATGTCGGCCTTCTCGACCGCCTGTTGCTTGAAAGTCTCGAGCGCGCTGGCGAGGGCACCGATTTCGTCCTGGCGGTCGCCATAGGCGGAATCGACAGCGAGATCGCCGCCAGCCACCTTGAGCATGGCGTCGCGGATGCGGTTCAGCGGCGTGATGACGCGGCGGGTCACGGCAATCATCGTGCCGACGGCCAGGGCCAGCGCCGCAGCCAGCAGCGTAAGCTGCAGGATCAGCGAACGTTGCGCCGTTGCGATCTGCCACTGCGCGCGCGCCTTGGCTTCGTCGAGCGCCCGCTCGGCAATGGTGATGGCCGTCGCCATCCGCTCGACCGAATAGGGGCTCCATGCAGTGGCCGTCATCTCCGGCGTGGTTCCGTTGGCGATGGCCGCAGCCAGACCGTCGCGCAGCGTCATGTATTGCGGATCGAGCATGGTCTTCTTGACAGCCTGCATGGCCGCAGCCAGCGTCGGCGGCAGCGGGAAGCCGGCGGCGGTAATCTCGACGGCATTCCACGCCATCTCGATGCCTGCGGCATATTTCGCGTAGACCTTGAGTCCGCCATCGGGAAGCTTACCGGTCGCCAGCGCCGTCGAGACGAACGTCGAGGCCTCGCCTGCCATGTTGCGCATCAGCCAGGCCATCTGCTTGAGCAGCAGATACTGGTCGATCACCGGATCGCTGAATTTGGCGGCGGCCGACAGCGCCGCGGAAATCTTTTCAAGCAGCGGCAGCAACTCGTCGTTGTTGGCGCCGTATTCCTTGGCCAGTGTCGGGCGCCGCTGTGCCTTTGCTTGGCCCATGGCCGTCCAGGACTCGGTCTGCAGCGCAGCGAGCTGTTCGGTCAGCTTTTTGAATTCCGGATACAAAGTGGCCTTGCCGTCGAATTCGATGCTGTCGAGCAGCGCTACTGTCGTCTGCAGCGCCGGCATCTCGGCTTCGCGCAGGCCGCGCGCATATTTCTCGTAGTCCTGGGGCATGGTGCCTTCGGCATTCAGCGAGCGGATGGTCGCAACCTTGTCCGCGCGCAGATTAGCCATCGCCTTGAAGGCGTGGCTCGATATCTCCGCTATCACAGATAGACGACCTGCAGTCTTGAGCTGCCCCCATGACTGCCAGGCGCCGGCAGCCAGAACGATGGCCACGCAAAGAGCCAAGACGGTGATGACGGATTTCAGCAGAATGGAAACGGACAAGCGGTTCAACATCGCAATTTTTCCTCGAGCAATGGGTCCATTTGGCCTGAAAAAGGTAAAAATTTCCGCGTAGAGGGTGCTTGGTTCCCAGTTGAGGAACCTGGAACCCCGACGCGCGTTGGACCTGCACTGGCGCTTGCAGCCGAGGCTGCAGGCCGTTCATTCATCTGGCTTGGGGGGACCGCTATGCTGGTCGGCGTTCTGATTACGTTTCTTGTCGTCATTCTCATTCTGTATTTGATCAACCTGTTGCCGATCGACGGCCGCGCCAAGCAGATCTGCCGCGTGGTGGTGATCATCCTCGGCGTGATCTCGCTGCTGAAATACATCGCGGTGTTCTAGACCGCCTCAGACGCAAAAAGCCCCGGCGATCCGCCGGGGCTTTTTTGTTTGTAGGATGGGTCTCGCGCGGTCGCGTCTGCTTACGCCTGCCCGCTTATGCCAGCGCCTTGGCCTCGCGGCGGCGTGCGGTGAGGATGTATTCGGTATAGCCGTTCGGCTGCGTGCGGCCTTCGAAGATCAGGTCGCAGGCCGCCTTGAACGCCACGCCGTCGAACGCCGGCGCCATGTTCTGGTAGACCGCGTCACCCTTGTTCTGCTCGTCCACCACCACGGCCATGCGCTTCAGCGACTCCATCACCTGGTCCTTGGTGATGACGCCCTGATGCAGCCAGTTGGCAAGATGCTGCGCCGAGATGCGCAAGGTCGCGCGGTCTTCCATCAGGCCGACGCCGTGAATGTCCGGCACCTTGGAGCAGCCGACGCCCTGGTCGATCCAGCGCACCACGTAGCCGAGGATGCCCTGGCAATTGTTGTCGATCTCCTGGCGCACGTCGTCGGGCGCCCAGTTCGACTGCGACACCGGGATGGTGAGGATGTCGTCGAGCTTGCCGCGCGCGCCGCCCTGGGCGAGCTCCTTCTGCCGGGTGGCGACGTCGACCTGGTGATAGTGCAGGGCATGGAGCGTAGCCGCGGTGGGCGAAGGCACCCAGGCGGTGGTAGCGCCGGCCTGCGGATGGCCGATCTTCTGGGTCAGCATGTCCGCCATCTTGTCAGGCGCCGCCCACATGCCCTTGCCGATCTGGGCGTGGCCGGGCAGGCCGTCGACCAGGCCGGTGTCCACGTTCCATTCCTCATAGGCCTTGATCCACGGCGTCGCCTTCATGTCGTTCTTGCGGATCATCGGGCCCGCTTCCATCGACGTGTGGATTTCGTCGCCGGTGCGGTCCAAGAATCCCGTGTTGATGAACATGATGCGCTTCGACGCATTCTGGATGCAGGCCTTGAGGTTCACCGTGGTGCGGCGTTCCTCGTCCATAATGCCGACCTTCAGCGTGTTCTCCGGCAGCGACAGCATCTGCTCGACGCGGCCGAACACCTCGCAGGTCAGTGCCACTTCGTCGGGGCCGTGCATCTTCGGCTTGACGATATAGACCGAGCCGGTGCGGCTGTTGCGGATCGGGCCTGAGCTCTTGAGGTCATGGATCGCGATCAGGCCGGACACCGCGGCGTCGAGCAGGCCTTCCGGAATCTCCTCGCCGTTGCCGTCAAGCACGGCGTCGGTGAACATGTGGTGGCCGACATTGCGCATCAGCATCAGGCTGCGGCCGTGCAGCGTCAGGCTTTCGCCGTTCACCGTCTTGTAGACGCGGTCGTCGTTGAGTTTTCGCGTCAGCGTTTTGCCGCCCTTGTCGAAATCCGCCGACAGCGTGCCGTTCATCAGGCACAGGGTGTTGCGATAGACCAGCACCTTGTCGTCGGCGTCCACGGTGGCGACGCTGTCTTCCATGTCGAGGATGGTCGAGACCGCCGACTCCATGATCATGTCGGCGACGCCGGCCGGGTCTTCCTTGCCGATGACGTGGCTGCGATCGACGATCACCTCGACATGCAGGCCGTTGTTCACGAGCAGGATCGACGACGGCGAGGCGACGTCACCGAGATAGCCGGCGAGCTGGGCCTCGTTCTTCAGCGCGGTGAGGTTGCCGCTCTTGAGTTTGGCGGACAGCTGCCCGGCAATGATGCTGTAGGCAGTGACATTGCTGTGGCTGTCGGTGGCCAGCGGCACGGCATGATCGAGGAACGCCTTGGCCTTGGCGATGACCTTGTCGCCGCGCGCCTTGTTGTAGCCCTTGCCGGTTTCGCCGGCATCGTGCGGGATCGCGTCGGTGCCGTAGAAGGCGTCGTACAGGCTGCCCCAGCGCGCGTTGGCCGCATTCAGCGCATAGCGGGCATTGGTCAGCGGCACCACGAGCTGCGGGCCGCAGATCTGGCCGATCTCGATGTCCACATTGGCGGTTTCGACCGGCTTGGTGGCCGGCTCCGGCAGCAGGTAGCCGATCTCCTTGAGGAAGGCGGTATAGGCCTTGAGGTCGAAGGCCTTGCCCTTGCCGGCGCGGTGCCAGTCGTCGATCTTCGTCTGCAGGGTATCGCGGACCTTCAGGAGCTCGCGGTTTTTCGCGCCGAGGTCTTTGACAATGCCGGCCAGGCCCGCCCAGAACGCATCGGGTTCGATTCCGGTTTTTGGCGCGGCCTCCTTGGCGATGAAGTCGAACAGGACCGGGGCGATCTGCAATCCGTGGGCGTCGATGCGTTTCATAATGAGGTCTCTCGCGTGAAGCGGCAGTTCTGCTCTGTTTCAGGGGGAGCGTAGGCCATAAACGCCGCCAAACCGCGGCGGCCCTGCAACCTTTTAGCGCCAAATGGTGCGGCGTGAGAAGGCTTTCTTCCGTCTCCCCTTGTGGGAGACGGTGGCGCGGACGAAGTCCGCGACGGATGAGGGGGGCCACAGGCGCCGTGTCGTGGCTACCCTCATCCGCCTTCGCTTCGCGAAGGCACCTTACCCCACAAGGGGAGAAGGAGGGGACTCAGTGCCCCGGAGCGCGGCTGTGCTCATCCGGCGATAGCCGCTCCAGCGCCACCTTGATCAAAATCGTGACCAGCGCCACCGCCGTCAGCACCGTTGCGGCGGCAAAGGCGCCTGCGACATTGTAGTCCTGGTACAACAGCTCGATCTGCAGCGGCAGCGTCGTGGTCTGGCCGCGGACATTGCCCGAGACCACCGACACCGCGCCGAATTCGCCCATCACGCGGGCATTGCACAGGATGGCGCCGTACAGCACCGCCCAACGCACATTCGGCAGCGTGACGCGCAGGAAGGTCGCAAAGCCCGAGGCGCCCAGGGTTACCGCGGCTTCCTCCTCGTCGGTGCCCTGCACCTGCATCAAGGGGATCAGCTCGCGCGCCACGAAGGGCGCGGTGACGAACATCGAAGCCAGCACGATCGCCGGCAGCGCGAACATCACCTTGATGCCGAGCAGCTCGATCACCGGACCGAACAGGCCTTGCGAGCCGTAGACGAACAGATAGGCGACGCCGGCGACGATCGGCGAGATGGAGTAGGGCAGTTCGATCAGCGCGATCAGGAGCGTGCGGCCGGGGAAAGCGAATTTGGTCACGGTCCATGCGGCGGCGAGGCCGAAAACGATGTTGACCGGCACAGCGATCAGTGCGGTGATCACCGTGAGCAGGATCGCGTGCTGCATGCCGGGCTCGGTCAGGCTGCGGAAGAACGTGCCAACGCCCTGCGACAGCGCCGACGAGAAGATCAGCGCCAATGGCGCGATCAGCACGACCAGGGTCAGCAGCGAGACGATGCCCAGCACGACGCGGCGCGTGACCGGGCCGGCGCCGACCGGCGTCACCATCCATTCGGTGTGGGCGCGTTCGGAGGTTTCGCGCGCCATCATGCGTCTCCCCGGCCAAGATAGCGCAGGTTCCAGGCTTGCACGGCATTGGTGATGATTAGCATCGCAAAGGCCATCGCCAGCATCACCACGGCAATCGCGGCGGCGGCTTCGTAATTGTATTCCTCGAGCCGGATGAAGGTGAGCAGAGCGACGATCTCGGTCTTCATCGGCTGGTTGCCGGCAATGAAGATCACGGCGCCGAACTCGCCAAGGCTGCGGGCAAAGGCCAGCGAGCAGCCGGCGAGGAAGGCCGGAAAGATCGCCGGAAAGATCACGCGCCACAGGATCTGGAAATCATTGGCGCCGAGCGAGCGACCGGCTTCCTCGACGTCGGAGCCGAGGTCCTCGATCACCGGCTGCACCGTGCGCACCACGAAGGGAATGCTGGTAAATGCCATGGCGATCGCGATGCCGAGCGGGGTGTAGGCGACCTGCAAGCCGAGTTTGTCCAAGGGTGCGCCGAACCAGCCGTTTTTGGAGAACAGCGCGGTGAGCGCGAGGCCGGCCACCGCGGTCGGCAGCGCGAAGGGGACGTCGACCAGCGCGTCGAGGATGCGCTTGCCGGGGAATTCGTAGCGCGCCAGCACCCAGGCGAGCAGCAGGCCGTAGACGGCGTTGAAGGCAGTGGCGGCCAGCGCCATGGTGACCGTGACGCGGATCGCCGACAACGTTCGCGGCGACGACAGGATGCCGATGAGTTGCGCGAGTCCTACATCCGACGCCTTCAGGATCAGGGCGCAGAGCGGCAGCAGCACGATGACCGCGAGATAGCTGAGCGTGATGCCGAGCGAAAGCCCGAACCCTGGAATGACGCTACGACGCAAGGGGAGGTCCTGAACAGAGAGCGGAGGCTTCTCTTAGACGATCTGCCGGGAAAGGAAATGCGGCGGCCTCTTACCCTCCCCTGGAGAGGGAGGGTCGAGCGAGCGAAGCTCGCGGCGGGGTGGGGTGAGCCACAGGGAGAGCGCTTATGGCTCGCCCACCCCGTCGCTCTCCGGCCTGCGCGCTACGATCGCCGACCCTCCCCCTGCAGGAGAGGGTAAGAGATGCGTCACCGTCCGCCGAACAGCTGGTCCAGCTTCGCGCCGGCATTCAGGTGCTCGGCATTGAGCTTGTCCCAGCCGCCGAATTCGTCCTCGACGCGGTACAGCTTCACGTCGGGGAATTTGTCCTTCACCTTGGCCATGGCGGCGGCGTCGGCGACGCGATTGTAGCCTTTGAGTTCGATGGCCTGACCTTCCGGCGAATACAGGAATTCCAGATAGGCCGTCGCCAGCGCCCGGGTGCCGTGCTTGTCGGCATATTTGTCGACCACCGTCACCGGGAATTCCGCCAGCACGCTGGTCGGCGGCACCACCACCTCATACTTGTCCTTACCCGCGATGTCGCGGATCGATGAGGTCTCGGCCTCGAAGGTGATCAGCACGTCCCCGGTGCCGCGCTCAACAAAGGTCGTGGTCGCCGCACGGCCGCCGGTGTCGAACACCGGCACATTGGCGAACAGCTTCTTCACAAAATCGTCGGCCTTGTCGGCGCCGTACTTGTTCTTGGCGAAGGCATAGGCCGCCAGATAGGTGTAGCGCGCATTGCCCGAGGTCTTCGGGTTCGGGAAGATCACCTGCACGCCGGGCTTCACCAGGTCGTCCCAGTCCTTGATGCCCTTGGGATTGCCGGCGCGGACGAGAAAGGCCGGCAGCGAGTAGT
>JBEVEC010000058.1:0-8878 GCA_040512975.1 Tardiphaga sp. | reverse complement strand
AGGCCGGGCCGTTCATGTCGGTGAGCACGCCGATCCTGACGACGTCATCGGAGATTTGCGCGGAAGCGGGAGGGATCGAGAATGCGAGGACGAAACCCAAGGCGATGGATACGCGAATGGCGCGCATGAAATTACTCCGATGCCACGGCACTTTCCGGCCGCTGTTGCGGCGAGACTAGGTCAAGCGCCATCGACGAGCAATGCAAGGCGCTCGGCTTGCGCGAGATCGTCGGCGGTGTTGGCATTGAAGAACGGATCGACGGGATCGACGCTCCACGCGGCCTGCGCCAGCCCGTAACGCGCGGTCCAGCGGCCAACCTGGCGGATGTCCTCGACGACCAGCGCGTGGCGCAGCGCGTGGCGCAGCGGGACGTGCCACAGCCCGATCACCGGATGCGCCTGTCCGGCCGATGTGGCGACGGCGAGCTCCGCGTCCGTGGCCGTGCGCGCGTCGTGCAGCCGGGTAACCAGGTCGCGCGGCAAGAACGGGCAATCGCCGGCGACGCTCACCACCCATTCGACGTCGGGGCGTGCCGCAGCTGTCCAGTCGAGCGCCGCGAGGATGCCGGCGAGGGGACCAGGAAAATCCGCGATATCATCGCCAACCACGGTCAGGCCGACATTTGCAAAGCGCGTGGCATCTCCGTTGGCGTTCACGATCAACCCGTCGCATTGCGGCGCGACGCGCTCCACCACGCGCGCCAGGATGCTGCGGCCGCCAATGCTGCGCATCGGCTTGTCGCCGCCGCCCATTCGCCGCGCCAACCCGCCTGCGAGCACGACACCGACGGTCGCCGGATGATTGCCTGTCGTCATCCGCCCTGCATATGACATTTCGCCGCACACCGATATAAAGGTGCCGATCACGGGGAATTGCGATGGCCGTTACCAAACTTGATCTCACCGGATTGAAGTGCCCGCTGCCGGCGTTGATGACGCGTAAGGCGATGAAATCCATAGCGATCGGCGACTGTCTCGAGGTGCATAGTACAGATCCGTTAGCGGCGATCGATATTCCTGCGCTCGTCCAGCAAAGTGGCGATGCCATGGACGCATCGCGGCATATCGACGGCGTTTTGGTCTTTACGATCCGAAAGACAAATGCTGCGATAGCACATCGAGATTAGACCGCTGCATTGCAACTCGAAATACAATTGAAAACGCGCGTTCACTACTTTTAGACTATCGACTCGTGTGACACGTTCTGTCCCATGTGCGTGCGGGGGCGCGCGCGTCGAAGTCGATCACCTTCACGTCGCAAACTTCCATGCCACTTGTTTTCAGACGACGGACCGTCCTTCACCGGACATCCGCAAGGAGATCGACATGACCACTATCGGCAATGCCGGAACGCTTGCTGGCGCCAAGCCAGGCTTGCTCGACCGCGAGCGCATCATCGCCGCGCCGGGCTTCAATCGCTGGCTGGTGCCCCCCGCGGCGCTCTGCATCCATCTGTGCATCGGCATGGCCTACGGGTTCAGCGTGTTCTGGCTGCCGCTGTCGCGCGCCATCGGTCTCAACGCCCCGAAGGCATGCCCGGACATGTCGATCGTCACCGAACTCTTCACCACCACCTGCGACTGGCGCGTCTCCAGCCTCGGCTGGATGTACACGCTGTTCTTCGTACTGCTCGGCGTCTCCGCGGCGATCTGGGGCGGCTGGCTCGAACGCGTCGGTCCGCGCAAGGCAGCCTTCGTATCGGCTTTGTGCTGGTGCGGCGGCCTCGTGCTCGGCGCCATCGGCATCTATATCCATCAGCTTTGGCTGCTGTGGCTCGGCTGCGGCGTGATCGGCGGCGTCGGTCTCGGCCTCGGCTACATCTCGCCGGTCTCGACCCTGGTGAAATGGTTTCCAGACCGCCGCGGAATGGCGACCGGTATGGCCATCATGGGCTTCGGTGGCGGCGCCATGATCGGCGCGCCACTGGCCAACATCCTGATGAACCATTTCAAGACGCCCACCGATGTCGGCGTCTGGCAGACGTTTCTGGCGATGGGCGTGATCTATTTCGTGTTCATGACCATCGGCGCGTTCGCCTATCGCATCACGCCGCCGAACTGGCGCCCGGAGGGTTGGACGCCGCCGGCCACCACCAATGCGATGATCACCACCGGGCACGTGCATCTCGACAATGCGCACAAGACCAAGCAGTTCTGGCTGATCTGGGCGGTGCTCTGCCTCAACGTGTCGGCGGGCATCGGCGTCATCGGCATGGCGTCGCCGATGCTGCAGGAAATCTTCGGCGGCAAGCTGATCGGATTGCCGGATGTCGGCTTCAGCCAGCTCACGGCCGAGCAGAAGACCGCCATCGCGGCCATCGCGGCGGGTTTTGCCGGCCTGATCTCGCTGTTCAACATCGGCGGCCGGTTCTTCTGGGCGTCGCTGTCGGACAAGCTGGGACGCAAGAACACCTATTATACGTTCTTCATCCTCGGCATCGTGCTCTACGCACTGGTGCCGACCTTTGCGGCCACCGGCAACAAGGTCCTGTTCGTGCTCGCCATCGGCATCATCCTGTCGATGTATGGCGGCGGCTTCGCCACGGTGCCGGCCTATCTCGCCGACATCTTCGGTACGCAGTTCGTCGGCGCGATCCACGGCCGGCTGCTGACGGCGTGGTCGACCGCAGGCATCATCGGCCCGGTGGTGGTGAACTACATCCGTGAATTCCAGATCAGCGCCGGCGTGCCGCGGGCGCAGGTCTATGACTTCACCATGTACATCCTTGCCGGCATGCTGGTGCTCGGATTGATCTGCAACATGCTGGTCAGACCGCTGGCGCCGCACTGGTTCATGAAGCCGGAAGAGGTGGCCGCGCTGCAGGCCAAGGGCGCGGCGTCCGCCACCAGCAGCGGCGGCTCCTACGGTATCGGCAAAGGCGGCCTCAACGCCGCCAGCGCTGCGTTCTGGGCCTTTGTCGGCGTTCCACTGGCCTGGGGCGTCTGGCTGACGCTGCAGAGCGCCGTCGCCATCTTCAAGTAACATCGAATGGGCCCGGGCTGCGGTCATTCCGCAGCCCGGGCCCGCGTCGGCTTTTATGCCGCGCTTATGAAGCCGCACGGCGGCTCGTCTCGATTTCCTATGGCGTCATTCGCATCTTGCCCGCATCCGCACGCGTCTGCGTGCCCGTATCTTGGCAGATGGGATCACGACCATGACCATGTTTCATACCCGCGATAGCCAGCTTCACGATCTAAACGCCGACGATGCCTATCGGGCCTGGCTGATCACCCGCAATCAGGCGCCGATCGTCTATCACTCCGGCGACATGCAGTGGAAACGGCTTTGCGTCGCAGCAAGGCTGATACGCGACCATGCGAGGGGTTTCTTCGCAGCCATTCGCGTGGCGCTGGCGGCGGACAAGATGCGCCGCGCGCGGCAGGAGCTGGCCCGCGTTCACGTGGCCGGCGCGCCGCGCATTGATGGCGGCAGCCGATGAGCCGGGACCGCTCCGGCGCCCTGTTCGCGCGCATCGGCACCTATGCCAGATACATCCCGGCGATCCTGGCGTGGCTGTGGAGGTGCGTCTTCGGGCCGGCGGTCTATCGCCCCGGGGCGCATTATATGCGCGGCCCGGGCCCCAAATGCCATGAGAAGCAACGCGGCCGGTGCGATGTTTGACGTATGATCAACTCCGGCGCCAGCCGCGCTGCCATCGCAAGGCCGGCAGCTCCGGAGTCGCCCAAATTTCCTCCAGCGCGTCCGCCACGGCGCGCTGTTCGGCGTCTCCGAGTTCGACCAGCGGCAGGCGCACGCAAGGCCGGGCAAGCCCGCGCAGGCTCAGGGCATACTTCACCGCCGGCGCCACCATGTCGGGCGCCAGCGCCGCAGCGAGCGGCGTCAGCATGCGCATGATGGTGGCGGCATAGCGCGTCTGGCCCTGCCGGCAGGCCACGACCATGCCGCGGCAGAGCTGTGGCGCTACATTGGCGGTGGCGGAGACGACGCCGTCGCCGCCGACAAGCAGATAGGAGAGGCCGGCCGTATCGTCGCCAGAAAGCAGACGAAATCCGGCCGGCAGGCGCTGACGCAGCCGGACCACGCGCGACGCCACACCGTCGTCGCTGCAGAGGCCGATCATGCGCGGCAAATCTGCGAGGCGCAGCAGGGTGTCGTCGGACAATGCCCGGGCACAACGCGCTGGCGCGTCATGAAGGACGATGGGTAATCGTGTGGCGGAGGCGATTGCGTGGAAATGTGCGGCGATGCCGTCCTGGGTCGGCCGGTTATAGTAAGGCACGACCGACATCACCGCATCTGCGCCGGCCGCCTCAGCCAGCTGCGTCCATGCGATGGCATGGCGGGTGGCGTTGCTGCCGGCTCCGACAATGACCCTGATACGGCCGCGCGCGATCGCGACTGCCGTGCGGATCAGTGCGGTCCGCTCACTGAGCGTCAACGTGGCCGCTTCGCCGGCGATGTCGCAAATCAGAATGGCGTCGGCGCCGGCGCAGGCCTGGCGTTCGCACAGCCGGGCAAACGTAGCGTGATCGATCTCACCGCGCTCGGTGAAGGGTGTCGGCACATCGGCAATGATGCCGCCCAGCCAGTCGCTGGCCTGCTTCGCAACGGACATCGCGGATGCTCAGGCGACCTGCCGTTTGGGATAGGTCTGCGTCCGCACTTCAACGAAGGGCGCATCGATATCGAGTTCAAGGACGAAAGGCGTCTCGACCACCGCTTCTGGACGGCGGCCGTTTTCGAACAGGGCATAGCGCAACGCATCGATGCGGTGAGAGAACAATCCGCCATAGAGCCCATGTTCTTCGCGCGCGACCCATTGGCCGCGGCTGTTCATGCCGATGAATACGCGATGGTTGGCAGACGAGGGAGGTTCGAGGTCAGTCACTTGCAGTCTCCAGCATGGCCCGCACGATTGGGCCGGTTGCTGAAAGATGACGCGCGACGCATTTGAAAACGAGACGGATGGCCGTGCCGGGATATAGCCGCGGCATAAGCGTAGGACAGCCGACGTGGAACGATCATTCGCGCGTCTGATTTATTCCTGCGTCAACCACGGAGAGAGCAGTCATGGCTCGCAATTATTCCGAGAAGGCCAGTGAAAAAGTCGAACGCGCGATGAAGAAGCGCGAGGCGGGAACGTTGAAAAGCGGCCGCTCCGGCAAGAAGGTGACCAGCAAGAAACAGGCGATCGCGATCGGCCTGTCGGAAGCCCGTGCTGAAGGCAAGAAGGTGCCAAAGAAGGCGACCAAGAAGAGCCCGAAGAAGGCGACGGCGAAGAAAAAGAGCGCGAAGAAGTCGAAGAACTCCTGACACGTCCGATAGCCAGACGCCCGAGGCGATCTGCAGCGGACATTGTCATTTCGTCTGCAGCGTCGCCTTCAGAAGATGGTCTTTGCAGTCGTCAACGCGGCCTTCGGTCATGGCCTGTTTGGTCGCGTCGATTTCTTCGGACGCCGTCGCCTTCTGTTTGCTGTCGGGCATTTTGCCGATTGCCTCGACCACAAAGGCGATATTCGCCGCATTACATTCCCGCGTTTGCAGGTTCTGTGCCGCTGCGCCCGTCGCTGTCAGCACGGTCAGCGCGATGATCGTCGGGACCCGCATGTCAGCTCGCCTTGCGATGACGCGCGGTGGAGCGCGTGGCCTTCTTGGCGGCGCGTTTGCGCGGTGCCGCAGTGCGTGAAGCGGCAGCTTTGGGCTCGGCCTTTGCCTCACTCTTCGTCGCAGCCTTGCCGCCCTTGAGACTCGCCTTGAGCGCGTCCATCAGGTTGATGACATTGTCAGGCTTGTCGGATTTCTCGGTCGCGGCGACGGGTTTGCCGGCGACCTTGCTGGCGACGAGCTTCTTCAGCGCGGCCTCGTATTCGTCCTCAAATTTGGTGGGGTCGAAATGCGACGCCTTGCTGTCGAGGATATGCACCGCGAGATCGACCATGTCCTTGGAGATCTTCGGGCTCGCGATGTCGTCGAAATAGTCTTCCTCGTCGCGCACTTCGTAAGGATAGCGCAGCGTGGTGCCGAGCAGGCCCTTGCCCAGCGGTTCGATCGCCAGGATGTGCTCGCGGTTGGTCAGCACGATGCGCGCCAGCGCCACCGAATCCTTGTCCTTCATGGCGTCGCGGATCACGGCGAAGGCGTCGGCGCCGGCCTTGCCGTCGGGCGCGATGTAATAGGGGTTGTTGAGATAGCGGCGGTCGATCTCGGCGCGGGGCACGAAACTGTCGATGTCGAGGGTGTGATTGCTCTCGATCTGGACGGCTCCGAGCTCTTCCTTCTCGATCTCGATGAACTCGCCCTTGCTGACCTCGTAGCCGCGCGCCTTCTGGTCCTTCTCCACGATGTCGCCGGTCTCGGCGTCGACCATCTGCTGCTTCAGCCGGTTGCCTGTCTCCTTGTTGATCATGTGGAAACGGGTTTTTTCGACCGAGGTCGAGGCCGGATACAACACGACCGGGCAGGAAACGAGCGAAAGCTTTAGGGAGCCTTTCCAGTAGGCGCGGGGAGGTGCCATCGTGAATTATCCAACTCGTGACCTAAAATGCCGCGCAGGGCCAAGGCCTTGCGCCGACTCATGTTTCTGGGAACCTCAACCGCATTTGCCAGTTTTGGTTCCGTGCGGGAACATGTGTCCATTGGTGGCAGTAGGGGGGCATCGTGTCCGACAAGCAGCTAACGACCTATCGGAAAAAGCGCGATTTCGAGCTGACCGCGGAGCCTTCCGGCAAGACCAAGGTGGCAGCCTCCGAGCGCCGCCGTTTCGTCATCCAGAAACATGACGCCACCCGGCTGCATTACGACCTGCGCCTCGAAATGGATGGCGTGTTCAAGTCCTGGGCGGTGACGCGCGGCCCGTCGATGGACCCGGCCGACAAGCGTCTCGCGGTCGAGGTCGAGGATCACCCGCTGGACTATGGTGACTTCGAGGGCACGATCCCGGAAGGGCAATATGGCGGCGGCACGGTGCTGCTGTGGGACCGCGGTTATTACGAGGCTGAAGACCCCAACAACGGGCTGAAGAAGGGCGACTTCAAGTTCACGCTGGAGGGCGAGAAGATCCATGGCGGTTTCGTGCTGGTGCGGATGCGCCACGACCGCAACGGCGGCAAGCGCACCAACTGGCTGCTGATCAAGCACCGCGACGATTTTGTCAAAGAGGGCAAGGCCAACAAGATCCTCGACCAGGATCTCTCCGTCGCCTCCGGCCGCAGCATGGCGGCGATTGCCGAGGGCAAGGGCCGTGCGCCAAAGCCGTTCATGGTTGGCAAGAATGGCAAGACCAAGCCCGACGCCGTGTGGGACTCCAACCACGGCAGCGCCGCAGATGCACGCGCCGGGCGGACGGTGAAGACCAAGGCGGGTGTCGCCAAAGCTGCGCCGGCGAAGAAAGCAGTCAAGGCAGCCAAGCCGGCGAAGGCCGCCAAGAAAGCGCAGCCGCGCAAGGCGGCGACCATGCCGCCCTTTGTCGCGCCGCAGCTGTGCATCTCCGTCGACCGGCCGCCCTCGGTGGAGGGCTGGGCCCATGAAATCAAGTTCGACGGCTACCGCGTACAGCTTCGCATCGAGGACGGCGTGCCGACGCTGAAGACGCGCAAGGGCCTCGACTGGACCGAGAAGTTCGGCGCCATCGCCAAGGAGGCGACCGGTTTGCCGGACGCCATCATCGACGGCGAAATCGTCGGCCTCAACGCCGAAGGGCAGCCGGATTTCGCCGGCCTGCAGGCGGCATTGTCCGATGAGAAGACCGATACGTTGATCTTCTTTGTGTTCGACCTGTTGTTCGCCGACGGCGAGGACCTGCGCAAGCTGCCGCTGTCCGATCGCAAGGCGCGGCTCGAGGCGCTGCTGAAATCCGCGCGCGGCCGCCGCAAGGAAGGGCTGATCCGCTATGTCGATCATTTTGAGACAGGCGGCGACGCCATCCTGAGCTCGGCCTGCAAACTGTCGCTGGAAGGCATCGTCTCCAAAAAGCTGTCGGCGCCTTATGTATCAGGCCGCTCGGAGAACTGGACCAAGGCCAAGTGCCGCGCCGGGCATGAGGTCGTGATCGGCGCCTGGAAAAGCAACAACGGCAAATTCCGCTCGCTGATGGTGGGCGTCAACAAGGGCGATCATCTGGCCTATGTCGGCGTGGTCGGCACCGGTTTCGGGCAAGACAAGGTCAAGGCCATCATGCCGGCGCTGAAGAAGGCGGCGGCGAAGGAGAGCCCGTTCGGCGGCAAGGAGAAGCCGCCCGGCGGTCGCGATGTGCACTGGCTGAATCCCGAGCTGGTGGCCGAGATCGAATTCGCCGGTTTCACCGGCGCCGGCATGGTGCGCCAGGCCTCGTTCAAGGGCCTGCGCCAGGACAAGCCGGCCGACGAGGTCGAGGCGGAGACGCCAAAGAAAACCGAACTTCTCGAGCCGAAGCCTGCGCGCGGCGCGAAGAAGGCGAAGGCTAAAAAAACGGCCACCAAGGAAGCGCCCGGCAAGCAGACCGCAAGCGGCTCGGCGACGGCGATGGGCGTGCCGATCTCCAAACCCGACAAGCAGCTGTGGCCGGATGCCGGCGACGGCGAGCCCGTCACCAAGCGCGACCTTGCGGTCTATCTGGAAGCCGTCGGCGGCTGGATCATGGATTATCTGAAGGGCCGGCCGTGCTCGATCGTGCGCGCGCCGGACGGCATCGACGGCCAAACCTTCTTCCAGCGCCACGCCATGCCCGGCACCTCGAACCTGCTCGAGCTGGTCACCGTGTCCGGCGACCGCAAACCCTATCTGCAGATCGACCGCGTCGAGGGGCTCGCCGCCGTGGCGCAGATCGGCGGTCTCGAACTGCATCCGTGGAATTGCGCGCCCGATGCGCCGGACGTGCCAGGACGGCTGGTATTCGATCTCGACCCCGCGCCGGATGTGGGCTTCGGCGTCGTGATGGACG
>JBEVEC010000100.1:0-8174 GCA_040512975.1 Tardiphaga sp. | reverse complement strand
GTTGCTGGCTTCCCAGATCGCCGCTGCGACCAGCGCTGCGATGCCGACGGTGGCCACGGCCGCGACCACGCGGCTGCCGATCTGGCCGCCATAGAACCACACGACGGCATTGACGCCCCACACTTCCAGCAGCGCGACCAGCCCGATCACCGCGATGATCGAGGAGACGATCCGGCGCAGCAGCGGCAGATAGCGGTTGGCCCGCGCTTCAAGACCTGGGAAGCGCTGCAGGATTTCCGGCTTGATGCGGAAGCCGCGGTCGAGCATGCCAAGCAGCACGATCGACACCAGCCGCGTTGCCAGCGCGACCACCAGCGTGCCCAGAAAATACTTCAGCAGCAGCGCATAGCCGTTCTGGACGTTGAGCGCCCACACGCCCCACAGCGCCAGGTCCAGTGCGATGGCCAGCACGTGCCACATGGATGCAAGGCGGTTGCGCAGCGCGCTGGCGACGCCGGTCGCGCCTTTCGGTGCGCGCAGCGCCTGCGCCACCGGGCGGCGGCATTGCAGGATCACAACCACGACGAACAGGTGCACCGCCAGCATCACCAGCCGGATCACCGCCAGATAGGCCGAACGATAGAGGCCGAGCAGCAGCGCGATATTGGCGATGGCGATGCCGGCGACGCCGACGGTGACGATGCGGCGGGTCCAGATCTCGATATAAGCCGCGGTCTCCTCGCGCACGGTGAACAGCGCCAGCGGCCCGAACAGCGCGCGCATCACGCAGACGATGGCGCGCGCGATCACATAGGCGTTCACGGCAGCCAGGATCGCCAGCCGGGTGATGCCGGCATCGCCGATATCGGTGCCGAGCAACAGCGTGACCACGCCGGCGAACACGGCCACCGGGATCAGTTCGAGCAGCAGCCGCATCAGCACGAAGGGCAACCGCACCAGGGACTGCCACAGCCGCGTCAGGCTGCGGCGGCGCCGGTGCAGGTCGGGCACTTCGGTGATATCGGCGGTCGACGACGGCGGATCGATGCGGTCGATCACCGCCGCGGGCGCGCGCGCCCTATAGGGAATCCGCGCCTCCAGCATCACCAGGGGTTTGCGCAGCAACCATCCCACCACGAATTCAGCCAGCAACGCGCTGCCGGCGACCACGGCGAGCTTCCAGCCGATGTCGAACAGCAATTGCCAGGTCGCGGGATCATTGGCGCTGCGCTGCAGCCAGTGCCATAGCGCAGGGAAACGCGTGACCGAGCGGGCTGCGACGGCAATGTCGTGCGCAGTGTCGGTGAACTGTTCGGTGATGGTCAGCAGCAACTGCGCGCCGAGACTGTCCGCGGCAAGCGGAATCGCGGGCTTGGCTTCCGCCGGCGCCGGCGTCGCGGTGGCGATCGCGCGCAGCGTGGCGATCATCTCGTTGCGCTTGGCGTCGTTCTGCAGCGTGTCGAGCGCGGCCTTGGCCTGCTCCGGCGTCAATGCATTCGCTGCGGCCGGCGTTTCGGCCTTCGCGGCCTGCGCCAGCGCGGGACCGGTCGATCCGGCGACCACGGGTGCGGCCATCAACACGCATAGCAAGGCGAATAGCGGCAGTGACTTCAACGCCAATAGATGTCCCTTCCCGGGAAGTTGCAGGATAGCGACGTTATCGCCTCTTTGATGTGTCGGAAGTTTGATAGCAGGGCGACGATGTCTTGGTCATTTAGCCTGTGGCGCCGGCATATACCCATCACGAACAATGTTCACGACATGTCCCCTGCGCGGCGGCGACGCGTCAGATATCGCGGCCTTCGACCTTTTCGGTCAGCGTCTTGACCAGCTCCGGCACCTTGTCGAGATGCGGGTTGACGGCCAGCGCCTTGCGGAACGCATCCAGCGCGCGCTTGTCGTCACCGAGCTCTTGCATGATCATGCCGAGCCCCGCGAGCGCGCCGAAATGCCGGGGTTCGCGCACCAGCACCTGCTCGATGTCCTCCAGCGAGTGGGTGTAGTCGTTTTGCAGGTAATAGATCGTGGCGCGCCGGTTCCAGGCCTCGATGTAATCCGGCTTCAGCTTCACCACTGCACTCAGCAACCGGATCGCGACGTCGACCTGCTTGGCATCGAGCGCCGTCTTGGCGCGGTTCATCAACAGCACCGTGGTGTCGCTGTTGGTCTGGCTCCATTGCGCCCAGATACGGCCCTCGACATGCTTGGCACTGGCCTCGTCGGGCGCGGCCTTGAGGGCGCCGAACAGGAAATCCAGCCCGCGCGTCTTGTCGGCGGCAACCTTCGGCAATTTTGCTGGGGGCTCGGGAAGCTTTTTCGGCGAATCGGGCGGCGGCAGCACCCGCGGGTCCGCGGCCTGTGCGTTTTTCGGCGCGGACGAGCCCGCCAACGCGGGCGACCCGGCCATCAACAGGGTCAGCAGAATTCCGAAACCGGCGTTTGGAGCGCGCTTTGCCATCCGCCAAGTCTAGACACGAAAAAACGCGCTGCAAAGCAGCAGCGCGTCAAACACCTGTGATCTTTTGAAGGCAGCCTGCCGGCAAAAGCCGGCGCGGCACCAATCAGGCCGAACTTAACCCTGGCGCGCCTTGAAGCGGCGCTGGGTCTTGTTGATCACGTAAACCCGGCCCTTGCGGCGGACGATGCGGTTGTCGCGGTGACGGCCACGCAGCGATTTCAACGAGTTACGGACTTTCATCGGTCGATCCTAAACAGCTTGCGATCCCGATTCCCACGGCCGTGCGCGGCCGGCCGGAAATCAGCAAAAATGGGCTTGGACCCGCCGGCGACCGTGTCGCCCGGGACCCGCGGTTTCTATGCCATCGGGCGACGGACTGTCAATCCGATCCGGCCGTTGCAGGCGGTCATGTCGCAATATTCGCGCCGATCGGCGGATTGCATGCGCCGTGTGCCGCCGCCTTTCCAGAATTCGGGCCTTTTGCTAGAGCACCGGCCAACGATAATGACGATACGGGAGACGCGCGACCATGGCTCTGCTCAATCCGGATGACCTCGTGGCCATCGACATCCACACCCATGCCGAGGAGCCCTGCGGCTGCCATGGCGACGACGGCTATGACGACTTCCAGGCGCGGATGGCCGAATATTTCAAGTCGCCGCACAAGCATCCGCCGACGGTGCAGGAAACCGCCGCCTATTATCGAGACAAAAAGATAGCCGCGGTGATCTTCCCGGTCGACGCCGAGCGCGAGACCGGCTTCCGACGCTACAGCAATGACGAGATGCTGGCGGTCGCCGCGGAAAATTCCGACGTGCTGATCCCCTTCGTCTCGATCGATCCACACAAGGGCAAGCTCGGCGTCCGCGAGGCACGCCGGCTGATCAACGATTTCGGCGTCAAGGGATTCAAATTCCACCCCACCATGCAGGGCTTCTACGCCAATGACCGCATGGCCTATCCGCTCTACGAGGCGATCCAGGAAGGCGGCGCCATCGCCCTGTTCCACACCGGCCAGACCGGCGTTGGCTCCGGCATGCCGGGCGGCATGGGCATGCGGCTGAAATATTCCAACCCGATGTATATGGACGACGTCGCGGTCGACTTCCCCGACAAGAAGATCATTCTCGCCCATCCCTCCTTTCCGTGGCAGGAAGAGGCGCTCGCGGTGGCCACCCACAAGCCGAACGTCTATATCGACCTCTCCGGCTGGTCGCCGAAATACTTCCCGCCGATCCTGGTGCGCTACATCAACACGATTTTGCAGGACAAGATGCTGTTCGGCTCGGACTGGCCGGTGATCATGCCGGACCGCTGGATGGCGGACTTCGCCAAGCTCGACATTCGCGACGAGGTGCGTCCGAAAGTCCTGAAGAACAACGCACGAAAATTATTGGGCATATGACGAAGCACGATCTGCCGCGCCAGCTCGCGGCTGCACGGCAGATCGCTGCCATTGCCACCGGTTTCACTTTGCCGTTTTCGACCAGCGGTGAGGCCATTGCCGTCTCGGTCTTCGCCGTGCTGGCGCTGCTCACGCTGGACCGGCCCCGCGCCGTGGCCACCATGCGGCGTCCGGCGGCCTGGCTGCCCGTCGCGCTGTTTGCGCTGATCCTGATCGGCGTCTTGTGGTCGGTGCAGCCGTTCGGCGCCGCCATCAAATGGGTCGGGCCTTACAGCAAGCTGCTGCTGATCCCGCTGGTGATGGCAACGCTGTTCACGCCGCAGCAGGCGTTGCAGGTCGGCTACGGATTTCTGGCGGGCTGCCTGTTCGTGCTGCTGCTGTCTGCAGCGCCGCTGCTGTGGCCGACCGGGCCGTGGACCTTCTTCCGGTCGCCCGGCGTACCTTTCAAGGACAATGCGGTGCAGTCCGGCTGCTTTGCGCTTGGCGCCTTCGGCCTGGCCATCGGCGCGGTCCGGACGTGGTCGGCCGACCGCCGGCGCGCCGTTGTCATGATCGTGCTGGCGCTGGCGTTCTTCGCCGACATCTTCCTGATTTTCCTGTCGAAGACCGGCGCGATCATGGCCGCGGCGCTGGTCGGGCTGTTCGTCATCCATGCCGGCGGCTGGCGCCGCGCGCTGATCGTCGGCGCCGTCGCCGTGGTGGTGATCGGCGCCGCCCTGGTGGCCTCGCCGCAGGCGCAGTTGCGCATCGCCGAGATCACCTCGGACATCAACGGCAACAGCACGGCCGCCGGTTCAAGCGGCGGTGAGACACTGTCGACCGCGGCGCGGCTCGACTTCTGGAGCAAAGCCATTGGCTTCGTGAAACAGGCGCCGCTGACGGGTTTTGGCACCGGCAGCATCAAGCCGCTGTACCAGAGCCTCGAAGCCACCAGGCCCTCCCCCTATGGCGAGGCCACCCCCGACCCGCACAACCAGACGCTCCATGTGGTGCTGCAGGTCGGCGTGATCGGCGGGCTATTGCTGTGGGCGATGTGGCTGGCGCATGCACGGATGTTCTTCGCGCGCGACTTCGCCAGCATCATCGGCCAGGCCGTCGTGCTGCAGAACGTGATCGGCAGCCTGTTCAACAGCCACATCTCCGCGGTGACGCAGGGCATGCTGTACTGCCTCGCGGTGGGACTATTGGCGTCGGTGGTGAATTCGAACGCGCGCGAAGCTACAGCGCCGTAGGGCCGGCAAAGCGAAGCGTGCCCACGTCTTTTTTCGGTGGCGCGTGGGCCGGCGCAAGGGCGGCTCAGCCCCCTCTACGATTACTTCAACTTCAGCCACCGCTTCAGATAACGCCGGCGAAATTTCTGCACGGCGAACTGGATGCGGAGCTGCAACTGGGCGTGGCCCTTGCGGTCGAGGGAGCTCTTGAACACGCCGTTGAGGCTGCCCTGCTCGGCCAGCGGCGGCTCGGGCCACAGAAACGGGATGCCCATGGCGGGGTCGCCGGTGTTGAACGCGATGTCGATCGGCTCATGCATCGGGTGCCGCGCGATCCAGTCGAGCCGGGCGGAAGCCTCCGGCGCGCCCAGCACATAGGCTTCCATGTTGCGCACGCGGTTGCCGGGATAGACGATCTGGCCGGGGCGCAATTGCGACGCCGGCGTGTAGAAATTGGTCGCGGCGCCGAGATGCAGGATGCGCGGCCGCGGCCAGGTTTCGGCTTCGGCCAGCACCTGCTTCAGGCGCTCGCAGAATTCCGGCACCAGCAGCGCGTCGTCCTCGAACACCAGCGCCAGATTCTGGCCGCGCTCGCGGATGCGCTGCATGGCGACCACGTGTTTCAGCGCGCAGGATTTCTGCCGCAGCGTCAGGTCCGCGCCTTCGGCGAAATAGGCGCGGTCGACCTCGGAGGTGATCTCGTCGGCATCGAAATCCAGCACCCATTCGAAACTGATGCCGGCGCGGCTGAGTTCGCGCTCGATATGCGCCGTGCGCTCGGGCAACGACTTGGCGTGGATCACATAGGCGGGCAGCATGGCAAAAAAGCTCCGGCGAGCAGCCGCGGGGCGCCCGGCTGCTCCGTATAAGGTCAAAACCCCGCCCTGGGAATGCCGTCACGGACGCCCCTCTTGCATGCGCGGACATGCCTTCACTTTCGCCGCAACATATGGGACGCGGATGATGCATTTGATCGGGACCTGCCCATGAGCCTTGAATCCGTCCGTGCCTTTTTCGCCGCCAAGGCTCCTGAATACGCCGTCATCGTTTCCGACAAGAGTTCGGCCACCGTGGCACTTGCGGCGGAGGCGTTTGGCGTAGCGCCGGAGCTGATCGCCAAGACGCTGTCGCTGCGGGTCGGCGATCGCGTGGTGCTGGTGGTGACCAAGGGCACCGCGCGGCTCGACAACAAGAAGGCCCGCGACGCGCTCGGCGCCAAGCCGCGCATGCTGGGCGCCGAGGAGGTCGTGGCGCTCACCGGCCACCCGATCGGCGGGGTCTGCCCGTTCGGCCTGGCGACGCCGCTGCAGGTCTATTGCGACGTCTCGCTACAGGCCTTCCCCGAGGTGCTGCCGGCGGCCGGTTCGCCGAACAGTGCCGTGCGCCTGTCGCCGCAGCGGATGGCTGAACTGGTCGACGCGATCTGGGTCGATGTCTGCCAGGATCCGGTAATGGACACCGCGGCGTCTGCAGCCGGCTGACGGCGTGAGAACAAATTAAACGCGCACGGGCGCCGGGAGAGCACAAGTCTGTCGCCGGGCGTGCGGTCCGTAGCGTAGCCGTTGCTATTTTCGCGGAGGGATCGACTTCGCCGGCGGGAGCCACGATTTTCCGGGTGTCGTCCCTTGGGACACGGGCAGCGGACTAACGCCGCTTCCCAAACCGGATCATCGCCATGCGTGCCCAGACTTCCATTTCGCCGTCGCCCGCCATCCGCACATGGACATGGCTGACGTCGCTCGTCGCCGCCGCGGCCGCCGGCCTGCAGGCCGCCGGCGCCTGATTGCCGGGCCCCGGCGCGAGGCCGGCCGTGCGCAACCTTCCCGTGTTATCGAAATCTTGAGGTTGGCGAGCTAGTGTCCGTCCCCGATCGTCCTGTTGGACGGAGGAAACGCGATGCGGCTGATGCCGATCAGTGAGGCGGACAAGAGCTGGGGTTCTCTGAAGGCGCAGTGGCGGAAAGCCACCGAAAACGCCGAAGAGGACTTTTCCACTTTTGCGCTCGGCCCGCTGGCCGCCATCGACCAGCAGATGCAGCAGGGCGGCAAGGCCGGGCTGTACGGGCTCTATGAGGGCTCGGTCCCGCACGCCTTCTGCCAGGTCAACAAGCTGCTGATCCCGCGCTTCGAAGGCCCGGTGCTGCGCGCCCGCTTCATGACGGTGGCGCCGGCCTATGAATATGGCAGCGCCGGCCGCGACAAATACGGCCATCTCCTGATCGAACTGTTCTCCGCCATGATCTGGCTGTCGCGCGACAGCATGTCGGCGAGCCACATCCTGTTTCATCTGCGCAGCTCGGCCGATGCGCAGTTCCTGGCGCCGCTGCAGGCGCCGGTCCCGGATTCGCCGTTCGAACGCTTCGCCATCAACGGCGCCTGGGTCGAATGCGATCTCAAGATGCCCGCGCTGGAAGAAGCCTGGTCGTAATCGCCGTCCGCTTGCATGGCCGCAGGGCCGATGCTAGCCCGGTTGTACGATGACCGGACAAGCCAAATCTCGATCCAAGGTGGTCAAGGCGGTCGCTTCACCCGGCCCTGCTTTGCTGCGTCCGCTGACGCCGGTCCGGCGTCGCACCGAAGAGGTGGTCGAACGCATCGCCGCCCAGATTACCGACGGCCAGTTGCCGGCCGGCGCGCGTTTGCCGACCGAACAGGCGATGATGGCGGCAATGGGCGTCAGCCGCACCGTGGTGCGCGAGGCGATTGCGGCGCTGCGCGCCCGCGGGCTGGTGCATACGCGGCAGGGCGCCGGCGCTTTTGTCGCCAGCGACGGCGGCCCACCGCCTTATGCGATCGATCCCGACGGGCTGGGCTCGCTGGGCAGCGTGATCGAGATTCTCGAACTGCGCACTGCGGTGGAAATCGAAGCGGCGGCGTTTGCCTCCGAGCGCGCCACCGCCGCGCAGCTCAGGGCCATCGCCAAAGCGGCGGCGACGTTCAGCCGCGCCATTGCCGGCGGCGAGCGCGCGATCAAGGAGGATTTCGACTTCCATTTCGCCATCGCCATCGCCACGCAGAATTCGCGCGTTGTCGGCTTCCTGGACTTTTTGGGCGGACTGATCATCCCGCGGCAGAGCATCCGCACCTTCGAGGGCAAGGCCGATCTGCAGAAGCGATACCTGGAGAGCGTCGAGCGGGAGCATCAGGTCATCGTCGATGCC
>JBEVEC010000046.1:0-17076 GCA_040512975.1 Tardiphaga sp. | reverse complement strand
CCGAGCGCCTCCTGCACCGCGTGCCATGCGGGAACGCGCGCTTCTGCAGAGCTTCCGGCGGTATCGTTGAAGGCATCGATGGCCGCGACGAGGCGGAAGACGGCGGCTGTCAGCCGGGTCGTCTCATCGGCCGCGGTGACGAAGGCGCCGGTCCGCTTGACCGTAACCGGCCGGTTGCGCGCGTCGGACCACTGAATCCGGACCGCGCCGTCGGGCGAGTCGATCCGGCCGTCGAAGCCGAGGGTGGCGTGCCATTTCGACAGTGGCGGCAGGTTGATGGTGTCGGCGATAGAGCCGGGGAGGCGCGCGGCCGTGGTGTGGTCGATCACAACGGATGTGCCGTCGCTGCGGACGCTTTCACTTAGCAAAACGCGGACCGCGGCTTGTTCCGATGTCGCGTTCTTGCTCCAGTCATCGACCGGCAGGAGCACGTTGCGCATCAGGCTGCGACGACGGGCTTCGATCCGGACGCCGTCCGTCCGTACAGAACAGAAAAACTTCATCGGCATTAGCTGACCTGATACTCGGCTTGGCTGAGACGCACGCCGGTCATCTGATGGATCTTCTCAGCTACGACTCCCTGCCAGTGATAGCGATCGGACTTCGCATGGGAGATCACAAAGGGCGCGCTGTCGGCGACGGCCGCGGCCTTCCTCGACACGCGCAAGGACGCCGGCTGATAGCTTGGCGCGTGGAGCCATGGCGCGCCGGGGGCGTCACTGTCGTCCCAGATGATGCATTTGCCGGAATGGCTCCATTCCGCGACAACACCGCGACCGATCCGCAACAGCAGCACCGCATGCCCCTTCTGGACGCTTCCGCGGTCGAACGTCGCAAACGATATCTCTTCGCCGAACGCTTTTCGCGCGGTGCTGGCGCCGTCCTGGCCGAACACCACCCAAGCGTCCGAGATCAGTTGCCGGTCATAGACGGCGTCCCAGAACGCGCGTCGATGCCGCCACATGCGGTCGTCGGCGACCTGGTCGACCACGTCGAGGAATTGCCGGAGCGACTGCCTGGTCAGCCATCGCTGGATGATCGCGGTCGCCTCCGGCATCCGCGCCCAGCGCACGGGATGCAGCCGCGGATCGCCGAACAGGCGTAGCAGCAGCCGCAGGAAGCTGTCCGATACGGCGGACGGCGGCGTGTTATCGCCAAAGGGCAGCAGAAGCGCGTTGGCGACCAGCGGGCCCTGATCCTCGAACAACAATTCACGCGCGTTGCGCACCGCGAATTGCTGCACCCACTCGAGGCGTCGTTGATGATCCTGCGGCATGCGCTCGCGCATCTGTTGCATCGCTTCCGCGACGCATTGCCTGACCAGACCCAATTGCCGGCTGAGCGCCCCGAGGCCATAGGATCGCAGGACCTTTGCAGGCGGGTCGCCGCGCGCAACGCAGACACGCGCCAGACCGGCGGCGCCCTTCACCGGATCGAACAGGTCGAGCTCCCGTTGCAACTCCGCCCAGGGCTTGCCCATGCGCTTCGCCATGCGGGTCAGCGACCGGCCTGCTTCGGCCATGCCTGGTCGGTCCGGCGCAAAACTCGCGAGATAGGATGACGCCAGCGCACGGAACGGCTGCGGTCCCCGGGATTGTTCGGCCGCATGGATGACAGCAGCCAGAATTCTGGGATGCGAAGCCAGTGCCGGCGTGGTTTCCCACAGGCACCACGCCGCATCCTGCGCATCGTCCCGACTCAACTCTCCGGTTCGGTTGACCCGACCGAGGAGAGCTGCGGCAATGGAATTGTAGTCCTTGCCCGGGCGCGGTGCGTCGGATCCCGATGTGGAGCCGGCGAATGTATCGGCCATGCCGCCGACCCTGGACCTGGCCGGCAGCCGGAGCGGCGCGTTTCGCCGCCCGCGCAAGATTTGCAGCGACGCCCGCAGACCGGTCATTTGCGGCGTCCGCTTGCCGTCACCAGGCGATCGATCTCCGCCTTCATGGCGTCGGTCAGATGCATGATCTGCTCCAGCCGTTGCCGCGCGTCGACCTCCATGACAAAGCGCAGGTCGATCCGGCGATTTCTGGCCCAGGCCTCGCGGTTTTCGCTGGCATCGATCGGCCGCGTGGACGCATAGCCGGAGACCGAGACGATCTCCTCGTTTCGCGTGTTGCGCAGCGCGCGAAGACCGGGCGCGGCGGTCACGATCTCGCGATACGTGTTCACCGACCGCTCGGCAGAAAGCTGCCAGTTGGACTGATCGTCCGCGCCTCTGGCGCCCGTCGAATCCGTATGTCCCTCGATGAAGACGGTCTCGATGCCGGCGTCCTGCTGCTTCCGGCAATTGTCCCGTTGGTTATCCCGACAGGTGACATAGCCGGGAATGATGCGGCTGAGCACGCGGGCGATCTTGTCGACATTGAGCCGGGCCTGCTCGCGCAGCACGGACTGGCCGACATCGAAGCGGATCGCCTCTTCGGTCAATCGCAACACGCCATTGGCCTCGTCCACCTTGACGTCCATGCCGTCCGCTTCCAGTTCCTTCTTCAGGGTGGCGAGCAGTTTGCGGCGCGTCTCCTGGCTTTTGTCCATGGTCGCGATCTGGTCCTGCACGTCCTTCTGCAGGATCTCGAGTTTGCGCGCGACCTCGCGCGCATTGTCGATGGCGCTGTCCTGAACATCCGACTTGGTGCGGAAGTCCAGCGCAAAGACCATCAGCAGGATGATGAAGACGAACAGGACGCCCACCATCATGTCGGTCATCGACACGAAGTAGTTGTCGCCCTCTTCGGCGGCCGGCGCGCTTTCGTCCGCGATCATGGGTCACCTCACTCGGCTGCTTGCGGCAGGAACGCCTTCTTGAGATCGGAGACGGCGTCCCCGAGGGTCTCGGTGTTGCTCTTCAGGTCCTCAAGGAAGGGGTTGAGGTTTGAAATGGCCTTGGCAAAACCTTCGTCGACGTCTGACGCAAAGCCCGCCAGTTGCTGTCCTTGCGTCGTGACGGCATCGCCGAGACTGTTGATCGCAGTGCCGAGGTCCTGATCCACGCGCTCGAATTTTTCGGAGTAGGCCGCCCAGATCGTTGCGAGCTGGTCGATGTGCCCGCGGATCGAAAGCGCGACGTCGCCGGCCGCCTGCTGCCCGGCCTCGAAGCTCGCCAGGGATTTCGAAACCGAATCGGCGAGCCTGTTGCTGGCATCGGTCACGGCCGAGCTGATCCCGAGCGTCGCACTCGCGATCGTCTCGCCGGACTGTAGCAGCGGGCCCGTCGCGGATCGCACGTCCTGCGCCGTGCCGCCAAACGCGTCGGCTGCGAGGCGTGTCTGATCCGCAGCCACGCGCAGCGCGCCGACCTGGGCCGAGACCGCGGTCTCGACACCGCGGACCGCATCGGTGAAGGCGTCGAAATCGGCGCGTATGGACTGCATTGCCTCGGCAAGATTGTCGCGCAAGCTGTGCCCGGCATCTGTGGCCATGCGGCTCAGGTTTTCGGCGGCTTCCGACATCCGGCGCGCAAAGTCCTCTCCGGTCTTTCCGATGCCGCTCTGGGTCTCGGCCAGCGCGCCGCGCAGGCTCTGGATGGTCGTGGTCAGTTCACGCAGTTCGGCGCCGGCGCCGACATGCAGGCTTTCGGTAAACTGGCTCACCAGCTCGGCAACGCCGGTCTGGCTCGATCGGGCGAGGCCGGCCACCGCCGCATCGATGCTGGTCGTGACCGGCGCCATGGCGCTGACAAAAGCCGTCTGGATCTGCGGCGCTATGTTCTCGCCCAGATGCGCAAAGAAGTCGGCGCTGTTGATCTGCTTCAGCTCGGTGAGCTGGGCTGCGAGCGACTCGCTCATGTTCCAGGCGATGGACTGGGATGATACGAAGCGCAGCCGGTCTTCCAGCGCGTGGTTGAACCGGTCGAATGCCGACTCGATCCAGATCGTGAAGGTCCGGAAGCACACCGAAAGCACGATCGACGTGCCCAGCCCGGCGATGGAGGTGGCGAATTTGAACGTCGCGACTTTCAGAAGCTGACGCGTCGCGGCCTGCATGCCGTCGGCATCGCTGCTGCTCACCGCGGCGGCCGCCTGCTGCAAAGCGAGCACCAGGCCGATGAATGTCAGAAACAATCCGACGCCGACGAAATAGCCGGGAACGCTGGCCATCATCTTCAGGCCGGTCAGTCGCTCGCGCGCATTGCCGATATTGATCAACGTGCCCGGGCGAGCGGTGGTTTGGATCTCATCCGAACCGGCCTTGCGAAACGTCGTCTGGTCGAAGGCGCGCCAGGCATGGCCGATGAGGGGATGCTGCGACAGGCGCTTGTGAATGACATCGAAGCGCTCAGCAAATTCGAGGCTTGTCTTCTGCGTTGTCACCTGTCGGCGCGCCTCGGCGAGCGCCAGCCGGATCAGGACGACGTGCATGATCAGATAAGCGACGGCGAATCCGAGGCCCGTGAAGAAGATCAGGGCGGCGAGCGCAAAGGCGAAGGCCTGCGTGCTCACGTCCTCCAGATGTCCCTGTAGTGCGAGCGCGATCGTCTTTGATATCAGGGGAAGATTGAGCACCGCCACGACGAGTGATGCGGCAGCAACCGTTCCGGCGAAGATCAGCCAGAACGCGATCAGACGAAGGGGGCCGTTCCAGAGAACGCGCGTCGAAAAAAACTGCATCACTCGCCCCAACGAATCGTCATACTGGGTGTGACTTTTTGTAAATCGGGCGATTGTCCGCAATGGGGTGGCGGTTGTTGCAATCAAGACGTCACGTCGCCGCGATGTTCTCGCCATGCGACACGCGCCTGTGCGGAGTCGTTGAATACATTCGCGCTTCGGCGACGGCAGCGTGGCGCATGCGCGCCTTTCCGCTGTTGCGGATCAGGGACATCTCGCTGATTTCGTAATTGTCGTGAGACGCTCGCCATCGTTTGCAGCCGGCGATTGCAACGCCCTGCGATCGAACGCAGCCGCGAAGTGTAGCTACGCGCGGTTCATCTCCGCACCGACATGCTTCGCGATGCAGTCCACGAAAGCGCGGACCTTGGGCACGCGAAAACGGCTGGCCGGCCAGAGAACCGTCATGACACCGGTTTGCTGCACGTCACCATCCAGCACCGGCACCAGGGCGCCCGTGGCCAAGGCATCGCGCACCAGGAAATCGGGAAAGGCCGCGATCCCGGCGCCGGACAAAGCAAGGTCGAGCAACGGGTCGATGATGCTTGCGGTCAGGCTCACCGGGACGGCCGCTCCGGATCCCGCCCGCAGCGGCCAGGGCACGATCAGCCCGGATGAAAACTTCTGACGCAGGCAGACGTGATCGACCAGCGCGTCGGCGTTCGATGGTTGCCCGTGGCGGGCGATGTAGCCTGGCGAGGCGACGAGACGCCAGCCGAAGCGGCCGAGCGTCTTGTGCAGCAGACGGCTATCGCCGGTCTCGCCCGTGCGGATAACGGCGTCAAAACCCTCCTCGATCACGTCGACCATCCGGTCGCTGTAATCGAGGTCGAGTTCGACGAGCGGATAGTCCGCGACAAACGTCGTCAGTGCCGAGGTCAACAGTGACCGCGTCAGCGGCAGGCTAACGCGGAGCCGCCCGCGCGGGCTGCCGGAGACTTCCGCGAGCTCGGCTTCTCCCGCCTGCAACTCGGCCAGCATGCGCCGCGCCCGCAGCAGGAACAGGCCGCCCGCGTCGGTCAGCGAGATCGTCCGCGTGGTGCGATGGAACAGGGCGGTCGTCAGTTGCGCCTCGAGCCGGGCGATCGCCTTGCCGATGGCAGAGGAGGACACGCCCATCTGCTGACCTGCAGCCTTGAAGCTCCGCGTATCCGCCGCCGCGACGAACGCGCGCAAGGCTGCAAGACTGTCGATCGGCTCAGGCATTGCGAACTTATACGCCGCAATGATCGGAATTGCAGCCCATCAATCCTGAGGCCTCGCGTCATTAGCTTGGTCTGACAATCAACGCACAGGACGCGCCATGACCGACCTTTTCACCCCCTTCGACCTCGCCGGGCTGCCGCTCGCCAACCGGGTTGTGATGGCGCCGATGACCCGTTCCCGCGCGCCGCAGGATGCCGCGGACGCGACCATCGCGTTGTATTACGCGCAGCGCGCGACCGCGGGGCTGATCGTGAGCGAAGGCACGCCGATCTCGCGCGAAGGCCAGGGCTACCTGTTCAACCCCGGCATTTTCACGCCCGCGCAGATCGCCGGGTGGCGGTTGACGACCCAGTCGGTCCACGCGGTCGGCGGCCGGATGTTTGCCCAGCTCTGGCATGTCGGCCGCGTGTCGCATCCCTCGATCCAGCAGGACGGCAAGGCGCCGGTCAGCGGCAGTTCGAAGCTCGCGGCGGGTGCCACCGCCTTCGGCTACGACGAGGACGGCGAGCCCGGCTTCGTCGCCGCGTCAGCGCCGCGCCAGTTGGCGAACGACGAAGTCGCGCGCGTCGTCGGCGATTTCGCCGATGCCGCCGCCCATGCGGTCGAGGCGGGCTTCGACGGCGTCGAGATCCACGGCGCCAATGGCTACCTACTCGAGCAATTCCTCAACCCGGCCGTCAACGACCGCGCGGACCGTTACGCGGCCGACACGATGGAGAACCGCCTGCGCTTCGTGCTCGAGGTCGTGGACGCCGCCATCGCGCGGATCGGGCGCGAACGCGTCGGCATCCGCCTTTCGCCCTTCGGCCAGCTGTTCGACATGCCGCTGCACGACGAGATCGAGCCAACCTACACCGCGCTTGTCGCCGAGCTCGGCAAGCGCCGCATCGCCTATGTCCATGTCATGGATCAGTCGGGCTTCGGCATGGGCGAGGCCAAAGGTGAATCGGTCTCGCAGAAGATCCAGCGTCTGCTGCGCGTTTTCCGCACCAGCCTGCCGGCGACAGCGCTCATTCTTGCCGGCGGCATGACGCGCGAACGCGCCGACAGCCTGATCGCCGACGGCACCATCGATCTTGCCGGCTTCGGCCAGCCGTTCATCTCCAACCCTGATCTCGTCGCCCGCCTGCGCCATGGCCATCCGCTCGCCAAGCCGGATCGCGACACGTATTACGGCGGCGACGCCAGGGGTTTTGTCGATTATCCGCCGCACGCATCGCGTGACGCCCGTCAACTCGCCTGAAGGACAAACCCATGACCAAGCTCGCCACCGCAGAAAACTTTGCCGATCGCGACGCCGCGATTGCGATCAACTCCTACACCACCGTGTTGCGCCGTCCCCGCGTCCCTCATGACCTGTTCGCGATCTACTGGCGCGACGTCCATGGCCCGCTTTGCGCGCGCATTCCCGGCCTCGGCTGGTATGTGCAGAACCATTTCAGCCGCGAGCAGGATGCCCATCTGTGGCCGGTGATCGACGGCATCGCCGCCTTCACGGATTACGAACTGGATGGCGGCGTCGAGATCGGCTTTGCCTCGGACGAGGATCAGGCGCTGTTCAACAAGGCCTGTCCGATCCTGTTCGCGGACGAGCAGAACATGTTCGCTGCAACCGTCGCCTATGCGCTGCCGCAGGGCTCGACCACGATGGTCGACCGGGTCGCCGAGCCGTCGCCGAACGCCGATGACGGATTCGACAGGATCCACGTTCACTTCGGCGCGTCGCATGGCGATGCGGCAGCGTTCGGCGCGCGCATGACAAAACTTGCCCGCGCCCTCGCGGCGGATGCGGCCGTGCTGAAGGTGCGGCTGCATCTGCCCGAGGCCTACGACAACGCAAAACCGGCCCCGCCGGCCCCGAATGTCGGTCATGACGTCACCCCCGAGCGAAGCCTGGTGGCGATCATGGAGCTGGCCTTTGCAACCCCGCTGACACGCCGAAGCTTCTACGCTTCCGACGCTTTCGTTGTTGCGAGCGAAGGCCTGGCCAAGCATGTCGCCCATGCGACCGCCTTCGCTATGAGCGGCGTCTACACCTACGTGCGCGACAGCAAGCTGACGCTTGCGGGTCTGCGCGGCAGCAGACCGGCGCAACTGATCGCGCAGATCGGTGCGGTCAACCAGATCGGCGACGACGTGCGCCACCTGCTGTTCACCGGCAAACTTCAGGAGCAAACGTAGGATGGGTCGGCGCGCAGGCGCACGACCCTGAAGGCCAGGCGGCGGCCTATGCCGTTCGATCCTGCTGTACAGGTTGAAAGAACAGGGTGGAAATCCGTGAGGCTGAGACATTTGCGTCGTCTCTCGGTTCGGCGCGACGCAGATCGCTGCAGCGCAACGTGATTTAACGGTATATTCGTGAACTTCGGTCAAGTTACCGGCATTCATGCCGGGGCCATGCTGATAATGTTCGACAAAATTCGTATTCGCACCAAGCTGCTTCTCGTTCTCGCACTGTCCGGCCTGTCGATGGCCGCTGCGATCTGGGCAGCGACGTCGATTTTGCACGATCGGATGGTGCAGGATCGGATCGGCAAGCTGCGCGGCATTGTCGAGATCGCCTATGAGCAGGCCAACGCATATGACGCGCAGGTCAAGGCCGGCAAGCTAACCCGCGACGAGGCGCTGGCGCGCTTCAAGGAGGCGGGGCGCGGCATGTGGTTCGACGATCACCGCGCCTACATCACCGTCGCCGGTCTCGACGGCATCAACATCATGAACCCGGCGGTCCCCAAGATCGAAGGCACTCGCGGCGTCGCGATGCCGAACGGTCAATACATCATCGATAGCTTCGTGCAGGCCGTGAAGAACAGCGACGAAGGCCTGTCGCTCTACGACTATCCGAAGCCGGGCGGCACCGTCCCGTTTCCGAAGATGACCTTCGTCAAGAAGTTCAGCCCGTGGGGCCTGGTCATTTCCGCCGGCGTCTATCTTGACGACCTGGAGGCCGACTATCACGCCGCGCTGTACAAGCTCGCCGGCGCCGGCCTCATCCTGCTGCTGCTGTCGGGCAGCGTGATGCTGCTGGTAAGCGGCAACATCACCACGTCGCTGAAGCGCCTGAAGGACAAGATGGAGCGCCTGGTCGGCGGCGACCTGTCGGTCGACATCAGCGAAGCCGCGCGCAGCGACGAGCTCGGCGAGATGGCCAAGGCAGTGCAGGTGTTCAAGGAGAACGCCGTGGCGATGCGCTCGCTGCAGTCGGAGCAGGACGCCATCAAGAACCGCGCCGAGGCCGAGAAGAAGCAGACCATGCGCGGCATGGCCGACGAGTTCGAGGCCCGCATCGGCGGCATCGTCGCCGCGGTTTCGGGCGCCGCGGCCGCGATGCAGTCGACCGCGCAGACCATGTCGGGCAATGCCGAGACCACGCAGAGGCAGACCAATGCGGTCGCCGCCGGCGCCCAGCAGTCCACCGCCAATGTGCAGACGGTGGCGGCGGCATCGGAAGAACTGGCGACGTCGATCGCCGAGATCAGTCGCCAGGTCGCACAGGCCTCGATGGTCGCCGGCAAGGCCAATGACGAGAGCGTGCGCACCAATGCCAGCGTCGCCGGGCTCGCCGACTCCGCACAGAAGATCGGCGAGGTGGTCGCCTTCATCACCCAGATCGCCAGCCAGACCAATCTGCTGGCGCTGAATGCGACCATTGAAGCCGCGCGCGCCGGCGAGGCCGGCCGCGGCTTCGCGGTGGTGGCGTCGGAAGTGAAGTCGCTGGCGACGCAGACCTCCAAGGCCACCGACGATATCCGCGCGCAGATCGAGGCGATCCAGTCGGAGACCGCCGAAGCGCTGACCGCCATCGAGCGGATCTCGAGCACCATCGTCGAGGTCAACCAGATCTCGGGCACCATCGCGGCGTCGATGGAGCATCAGGGCGCTGCGACCCAGCAGATCACGCGCAACGTGCAGGAGGCCGCCGGGTCGGCGCGCCACGTCTCGGAAAACATCAACGGCGTCAGCGCAGCCGTCGCCGCGACCGGACAGGCCGCGTCTGACCTGTTGACCGAGGCCGATCGCCTGGCGCGCCAGGCGAAGACGTTGCAACACGAGGTCGGCGAATTCCTGCAGACCGTGCGAGCCGCGTGATATCGCGCGGCTTTTAACGGTATCGAATGGAAGTCCTGTGACAATCGGGCGCACGTATCACGGGGCCCGTCATGAGCATCATCAACAAGATCCGAATCCGCACCAAGCTTCTGCTTGTTCTGGCGCTCACGGCGGCCTCGCTGGCCGCGGCGATCTGGGCGGCGACGTCGATCTTGCACGAACGCATGCTGCAGGACCGGATCGCCAAGGTGAAGGCCACCACGGAAATGGCCTATGAGCAGGCCAGCGTGTTCGAAGGCCTGGCCGCCGCCGGCAAGATGACCCGCGACGAAGCCATCGCGCGCTTCAAGGAAAGCGGGCGCGGCATGTGGTTCGACAATCACAAGAGCTACGTGACGGTCGCCAGCATCGAGGGGCTGCACATGCTGAACCCGGCGGTGCCGAAGATCGAGGGCACCCGGGGCAACAAGATGGCGGACGGCCGCTACGTCCTCGACGCCCAGCTCGAAGCGGTGAAGAACAGCGACGAAGGCCTGACCTTCTACGACTATCCGAAGCCGGGCGAGACCGTCGCCACGTCCAAGATGGTCTATGTCAAGAAATTCAGCCCGTGGGGCGTGGTGATCACGACCGGCCTTTGGATCGACGATCTCGAAGCCGACTATCACACCGCGCTCTACAAGCTTGCCGGCATCGGCGTGCTGGTGCTGCTTCTCACCGGCAGCCTGATCATGCTGATCAGCTACAACATCACCCGGTCGCTTGCCGGCCTGCGCGACAAGATGGAGCGCCTGGTGGCGGGAGACCTGTCGGTCGATATCAGCGAGGCCGGGCGCGCCGACGAAATCGGCGAGATGGCCAAGGCGGTACAGGTGTTCAAGAGCAATGCGGTGGCCATGCAGGACATGCAGGCCGAGCAGAAAGACATCGAGGCGCGCGCCGACCAGCACAAGAAGCAGGCGATGCGCGACATGGCGGACGGTTTCGAGGCGCGCATCGGCAGCATCGTCGGTATCGTGTCGGGGGCTGCCGCGGCGATGCAGTCCACCGCGCGGACCATGTCGGGCAATGCCGAGAGCACGCAACGGCAGACCAGTGCGGTCGCCGCCGGCGCCGAAGAGTCGACCGTCAATGTGCAGACCGTGGCCGCGGCCTCCGAAGAGCTCGCCACCTCGATCACCGAGATCGGCCGTCAGGTCACACAGGCGTCGGTCGTCGCCCGCAAGGCCAACGAAGAGAGCGAAAAGACCAATATCAGCGTCTCCAGCCTGGCGGATGCCGCGCAGAAGATCGGCGAGGTGGTGGCCTTCATCACCCAGATCGCCAGCCAGACCAACCTGCTGGCGCTGAACGCCACCATCGAGGCGGCGCGTGCCGGCGAGGCCGGCCGCGGCTTTGCGGTGGTCGCCTCCGAAGTGAAATCGCTGGCGACGCAGACCTCCAAGGCCACCGACGACATCCGCGCCCAGATCGAGGCGATCCAGGCTGAAACGGCGGACGCCGTCGCCGCGATCAAGCGCATCTCGATGACCATCGTCGAGGTCAACGAGATCTCCACCACCATCGCCTCGGCGATGGAAGAGCAGGGCGCCGCCACCCAGGAGATCACCCGCAACGTCCAGGAAGCCGCAGCGTCAGCCAAGAACGTCTCGCAGAACATCAACGGCGTCAGCGAAGCCGTCGAGGCCACCGGCCATGCCGCGTCGGAGCTGCTCGGCGAGGCCGACAAGCTGGCGCAGCAGGCGAAGACGTTGCAGGCGGAAGTCGGTGATTTCCTGGCGACGGTAAGGGCTGCCTGATCGAGACCCATCCCCGGGTCGTCCCTGCGAACGCAGGGACCCATACCCCCCGAGGCTTATGAAAGCGGGAGAGCGGCCCCCCACATACAGCGACTCCGCGCCATATGGGTCCCCGCGTTCGCGGGGCGACGTGGGCGGGTTTCGCGGTGCAATCATTGCGCCGCTGGCAAAGCCGCCGCTTCCCGCTTTGACCTTCCCGCCACGAGCCCCTAGTTTAAGGGCTCGCTTTTCCGTCTCCATCCAGAGCTCCCCATGACCGCCCCGCTGAAAGCCGTCGACGGCGCTGCCGATTTGACCTCGCTGATGACCGACCTAGCCCGCGAAGCCCGCGCGGCGGCGCGGGCGCTGGCGATTGCGCCGGCGGCGCAGAAGAATGCGGCGCTGGCGGCCATGGAGCGGGCGATCCGGGCCGGCGCGCCGGCCATTCTGGCGGCCAATGCCGAGGATGTGGCTGCGGCGGCCGCCGTGGGTTCGACCGCCGCCTTCATCGACCGGCTGACCCTGACCGAGGCGCGCATCGCGGCCATGGCCGACGGCGTCCGCATCATCCATGACATTGCCGACCCCGTCGGCGCCGTCACCGAGAGCTGGCAGCGGCCCAACGGCATGACCATCGAGCGCGTCCGGGTGCCGCTGGGCGTCGTCGCGGTTATTTTCGAGAGCCGTCCCAATGTGGCGGCGGATGCCGGCGTGCTGTGCCTGAAGTCCGGCAATGCCGTGATCCTGCGCGGCGGATCGGACAGTTTCCGCTCCTGCCGGGCGATCCATGCCTGCCTGGTGCAGGGACTGCGCGAGGCCGGCCTGCCCGAGGCCGCGATCACGCTGGTGCCGACCCGTGACCGCGCGGCGGTCGGCATGCTGCTGTCCGGCCTGGGTGGCAACGTCGATGTCATCGTGCCGCGCGGCGGCAAGAGCCTGGTGGCACGGGTCGAGGCCGAGGCACGGGTGCCGGTGTTCGCTCATCTCGAGGGCGTCAACCACGTCTATGTCGACCACGCCGCAACCCTCGACATGGCGAAGTCTATCGTGCTGAATGCCAAGATGCGCCGGCCCGGCGTCTGCGGTGCCACCGAGACGCTGCTGGTCGACCGCGCCGCGGCGGCGACCCACCTCAAGCCGCTGGTGGAAATGCTGATCGAGGCAGGCTGCGAGGTGCGCGGCGACGCCGCCGTGCAATCGGCCGATGCGCGCGTCAAGGCGGCGACCGACGCCGACTGGGACACCGAATATGAGGACGCGATCATCGCGGCGAAGGTCGTCGACGGCCTGAACGGCGCGCTGGCGCATATCCGCGACCATTCCTCGCATCACACCGACGCCATCGTCACCGAGGACGCCGCGGCCGCGACGCGCTTCCTTAACGAGGTCGATTCCGCCATCGTGCTGCACAATGCCTCGACACAGTTCGCCGACGGCGGCGAGTTCGGCTTCGGCGCGGAGATCGGCATCGCCACCGGCAAATTCCACGCCCGTGGGCCGGTCGGCGCCGAGCAGCTCACCAGCTTCAAATACCGGGTCCACGGCACCGGGCAGACCCGGCCGTGACAATCCGCTTCGGCGCATGCGGAGACTGACTTGAAGGCCCATTCGGTCTCCTCGGCGCATGGCATCCCCGCATACAGCGCCGGGATGCGAATCGGCCTGCTCGGCGGTTCGTTCAACCCGCCGCACGCCGCCCACCGCGCCATCTCGCTGTTTGCCCTGAAGCGGTTGCAGCTTGACCGGGTGTGGTGGCTGGTATCGCCGGGCAACCCGCTGAAAGACCGCAGCAACCTGCACGACTTGGCCGAGCGCGCGGCCGCCGCCGCCGTGGTGGCCGATCACCCGCGCATCGACATCACCTGTCTCGAGACCGCCATCGGCACCCGCTACACCGTAGACACCATCACCCATCTGCGCCGGCGCTGTTCGGACGCACGCTACGTCTGGATCATGGGCGCGGACAATCTGGCCCAGTTCCATCGCTGGGAGAACTGGCAGCGCATCGCCGCCGAGGTGCCATTGGCTGTGGTCGACCGTCCGCCGCAGAGTTTTCAGGGGCTCGCCAGCACCGCGGCGCAGGCGCTCGGGCGCTACCGCATACCGGAGCGCGAGGCTGGGTCATTGGCCGACATGAAGCCGCCCGCCTGGGTGTTTTTGACCGGATTGAAGCTCAATCTGTCGTCGACCGGACTTCGGAACCCGGACGGATCCTGGAAGACGTAATTCCACAACACCCGGCCGAGAAGTGCTATAGGGCGGATGCTGGAATATTGAGTCCGGCCACCCCACATGCATACTTGATTTCCTCAGGCGTCGGATTCGGCGCCTCAATACAGTGAAAGGAATGGTCCCTGGCCACTTCTGTATTGTCCAAGACGGGCGCTTCCAAGAAGGCTTCGTCTGTTTCGCCCGATAAGCCCGCAACGGTGAAGAAGGCGGCTGCCAAGAAAGCCGCCGCGCCGAAAAAGGCCGCGGCGCCCAAGAAGGTCGCCGCGAAGACCGCCGCAAAAACCGGCGCTGCGAAATCCGCACCGAAGGCTGTCATTCCGAAGAAGGTTGCTTCGTCCAAGACGAAGTCGCCGGCGGTCGCGCGCGACAGCGCCACCGAGACCCTGAACCTGGTGCTCGCCCGCCTCGACGACATGAAGGCCGAGGAAACGGTGACCATCGACCTGCGCGGCAAGTCGGCGTTTTCCGACTACATGGTCGTCACCACGGGGCGGTCCAACCGTCACGTCGGCGCCGTGGCGGAGAATGTTGCCAAGGGTCTCAAGGAAGCCGGTCAGAAGAAGCTGCATGTCGAAGGCCTGACCAATTGCGATTGGGTGCTGATCGATACCGGCGAAGTGATCCTGCACGTGTTCAGGCCCGAGGTGCGCGAGTTCTACAATCTCGAGCGACTGTGGACGCAAAGCCCGTCCGACGAGCCGCGGCTGGATTTGAAAGCGGTCTGAGCGAGTCGTCGTAGCCCGGATGAAGCAAAGCGTAATCCGGGAATCGCAGACACGGCGTTGGTGACTCCCGGATTGCGCTTCGCTCCATCCGGGCTACGGATTCGTGTGAGATACCATCCATGCATCTCATCGTGATTTCCGTCGGCAGGCTCAAGCAGGGCCCCGAGCGCGAACTGGCCGAACGCTACCGCGACCGCTTCGATGATCTCGGCCGCAAGCTCGGCTTCCGCAGCCTGACCATTCATGAACTCGCCGAAAGCCGCGCCCGCGACGCGCCTACGCGAATCAGCGAGGAGGGCGCGGCGATCGTGGCGCTGATTCCTGAAAAGGCCGTGATTGTCGCACTGGACGAGCGCGGCAGCAGCATCGACAGCGCGAGCTTCGCCCGTCAGATCGGCAAATGGCGCGACGACGCCGTGCCGCATAATGTTTTTGTCATCGGCGGCGCGGACGGACTTTCGCCCGATTTGCGGCGCAAAGCCAAATTGAGCCTGGCCTTCGGGTCGGCGACCTGGCCTCATCAAATGGTACGCGTGATGCTGCTCGAACAGATCTACCGGGCGGCGACGATTCTTGCGGGTCACCCCTATCACCGCGTCTAGCGACTCATCTATTTCAAGTTCGCTGTGCGACGACTTAAGTTTCAAACCAAGGCGCCTCGATACGACGATGTCATCACCGCGGCCCATTGCTTCTGGAATCGACGCCGCGCGCCGCTGGCCGTCAACGCCGTCGTTTGCGGCCATGCTTTTTTCTGCGGGTCTCGTTCCTTCAAGCCTCGTGGTGCTGCCGATTCTTGCACGCGCGCAGGTCGCCTTGCCGACTCAACAAGCCGCGGCGCCGTCCGCCGATACGCTGCGGCAGCGCGCCGATGAGCTCGAAGCCATCCGCCTGCAGCAAAAGAACGCCGCCGACCTGCAGGCGAAGCTGAAGGCCGATATCGCTGCGATCGGACAGGATCGCGGCAAGCTCAACCAGCAACTGATCGACGTCGCCGCCCGGGTGCGCGGCGTCGAGACGCGTATCGACGATGCCGAGGCGCGGCTGCGTCCGCTCGATACCCGCGAGCAGCAGATCCGCGGCACGCTGGAATCGCGTCGCGGCGAAATCATTGAAGTCCTGGCGGCGTTGCAGCGCGCCGGACGCCGCGCGCCGCCGGCGCTGCTGGTGCGCCCGGAGGATGCGCTGCAGTCGCTGCGCACCGCGATGTTGCTCGGCGCGGTGGTGCCCGAAATGCGCGCGCGCGCGCAAAAGATCGCCGCCGATCTCGGTGAGCTCGTGACCTTGCGCAAGGCGATCGCCGGCGAACGCGACCAGTTGGCCGGCGACCGCGACAAATTGAAGGACGAACAGACCCGTCTGGCGTCCCTGACCGAGGCACGGCAGCAGCAGCAGACCGCGGCCGAAAAGGACATGGAAGCCGAGTCGGTCCGCGCGGTGACATTGTCCCGCCAGGTCGACAGCCTGCAGGGCCTGATCGCCAAGATGGAGCAGGACTCCAAGGTCGCCGCAAAGGCCGCGATGAATGCGAGTCTGCAGGGCACACCGGCGGCGCTCGCCAACGGCAAGCCGAATGTTGGTGGTCTGAAGGACCCCGGCCGACTCAGTCCCGCGATTGCCTTCGCCTCGGCCCGCGGCATGCTCGCGCTGCCGGTGAATGGCGTGAAGTTACGCAATTTCGGCGGCTCCGACGGTGTCGGAGGCCTTGAAAAAGGTATCTCGCTGGCCACCCGCGCCGGCGCCCAGGTCACAACCCCGTGTGATGGCTGGGTTGTCTATTCCGGCCCGTTCCGCAGCTACGGACAACTCTTGATCCTCAACGCAGGGGGCGGATATCATGTCCTGATCGCCGGGATGGAGCGTATATCGGTGAACATTGGTCAGTTCGTCCTGACGGGCGAACCGGTCGCTGTCATGGGATCGACATCTCGTGTAGCGTCGGTGATTGCGACCAATGCCAGCCAGCCTGTTCTTTATATCGAGTTCCGTAAGGACGGCACTCCCATTGATCCAGGCCCATGGTGGGCCGCTAACGAAGGCGAAAAGGTTCGCGGATGATGCGCAAGACTTCCATAATTCTGCTGAGTGCTGCCACCGGCGCCGCCTTGACGCTGTTCGTCACCCAGCCGCGCGCGGTGTTCATGGGCACGTCAGCCCGTGCCGCCACGTCCGACACCTACCGCCAACTCAACCTGTTCGGCGACGTGTTCGAGCGCGTCCGCAGCGACTATGTCGAGAAGCCGGATGATTCCAAGCTGGTGGAATCGGCGATCTCCGGCATGCTCACGGGCCTCGATCCGCATTCCAGCTACATGGATGCCAAGAGCTTCCGCGACATGCAGGTGCAGACCCGCGGCGAATTCGGCGGCCTCGGCATCGAGGTCACCATGGAAGACGGCCTGATCAAGGTGGTGTCGCCGATCGACGATACCCCGGCCTCGAAGGCCGGCGTGATGGCCAACGACATCATCACCA